>ONYW01000043.1 GCA_900322215.1 uncultured Eubacteriales bacterium | reverse complement strand
ATGCAGTCGGCAGGCGTTCCCGAGATGGAATACACTTCAACACCGTCTATATTTCCCTTGTACTCATAGGAAAGCGAACTGAAAAACGACGCGGAATGAGACGCGCCGGAGCGTTCGCTGTCCGGTGCGACGATAAAGATTCTGTGATTCTTTTTCAGCCTGTTTGCAAGCGCCCAAATGCCGGGTGCTGCAAAGCCGTCGTCGTTTGTAAGAAGAATATTCATTGATTTTTCACTCGATTTTATTGTCTTGTATAAGGCTTTCGTGCTGCCGATATTATCAAAGATAATAAATTATGCTTGCGGTTGAGTCTTGACCGACTTTTCGCAAAGCTTTTTGAGATAGGCGACTTCCGTTTCGCTTAGTTCCCTATACCCGCCGCGAGAGAGTCCGCCAAGGCGCAAATCGCCTATTGCGACGCGTTTCAAAAAGATAACTTTCTTTTCCACAGCCTCGAACATCCTGCGGATTTCGCGGTTCTTGCCCTCGAAGATTATGACTTCGAGCCTTGCGTTGCCCTCTTCGACTCCCGTAACTTTTACTTTGCAGTGTCCGTATTTCACTCCGTCCACTTTTACGCCTTTCCTGAGTATCGCAAGGTCGCTCTCCTCTATCGTCCCCTCGATTTTGACAATATACGTCTTTGGGATCTCGCTTGACGGATGCGTCAGCTTGTACGTAAGATCACCGTCGTTTGTGAGAAGAAGCAGCCCTTCGCTGTCATAGTCAAGCCTTCCGACAGGAAAAAGTCGCTTGTTTTTGAAGTCGTTGCCGATATAGTCGACAACCGTTCTTCTCGGACGCTTTTTGACGTCCTCGTCAAGGTCAACGCTCTTTTGAGTGTTCTCCGCTGTTTCGGCGTCGGACTTCGGTCTGCCCGACTTGTTGTCCTTCGTGTCGTCCATGGTCGTGACGCAACCTTTCGGCTTGTTGAACAAAAGATAGTCGTAGTGAGTCACTTTGACGACCTTTTTTCCGTCCACGAACACGACGTCTTTGTCGACGTCAACGTCAAAGCCCAGTTCTTTCACGACTTTTTTGTTGATACTGACTCTGCCTTGTTTTACAAGTTCGTCGGCATTTCTTCTTGAACATACGCCACATTCGGCGAGATACTTGTTGATACGCATAAAACTCCAAACGCGCGCCGCATACGCAGTCACGCACGTAAATATACAATTTATATGATTATACAAAAAACAGTGCCACAAATCAAGCGATTTGCAGCACTAAAAGATATCGTACAAATAACTGAAAACTGATTTTACGTCGTTTTACAACGCGATTTTTTCACTTCCGTCTTTCCTAAGCGGAAACTTAGTTTCAAACAAATCGCCGTTGTTCAAAAACTTAGCATCGAAAGTTACGGTCTTCTCTCCCGATCCGAGCAACGCTTTTTCAAAATTCACCATTTCAAAGGTGTCAAAGCCGAAATCAAGCATTCTAATTGACTCATTCCACATATCTCCGCAGTTGAGGACAACAGATATAAGTTGCATTCCGTCACGTTTTGCGCCTGAGACGAGGCATCTTCCGCTCGACTTCGTAAATCCCGTTTTCACGCCGTTTGCACCGTCGTACAATTTGAGCATCTTGTTCTTGTTTGCAATGACGAGTTCACTGTCGTCGATTTTGATCTTTCTCGTCTTTGACGAGACTATACGCACAAAATCTTGATTTTTATATGCACGTGCGGTGATTTTTGCAAGATCGAGTGCCGTCGTATAGTGGTTTTCGTCCTGCAAACCGTGTGGATTTACAAAATTCGAGTCAGTCGCTCCGCACTCTATCGCGGTTTTGTTCATAAGTTTTGCAAATTCTTCCATACTTCCGCTCGTAGAAATCGCAAGCGCAACCGCCGCGTCGTTTCCGCTCCTTAGCATCAAACCGAACAGCAGATCTTCCACGGAGATTTTTTGTCCTTCTTTCAAGTATATGGACGAACCCTCCACTCCAACCGCTTCTTTCGGAATTTCGACAACCTTGTCAAGCGGTACATTGTCGAGTACGCAAAGCGCAGTCAAAATTTTCGTAGTCGACGCAGGATATAGTCTCGCGTCTTCGTTCGATGTATACAAAACTCTCCCCGTCGTTGCCTCGATAAGCACCTTGCCCGTTTGTTGGTTTCTCGTCGCAAAGACGTGATTTTCAGTCGGCTCCTGCCAAAGTTCTTCACCCGTGTAGGGCGTTATATGCGGCAGCTCGTCACTCGTCAAGTCGCTTGGCACAACCTCTATGTTGTTTGAATAATTTGACTCAAAATTTCCAAAAGTATTATTTATTTTATCGTTTTTTATAATACTTTTGCCGTTATTAGTGACAAAATCACCACCGTTTGCAAATCCGCACATAGTTATACCGAAAAACATCACAAGCAAAGTAAGTGCGAAAATCTTCGTGTTTTTAGTCATTGTCGTCACCTTTTATCGTCTCCAAAACGCCGTGTAAGAGTTCAAACCACTTGTTGTCGGAATAAGCTTTGTCAACGGTTATGAACTTCTTTTCCCTACCGCAAATCAAAAAGCCTACGGGCGTTACGGTCATTCCTCCTCCGCTCGCGTTGCCAAACGGACTTCCGTCTTTTGAGGAAGTTTTGACCGCGCCTCCGCCTCCCGCTACGAATCCGTACGTGAGTTTGCTGACGGGCAAAATTATCGTGCCGTCACCGTTTATGACAGGTTTTCCTATCACGTCACTCGATCCTACCACTGTTTTTATGTTTTCTACAGTCTCTTTGAGTATCTCTTCAAATTCTTTCATATCATTTCTCTATCATCATCTCAAGGGTTTGAAATACGCTTATATTCGATTTGATTGCAAGTTGCACGTCCGTTCGCTGCGTAGAATAACCGTCGTATACGCGTTGATTTTGCCCGAGCACGTTCCCTATCACGCAAATTGTCGTCGAAACCAGGCTTGCGCTCATAGAGTTTTCGGAGCCTACAACCGCAAGTATGTCGCCTCTTACCGCCAAATTTCCCGATAGGACGTATTTTGCGACTTTCGACATTCTTTTGCTTTGCTTGCCCGAGGGTTTCAGCGGCATACGCTTGTTGTTGACCGTAAGTATAATCTTTCCGTGTTGCAATTTTGCCCTGATTTTTGCGACAGTCAGTCGAAAAATCTTTATATCAGCAAGAAAAACGCCCCTTTCAAGGCAAAAATATGCCTGCACTTCAACTTTTATCGGTGCAAATACGGCAAGTAACAATATCTCTACCGCAAGCAACGCAACTATCGTCCACATATTGTTATTCTTTGCAAAATACAAAAAAATATCATTTGTACAGCAAAAATCCGACTATGCAGCCGATTATGAGGAATTTGCAAACCGTTTTTCAAAACAAGCGAGTAAAAAGGTTTGCGCTCAACAAAAAATCCGCCATTCGGCGGATTTTGCAACGAATTGCGTATGATTTTCTATCAATATATTTTGAGTGTCAGTCAAAGACTTCAAAGTTTTCGCCTTCGAGGAACTCAGGAATCTCTTCCTCTTCAGGCTCCGGCAACACTCCCGAATTGTCTGCGGCGACCTCGGCGATGACTTGTTCTTCCACAAGGTTTTCGTCTTCGTCGAGAATAGTACGCGTATGGAACAGCGTTTCTTGCGTCGGTCCGCTGATGAGTTTGAGTTGGTTCAAAACCTCTTCATAGTCAGGCAAATCCTCGATATTCTCGAGTTGGAACTTTTTGAGAAATTCGTCAGTCGTGCCGTAAAGTAGCGGTCTGCCAACGGTGTCCTTTCTTCCGACTGCCTCGATAAGCCCCGCCTTCAAAAGCCCCGTTATTGCGTATTCCGAACTCGTTCCGCCTCTCATATCGTCGATTTCAAGGCGAGTTATCGGCTGTTTGTAGGCAATAGTCGCAAGCACTTCAAGAAGCGTCTTTGTGAGTTCCTTTTCTCTGAGCGGCGTAAGCACGTCGGCGACAGTCTCGCCGTACTTCGGATTGGACATAAACTGCACCTTGCCGTTGAACTCGGCAAGAATTATACCGCACTCGCCGGAATACGTCTTTTGGAGATCTTTTATTATGCTGTTGAGTTTTTGCGTAGTGATTTCAGGAATCTTTTCGATGATATCCGTCTTCAAAATCGGCGAACCGCTCGCAAATATTATCGCTTCTACGACATTTTTAATATTTTCCATCGTCGTTCTCCTCAAATTCTATCGGTGCGTCTTCCGTGCCTTCCACCGCGTATATCGTTATTGCCCCAAAAACCTCGTCTTGCTTTGCACGAAGCCTGCCGTATTTGAGCAGTTCAAGCACGGCAAGGAAGGTCGTTACTATATCGCTCTTGTCATAGTCGGGCTCAAAGAGATCGGTAAACTGCATCTCTTTTTCCACCGCTATGATTTGCCTTATATGCTCCATTTGGTCGTGGACGGAAAACCTGTCCTTCATGACCTTTTTCGGAATAATCTCTTGCCCTCTGCGCTCCGCGTTTGCAAGCACTTGCGCGTAGGCGGCAACAAGTTTCGGAAGCGAAAAATTGACGAGTGCTACGCGGTAATCCTTGTCCGTAAAGACCGGCGAGCGGTAAAACCTGTTTGTCGTCTCGAGTTCTTGTAGTTTTTGGCTCTTTTCACGGAGAAGCGCGTATTCCTTGATTTTGTTGATGAGGATTTGTCTCTCATCAGGCTCGTCGTCATCGAATTCTTCGTCTTCGCGCGGAAGCGTCCGAACGGATTTTAGATATACGAGTTCAGCCGCCATGGTGATAAACTCGCCCGCATAGTCAAAGTCAAGTTCTTCCTTTGGCGTGTTCTTGATGATCTCTACGTACTGGCTTGTGACGTCGGATATAAAGATGTCCTCTATCGCGATTTTTGCCGCCTTGATGAGAGTGAGAAGCAGGTCGATAGGACCTTCAAAATCCTCCAAATGGTAGACAATTTCGGGTTTTGCAAGCAAAAATTCGCCGTCTATCACATCGCCGTCCTCGGCTATCGTGACGTTTTCTGACGTCGGCTCCTGCGACGACGATGAGTCGCTGTTTCGAATGATTTTTTCGTCATCTGCCATTTTTTGCTCCAAAATCACAAAGATTCAAACACGCGCAAGGTTTTTCCTCACACTTTAACAAATGTATCTTAGCATACCAAGCGATTTTTGTCAAAAAAAATCACTCGCTTTGACGAGTGATAAAACTTTTTTAGTTTTATGGGAGCAAAGCACGCGCCTTGCTCCCAACGTTCCGTTCGCAACTTTAACCGCTTTCATACTTCTATAAAGCGTTTGCAACTTAATTTACGTTTGCGAACTTTATTTGCATTTTCAAACAAACTATTTACTCATGACTCTCGTGCCCCAGTCCGACGCTATATCGTGTATTGCATCAAACAAACTCTTTGCCTTCACATCTTCAAGCGACACTACGTCGACTTCTTTTGCGACGACGCCGTCCTTCACAAGATACGCCTTACCGACAACGTCACCGACAGCAATTGGCGCTTTGATCCTTGACGGAATGTCAAACTTCACTTCGTAGCCCGCCGACGAGTTGCGTTCTTTGAACGCAGTCAAGTCGTCTTTGACAGCGATTTGCAACGTTTTTTGCTTGCCGCCAACGAGTTCTATATCGTTTTTGATAGGCTCGCCCGCTTTTTGCAGTACGCTGTTTTCAAAGTTTGCAAACGCATAGTCAAACATGTCCGACACAGCGGCGTTGCGATTTTTTGAACTGTCCGCGCCGATCAGTACGGCAATAACGCGCATATCGTCTCTCTTTGCAGTCGCGGTAAGGCAGAATTTTGCCTCGTTTGTAAATCCGGTTTTGCCTCCGTCGCAACCGTTGTAGTATCTAACGAGTTTGTTTGTGTTGGAGATACTCGTCGTTCTTCCGCTCGGATGCTTAAAATCTTCCATCCACACGTTCGCATATTCAAAGAAGGTCGGATGTTTTATGAGTTCTCTAAACATAATAGACGCGTCCTTTGCGCTCGAATATCCGCCCGGTGCAGGCAGTCCCGTGCAGTTGACGAACTGCGTGTTTTGCATGCCGAGTTCTTTTGCTCTTGCGTTCATGCGTGACACGAACTTCTCCACACTGCCGTCAATATGCTCGGCAAGCGCGACACAACTGTCGTTTGCCGAGGCTACGACAACTGAGCGCAAGAGGTCACTCACTTTGTGAGTGGAATCCTTGTCAAGAAACACCTGTGAGCCTCCCATACTCGCCGCGTTTTTGGACACAAGCACGTCGTCGTCAAGCGAGACTTCGCCCCTGTCTATCGCCTCGAACACGAGATTTGCCGTCATAATCTTCACCATACTTGCAATAGGCAGCCTATCGTTTTCCTTTCTCGCATATAACACCGTTCCCGTCGCATAGTCGACAAGATACGCGCTCTTCCCGACGCTCTCAAATTTGCGTCCGCCATCCGCAAACGCAACTTGCGACGCGAAAGGAAGTATACCCGCAAGAAGTACTGCGAGAATGAAAACAATTATTGTGAATAGTATCAAAAAATTTGCTTTTTTGTTTGTCATATCGTTTCCTCTTTTGTTATTTTGCGGATTTACAGTCTTTTTATTCATACCGATAATAAGCGGTCAGTTTCCGCGTAGATAATCATAAAACCGATTATCTAACGCAGTATTTGTATTTTTGGAATTGCTATATAATTACCGTAATGTCTTAGTTTGTGGACAATACGTTTCAAAACAAGCTTATCTCTATAACTCCGAAGAAAGATCCGACGATGAGAAACAGCACTAGCGCTATCCCTACGTTGATTCCGAAGAGTTTTAAGGTCGGCAACAAATACTGCTTCAACCCGTTCTCCGTTTGCTTTGAGACACACGCGGACAGTACGTTTGTCGCGGCAATGACAAAGAGAACGAGGCTCGCAAGAAAAAACGGTAGATAACAAAGGATTAGATTGATTATTCCCCAAAATTCATAGCGCGCGATGAGGCATGTCGAATACTTGCCAATAAGAAAACCAAGCAAAAAGAAAGGGATTATCACAATAAAAACCGTCTTGTTGCTTGCGCCTGCTACGAGTATGAGAGCATACGAGACGGCGAGGAGCAATGCGGACAAAAAGAATATTTTTGCACCGGCAAATTCCATATCCACTCGCGCCACCCTCTCGAACTCGCCGTTTACGGCGCGAATCGAGGATATAACCCCGACGATAATCGCAAGGCAAACGGTGACGAGTGCGGAAATCACAATCTTTTTGTTGTTTGAAAAATACTCTCTCAGATTTGAAAGTAAAACTCGCTTTTTAAGTTCACTCATAGTAAGAATTATGAGTATACATCGGCGGTTATGACAAAGTATGCCCAAATTGCGCCAAAATCTCACGATAAAAGGAAAAATTTGCAGGTCATATCGTGGTATCCTGCTTGTATGAAAGACGACGAAATAAGAATAAAGAACTACCTGTTAAAACTCGGTTTTCAACCCAATCTCAAAGGATACAAATTGCTTGCAAGGCTCATAGAACTCTCCCTGTGCGGAGAAAGAATACTTCCGCTCAAATTCTTCGGGTACGACAGGCTGTCTCAAGAATTCGGAGCGTCAAAGGACAGTATAGAAAAAGATATTCAAAACGCCATCTCCTCCGCCTGGTTGAGAGGCGACGTCGACGTGCTCTATAAGGAATTCGGAGAGACGCTTGATGAAAACAAGGGCAAGCCGACAAACAAACAGTTTGTCCTGACCGCCCTTGAAAGGATTTAGACAGCGCGACGATTATGCCGCAATGTCAATATCATCAATATTTGGTATTGTTAGAATACCGTTTTCGTCTTGATTTGCCGTCTCATACTTCTTTGCTTCGTCATACATGAAGCGCGCATGAACGGCATATCCCCTCGTCGGATCTTGCACGAATACGTGCGTTACCGCGCCTATCAAAACCCCGTCTTGCACGATAGGACTACCGCTCATACCCTGCACGATACCGCCTGTTTTTTTGAGAAGTTCTTTATCGCTCACCATAATGACCATGCCTTTGTCCGCCGGCTCGGTCTGAGAAATTACCTTTACTATCTCTATGTCATAAAATTTCGGCTCGTCGCCCTCGACGGTAGTCAAAACTTGTGCATGACCGGGTTTCGCCTCTCCTTTGAGCGCTACGCGCACGAGAGAATCTCTCGTTTTGCCCGTGTATTCGCCGTATAAGCCAATGATTCCGTTTTCTTTTATCTTTCCTATCGGTGTCGATAGCCTGTTTACGCTAGCAATGAGACCGCCCGCTTTGCCGATTTCACCCTTTTCAACCGCCTCAATGCTTGTATTGTATATGTTACCGCTGTCAAGTTCGGCACTAAGCCCCGTTTCGCCGTCGGTGATATAGTGTCCGAGCGCGGCAAAACCTCCGTCTTTTGTGACAAAAGTCATCGTGCCGATGCCTCCTACGTCCTCTTTTAGGGCTAAACCGAGTTTTCGCTGTTCCGTCGCGCGTTCAACGGCAGGAGTTACGTTTATTTGCAGAGTTTTGCCCTGCCTTTCCACCGTCAACGTCACGTCGCCCGTCGTCTCGCTCAAAAGCGTTTTAAGTTTGTATATAGAGTTTACGCCCTCACCGTTGACTGCTTTGACAATGTCGCCGACGGCTATCAAATTTCTTGTCGGATATTGTTCGCCGACATCTGTTCTTACTCCGCCGACGCCCGCCACAATGAGTCCGTTTGCACCAATGGCAATCCCTATGGGGTTTCCGCCTATATGCACGAATTGCTCTCCGCTTATCGTCTCAAACAACGCTCCGTCAGCGCGATACGCCGAAGGCACAATTGCCGTATTGTAGCCTAAATTTTGTTTGAAACTTTGTTGAGTATTGTAAAAATCAGCGTTTTTTGTAAAACTTTGACTTAAAATCGAACTGAATATTGCAACCGCAAGTGCTAAAACGAAAAATAGCACTCGCCTTCTTACGTACTGAATTTTATTATCGTTTGCCTCTGTCATACTCTTATTGTGTGACAGTTTGAAAAAACTTTGCTTGTAAATTTATGTAAAATATATCCCTGCGAGCAATGAGAAGCGTATGACTCTTAGTGGTACAGCCTCTCAATTAAGAACACAAAAAAGTCCTCCCCTGTGAGGAAGACTTTTTGTCAAAAATTATAATTTTCCGTAATTCCTCATTCCTCATTCAACTAAACCTCACAGTTTAGATGAGATGCAAGGAAGAGCCTTTTTGTGAGAAGGGCGCGTACATAAACGTACGTAACCAATCTGGCACAGGGATTTTATCCACTTTTATCCAAGCATAAGATTGTTGCGAAGCACTGGCTGATGTTTTTTTTGTTCTTATACGGTATAGCAAACAATCTAATGCGCGGAAGCGGGCGAAAAAATGCGCAAAATATAAAGTTGCTCACATTTAACTGTGAGCAACAAAGATTTGCGCTATTTTGAGCAGACGACGCAGGTCGCTAAATTATTTCTATTTGTTAAACCACACAGTTTAGATGCATAACAAGGAAAAGCCCCTTTGTCAGGAGGGCGCGTACATAAACGTACGTATAACGACGGTTACAACCTTGTGATTTGGATGAAGAGCAAGGAAGGCTGTCGTCTCACAAATCCTAATGTACCGATAGTACATGAATTTGGGAGACGGCAGGCTGACGCCGTTATTCG
>ONYW01000028.1:17055-25841 GCA_900322215.1 uncultured Eubacteriales bacterium | reverse complement strand
ATCAGCCTCTACATCAACAGCCCGGGCGGCAGCGTGTCGGCAGGCTTTGCGATTTACGATACGATGAACTATATCAAGTGCGACGTGTCCACGATTTGCGTGGGTATGGCGGCGTCTATGGGTGCGTTTTTGCTCTCGTCGGGCGCAAAGGGCAAGAGATTCACTCTTCCGAACGCAAAGGTTATGATTCACCAACCGCTCGGCGGAGCGCAAGGACAGGCTAGCGATATCGCGATTCAGGCGAGCGAAATTTTGAAGACGAAAAAGCGTCTCAACGAGATCCTTGCGGCAAACACGTCTCAGGATCTTGCAAAGATCGAAGTCGACACCGACCGCGACTTTTATATGACTGCCGAAGAGGCTGAAAAGTACGGACTCGTCGACAAAATCTTCTATTCGAGAAAGTAAGTTTGAAACATAGTTTCAAATTGTAAAGTTTTTGGGCGCATTGCGCCCGTATCCGCGCGAGCGGAAAGAGGTTTTATGGATAATTATCAAAAGGAACAACATTGCAGTTTTTGCGGTAAAGGTGCGAGCGAGGTCGAAAAAATCATTTGCGGACCGAACGGCATAAACATCTGCAACGAGTGCATTGACGAGTGCGCGTATTTGCTCAACCGCGACCACGAAGAAAACGCCGCGGGGCTCAGCCTCTATACGCCAAAGGAAATCAAGGAAAAACTTGACGAGTATATCATCGGTCAAGACAACGCAAAACGCGTGCTGTCCGTCGCCGTATACAATCACTACAAGCGTATAAACCAAATGCACTCAAAAAACAAGGACGACGTCGTTATCGAAAAGAGCAACGTCTTGTTGCTCGGTCCGACAGGTTCGGGCAAGACGCTCCTTGCAAAGACTCTCGCACAAATTCTCAACGTACCGTTTGCAGTCGCTGACGCAACGACGCTCACCGAGGCGGGATACGTCGGCGAAGACGTCGAGAATATCCTGCTCAAACTCATTCAAAACGCAAACGGCGATTTGAAACGTGCCGAAATCGGCATCGTATACATCGACGAAATCGACAAAATCGCAAAGAAAGGCGAAAACGTGTCCATCACTCGTGACGTAAGCGGTGAAGGCGTGCAACAGGCACTCCTGAAAATCATCGAGGGAACAGTCGCGAACGTTCCGCCACAGGGCGGGCGCAAGCATCCGAACCAAGAGTGCTATCAACTCGATACGACAAACATCTTGTTCCTGTGCGGAGGCGCGTTTGTCGACCTCGATAAAATCGTCGAAGATAGAAAGGACAATTCAAAACTCGGCTTCGGCTCTGCCGTAAAGGGTACAAAAGACTACAATTATGACGAACTTATCAAGTCTTTGCAGCCTGCCGACCTCATAAAATACGGTCTTATTCCGGAATTTGTCGGACGTGTGCCTATCGTCGTCGGACTCAATGCGCTTGACGAAAACGCGCTCGTGCAAATCCTTTCCGAGCCGAAGAACGCGCTTACAAAGCAATATAAGGTTCAATTTGCCATCGACGGCGTGGACCTTGAATTTGACAAAGAGGCGCTTAGAGCGGTTGCGGCAAAAGCAATTGCGCTCAACACGGGTGCGAGAGGACTTAGAGCGATCCTCGAAGACACGCTTCTCGATCTCATGTTCGAGATTCCTTCTGACAAGCAAATCGAAAAGGTTGTCGTGACAAAGGACGCTATCGAAAAGAAGTGTAAACCGACTGTCATAAGAAAGCAAATTGCAGCGGGCAACCCTGTGGATCAAATCGCATAAATGTATAGAATAGCCGTTTGGCTATTCTATATTTTTATTCAAAACACCAAAAGACCGCGTTAGAATGCTGAAAAATCAACATATTAATGAAATTTTTTGCAGTCAAATGTCTAACGCGACATTCAACAAGAGAGAAATATGATAAAGCAAGCAAAATTTGTCACGTCCGTCGCCGACGGAAAAAATATTCAAGATTTCGGAGTCCCGGAGATAGCCATTGCAGGCAAATCGAATGTCGGGAAGTCCTCCTTTATCAATTTTATGACAAATCAAAACAAACTTGCCAAGACTTCGTCCGAACCGGGGCGCACAAGGCTGCTCAATTATTTTGAAATCAACAACGGCGAGTATTATTTTGTGGATTTGCCGGGGTACGGATATGCAAAAGTCGCGCACGGAGAGAAGGAAAAGTGGGGAGTACTCATCGAGAACTACCTTAGAACGAGCAAAAACCTCATCAACGTGTTCGTGCTTGTAGACATGCGCCATGAGCCGACGAACGATGACAAAATGCTCATCAACTATCTCTTTGCATATCATATTCCGTTCACGGTTATCGCCACAAAAGCGGACAAACTCTCCCGCGCTCAACAGCAAAAATGCAAGGCGGTTATCGCCACTTCGCTTGCCATTGGCGTGAATGATATTCTTGTCACATCGGCAGAAAAGAAGACGGGAAAAGAGGGCGTGCTTGCAAGAATCGACAACTTGCTCGCATACGCCGAGCAACTCAAAGTAAACTCTCATTCGGGCGCCGACGAAGAAGAGGAGACGGCCAAAAACTGACTTTTGCTCTTTACAAAAACATGTGTAAAAACCGACTTGAAAACAGTTGATGACACGCTGAATAATGCAAAAATCCGCAAAAACATTGCGGATTTTTTTGTTTTTTACTTTGTAGTGAATTGCAATATTTTGCGAGAATTTTGCAAACAATTGCCGACAAAGTGTTCTAAAAACTGCCAAAATATGGAAAAGTATTCCCAAAAATTGACAAAATTATAGCACTTTCACGCGAAAGTGCCGTTCGTTGATTTTCAGTGCAGGTCGCAAATCTCGATGAGTTTGTTGTCGATGAGGTCGCAAGACGTGAGATAGTAGATTATGCCGTTCTTTTCTACTCTTCTTGTGACTCGGACGTTTTTGCCATGCAAGTGTCCGTAGAGCACGACGTCCACACCGTTCTTTTCAAATATCTTTGTAAACTCGCTCTCCCCATAGGTCGCGTCAAAAGGCGGATAGTGCATCATGACAATCAGTTTGTCGCCCTCTTGAAGTTTCGACTTTGCGTATGAGAGGGAGAGGTCTATGCGTATGAGTTCTCGCAGGTAAATCTTTTCGTCCTGCGCGGTGAAGTCTTTGCCCGGCAAATTCCAGCCTCTTGTGCCCGCGACGACTATGCCGTGGCTGTCGCCATCCGCTTGGTAGCGATATGCGTTGTTTTGAACAAAATCAAACTCGGGGAAAGACGCTCGCATTTTTGACAGCGAGTTCCAATACAGGTCGTGATTGCCCTTTACTACTACTTTTTTGCCGGGGAGAGAGGATACGAGCGCATAATCCGCGCGCGCCTCGTCTATCGTGAGCCCCCAAGACATATCTCCGCCGAGCAACACGAGATCGTCGGCTGAAACACGCGCTTTCCAGTCGGCAGATATATGCTCGAAGTGATTTTGCCACCCGTCGCCGAAGATGTCCATCGGCTTTTCTACGGAAGTGGAGAGATGTAGGTCGCTTATCGCAAAGACTTTCATACGCTTATTATATCATAATTTTTTTAATTTTCAATAAAAACGCGCGCATGCACGCATTCTTTTTGTCTATATGAATTAGTTTTTTTCAAAACTCCTTAATTTACGGAAATATTATTTTCTTATATTATACTTGTATTTAGTTATTTTGCGGATTTATATTTTATTATATTAAATAAGAATTTCATTACTTTACGGAATATTTTGTTCTTATATACTATAAGTTGTTCGTTACTTTGCGGAATATATATTCTTGTATAAACAATTGTCGTTTGAATAAGGTTTTTATCATACGTTCAAAAGAGTTATACGTTTGTTTGTTTGTTGTTTTATCATTTTATTTGACTATTATATGCCATAGTATATTGCTTTGCGGATATATTCTTTTTTCAAAGGAGTTATAATGTAGCAAGTGGTTTATTGTGTATTTCAAAGGAGTTACACGTCTATTTGTGGTTTTATTTTTGTGATTTTAAGGAGTTATGACAAAACTCTATTAAAATGAATAATGAATTGGAAATCCATAAACAAAAAAAATTCATAAACAAAAATCCGTAAACAAAAAACGCTATACTTCGCTGTGGCGAAATATAGCGAGTTTTTCCGTGTGGGTTTTGCGCCTTAGGACGGGAAGAGCGGAAGATCGAATACGCCTTGGCATGCGTCCTGCGAAAATTCCGTGCAAGGCGGGATCTTGCAATAGCCGTATGACGGAATGAGTATGTTGACTTCCGCTTGTACTTTAAGTACGACTATGACGCAGGCGGTGATTGCAAACGTATTGTCGCCCGTATACGTTCCGCGCGGTGCGGACATACTGACCGTTGCGGCAATCGTCGGTGTGATGACGCTGCCCGTCGGGACGCACATAATGACGTCGAGCGGTATTGCCACCGTACCCGTGCCCGAACCAGCCGTGCCGTTTGCGTCCGTATAGTTGATGGTTACGGGGATTTCGACGGTTGTCGTCACTCTCGAAAGCCCCGGCTTGTCGATGATAGGCGTGACGGTGAGCCCTGTGAGTGTGCCGACGTTTGTCGTCGAATTGCCGCCTACAAACGTAAGCGGGTCGGTCGGATCCGCGGGGGTGAGATTTGTTAGTGTGACGGTCGAGTCTATGGACGTTTGCATCATGCAGGCGTCAAATATCTTTGTCGTCTGAATGCAAACCTTTTCGCAAAGACCGTTCATCGGATTGCCATTGATGTTCCCGGGACATCTATCTTGGTTGTTGCCTAAAAAAGACATCTTTTTTACCTCCTTATTGTTTGCTGTACTATATGCAAACCGCGGATTTTTGTTGCCAAAACGGAAAAATCGCCGCAAAAAGTTTGCAAAATCTTGGAAAATGCCGTTTATTGTACCGTTTTCGGTGCATATTTCGTGTTATTATACAAGTAGGAAAGAAAAGGAGGGATGTTGACATGATCTTTATTTCAAAGAATCGAATTGAGTTTTTTGACAAACTCCGCAAAATGCTCTTCAAATGGAGCGTCAAAGAAGATGAAGCGAATGAGTTTGTCTTTCAAGTGGCAAATGCAAATATTCCTGACGAGTTGATTCTTGACGGAGTCAAATACAATCTTGGTCGTTGGCAAGTCCCTGAAGATGAGCAGGAAGAGTTTATGGAACAATTTGTCGAAAGCTTGGATGACGAGTCTGACACACTTTGCAGACATCTCCGCCACGTTGAAGCCGCGATCTTTATGAACAACGGTGCAGTCATCAACTTTTATTGCAAATAAAGGAGGTAGTTTATGAATGATAATAATGATTTGATTGAAAAGCCGAGAGATTTAACAAAAGAAGAAGAACAAATGATTTATGATTTTCTCAAAGAACGCAACGCCGAATACATGTTTGAAGATGCACTAAATCGAGATGAACAAATAAAAATGGATTTATTGCAATTTGCGAAAGATGAAAAGAAAGGCATAAAGCATTTGGACTCACAAATTGCAGTTTTTCAATACATTTATTACGATTAAGCAAAACAAGGAGAGATGGGATGATGCAAAATGAAAGTTTTTACACAAAAGTTAATCCTGTGTCTAAAATGAAATTAATTTTGGAATATCATAGCGGATACTTTTGTCCAAACAAATATAGTGAGAAGCTTGTTGTCACTCAAACATATATTAGTTATAAACGGATAAATCGTGAAAATGACTATTCGGTTGATTTAGAATTTGAATATGCGAATGGTTTGATTTCTAACATTTATTGGAAGAAAGACTTTTTGTCTAAAAAATATTTTAATAAGCACAGGGTTATCATTGCTGCAATATTAAAAGCTTTAGAGAATGTAGAAAAGGGAGTCGAAGTCTTTGATAGCGGCGAGCTCAGTGTGTTGGTGTATAGCGACGGACATAAGATATGTGATGAATTTTTTTGCCCCTCTTATGAAGCAGATATTATTGCAAAAATCAAGCAATTATTATTGCCTTATATTTGCGATATGCCTGTTCCGCAGTTTTTGCAAGATTTCGAGAGCTGATAGATAAATACAATGCCAATACGCAATAAGCATCCGAAAGGGTGCTTTTTTGCATGCAGACGCAGTGAAGTTGCTGACGCTGAAGATGTGATGTCACGGTGAAGTCGGTGGCGCAATGACGAAAATATGCAGGGAATGAGTTTGAATGTTATAAGGTTGACTTGTAAACTAAATTGCAATGAAATATTGGCAAAAAATTCCTCAAAAAGTGCCTATTTTAGACAAATTTTAAAAAAGTGGGCAAAAAGTGGATTTTTTCTCTTGACAACTCAAAAATCCTGTTATACAATGAGGGCACAAAGAATATCGCATCATTATGTATGCACGCAAGAAAAGGGAAACAAATGGACATGATGTCGGCTCAAAACTTAATCTTCGGTACTTACCGTTATTCGCTTGACGATAAGAACCGCGTCAGAGTGCCTCAAGCATTTGCAAAAGTGCTTGGCGAGAGTTTTGACGTTATGCCGGGTAGAAACGGCTGCTTCTATCTCCTTTCAAAACAAATGGTGCCGGTGCTCTTTGCGGACTATATGAACTTCAACCCGCTCGATCCGAAGAACGCGGACAAGAATATGATAGCAACTCATCTCTTTGCGATGTCCAGACAAGACATGAAACTTGACGCACAGTCGAGAATAAATCTTGACAAGGATTTCCAAAAGACCTTCCACCTTGAAAAGGAACTCGTCTTTGTCGGCAAGGCAACCTACGTTGAAGTTTGGCCGGCGGAGAAGTGGGAGAGAGTGTACGGCGATTTGAGTCCTGAGAGCCTCGACGGTATCCTTGACAGACTCGCAAGCCTTGGAGAATAAGCTCATGGAATTTGCACATATTCCCGTGATGCTCGAAGAAGTGCTTGACGGCTTGCAAATAAAACCGAACGGAACGTACGTTGACGGAACGGTCGGCGGAGCGGGGCACTCGGTCGAGATAGTCAAGAGACTTGACGGCGGAAGGCTGATAGCCATTGACCGCGACGAGGACGCACTCATTGCGGCGGGCGAGAGGCTTGCTCCCTACAAGGACAAAGTGACGTTTGTCCATGACGATTACAAAAACATGCTTGCCGACCTCGACAACTTGGGAATCGGCGAAGTGGACGGAATCCTCCTCGACCTCGGAGTGTCGAGCTACCAACTTGACAATGCGGAAAGGGGATTCAGCTATACAAAAGACGCGCCCCTCGACATGAGGATGGACAGGACGCAATACCTTTCGGCTTTCAATGTCGTAAACGAATATTCCGTCGGCGAACTCACCAAAATCCTTTGGGAGTACGGCGAAGAGAAGTTGGCAAGGCGAATCGCCGAGAATATTGCAACAGCGAGAGAAAAGGGAACGATAGCGACCACGCTCGAACTTGCGAAGATAGTCGAGATGAGTTACCCGGCAAAAACAAGATGGAAGTTTGGAAATCCTTGCAAAAGAACTTTCCAAGCGATACGCATCGAAGTCAACGGCGAACTCGCAAAACTCTCGGAAGCGATACAGGGTATGGCGAGGCGTTTGAAAAAGGGCGGAAGAATTGCTATCATCACGTTCCATTCGCTTGAAGACAGGATCGTCAAAAACGTATTCAGAGACTTGAACCTCGAATGTACGTGTCCGCCGGACTTCCCGGTGTGCGTATGCGGAAAGGTCAAAGAAATAGAACTCATAAACAAAAAGCCGATAACCGCTTCGGCAGAAGAACTTGAAAGAAATCCGCGTGCGGAGAGTGCGAAACTCCGTATCGCCGAAAAAATTTAATTTCGCAGCATTTGGGTTTGTACCGTAAGGTAAGAAAAGGGAGATAAGACTATGGCTATTACACTTGATGAATTGCTTGGAAGAAACACACAACAGTCGCAGGAAACTATCGACAGATTTCCGACGTACGAGGAATTCCACTCTCAAAGAGCGGGAGTTAGAAGCGCAGCGCAAGAACAACCGCGCTACGATTTTGAAGTGCGCCCTATGGAAATGCGCAGTGAAGAGAGTGTCAGAAACTACAATGCCGCACAGTCTTACGTCGCCCCGATGCCAAACGAGTATCAACAAAGGGACTACGACTTTTATAGAAACCTCGAAAACGGTCAAAACTCATACGGCTACACGCAGGACGCATATACAAACACTTATGCCGAGCCTGTAAAACCGCAAAATCTCTATGAGTTCACGCGTCAGGACAACGATAGACTTTCGGACAGCGAACTCATGGCAAAACTCGAACATACGGACGTCAGCCATCGCCCGATCTTTGATAGAGCGCAAGAAGCGACGGTAAGCCCAAAGGGCTTTAGCATCTTCAAAAAGCAGGCGCAAGAACAAGGCGCAGTGCAACAAGAGAAGAAGCGCGCGCGCCTCAACACGAAAGGAAAACTTATCCTTGCGGCATACATCGGAGCAATCGCACTCGTTGCAATTCTCATCATCGTAAACGCAGGCAAGATAAACAGGGGCAAGGCGGTCACACCGTCGTCCAGCATGGAAAGAACGGCAATAGTCCAAGTGGACGCAAAATAAGCGGAGATCATACCGCTTATTTGCAGTTCTCGCACATAATATGTGCAAATCGTGCGGATAATCGCCCGTTCTTGAAAATTCGTCATAAAACTCCCGCCTTCAAAATATCATTTTGATATGAGAAATTCGGGCAAGATAAACGGCGTTTTCAAGAGAAATAAATTTGCCTCTTCAAAGGCATACGACAAGACTTTCAAACATCTTCTTTATAACCCAACAAAAAGACTACCGGTAGTATTTGTATTGGTGGTCTTTTTGTTTTGCGCGGTTTTTGTCAAAATGGCGTA
>ONYW01000028.1:0-17048 GCA_900322215.1 uncultured Eubacteriales bacterium | reverse complement strand
AATGGCGTACGTCATCGTCGTACAGGGCGGAGATCTTCAGCAAAAGGCGGTGAGCGAGTGGATGAGAGACGTGCCGACCGACGCGCCGAGAGGGGTGATATATGACAAAAATATGCAGCCGCTTGCGGCAACGGCGACCAAGTATACTCTCTACGTCAGACCGAGCGACGTCTCCGACAAGCCCGCTGTCGCACGGCTCATCGCTGACGTGTTCGGCTATGACTACGACGCTACGCTAGAAAAAATTTCAAAGCGTTCGAGCGAAGTCACCGTCGCAAAATCCGTGACAAAAGAGCAAATGATGAGAGTCTTTGACAGCGGTCTAAAAGGTATTTATTATTCCGAAAAGAACTACCGCTATTATCCGTACGGAGATTTTATGACGCAAGTGCTCGGTTTTTGCTCGTCGGACGGCTACGGGCAAACGGGTATCGAGGCGTATTATGACAAATACCTCGTCGGAGTGAACGGACAAATCCTTTCGGAAAGCGACCTCGTCGGGCGCGCATATTCGGGCGCGGGGAGTTATTATTCGCCCGCCGTCGCAGGACTGAATCTCGTCACGACGCTTGACAAAAACATTCAGCAAATAGTTGACGGAGCAGTGCAAAACGCCGTGGCAAAATTTAGTCCGAAAGGCGTCTATTGCATCGTTATGGACTACGATACGGGCGGAATCGTCGCGCTCAGCGAATATCCGTCTTTTGACCTCAACAACGTGCCGAGAGACAATTTGGAGCAACTTTTTTTATCCTCTAAGAGCATGGCGGTATCGTCCGTGTACGAACCGGGATCCACTTTCAAAATTTTGACGGCCGCAAGCGCGCTCGATACGGGAGTAGTGAGCGTGAACGATAGATTTTACTGCGCGGGCTCCCGAGTTGTGGACGGAAAGAAAATCAGGTGTTGGAAGTCCAAAGGTCACGGCTCGATAGATTTTGCGGAGGGAGTCGAGCAAAGTTGCAACTGCGTGTTTATGGACAGCGCGCTGAGGCTCGGCACGTCTACTTTCTATGAATATCTCAGGCGATTCGGGTTGACCGCAAAGACGGGAATAGATATGACCGGTGAGACGAGCGGAATTTTTATTGCGGAAAACGCCGTCAAAACCGTCGACCTTGCGCGTATCGGCTTCGGACAGGCGGTCGCCGTCACGCCGATAGGACTTATCACCGCGACTTCCTCCGTCGTCAACGGCGGAAAAAAAGTCGTTCCGCACCTGCTTGACTACCTCGTGTCTTCAAGCGGAGACAAAATCTCGCAGGATTTTGCCGTGAGCGGGGAAAGAACTATATCGCAGTCCACCTCCGACACCATGCGCGAACTGCTTACGCGCGTAGTCGAAAACGGGAGCGGAAAAGGCGCGTACGTGCCTGGCTATAAGATAGCGGGCAAGACGGGCACGGCGCAAAAGTATGAAAACGGGCAAATTGCGAGAGGGAAATACTATTCATCATTCATGGGCTTTTCTTTGACCGAGGGCGCGAGATACGCCGTACTCTTTATCGTCGACGAGCCGAAAGGCTATATGTACTACGGCTCTCTCGTCGCCGCACCGCTTGTGGGAGATATATTTGAAAGCACGTTTGCCGCGCTCGGCATATCTCCGACTTATACGGGAGAAGAGGCGGAACTTATAGGCGAGCCGTTCTCTTTGCCGAATTTTGCGGGGCTTACCGTCTCGGAAGCAAAACGAGAGGTCGCAAAACTCGGGCTGTACTGCGAGATAGACGGGGACGGGGAGAAAGTGAGCGAGCAGTTTCCGCTTGCGGGCGTCACCGTCGACAAGCGCAATGTCGTGTTGCTCGTGACGGAATAAACTTTTTGAGACTCTCAAAACTTTGCAAGAGCGAATTTGAATTTAGAAACAATAAAACGCAAAGGACGAAAGCCGTCCTAACGACAATCCAAAGGCGCACGAAAGACAAATTTTCAGGCTAAAAAAGTTGAAAAAAATTTCCGTTTTTGTCTAGTTTTGCGGTTGGGTTGAAAATGCCTTCTACACTCATTATTATGAGTGTATCAAACTTTTCGGAGGCTACTTATGCAACTCAAAAAACTACTTGAAAACGTAAAGATTTTAGACACAAACGCAGACTTGGACGAGGACGTTCAAAATATAAAAATCAATTCTAACGAGGTTGAGGCGGGCGACCTCTTTTGTTGTATGCGGGGAGTAAACGACGACGGAAACAACTATCTTTCCTCCATTTCCGTGCCCTTCGTCGCGCTGACTGAGAAGCGCCCTGTCCAAGACGTCAAATTCGTGCTTGTGGAAGACGTGAGATACGCCTATGCCACCGTGTGTTCAAACAAGTTTTTGAACCCTGCAAAAGACATGAAGTTTATTTCGGTTGTCGGCACGAACGGAAAGACGTCAACCTCGCATTATATAAATTCGATTCTTTCATTTGCGGGCATAAAGACAGGGCTTATCGGCACGGAGGGGCACTATATCCTCGGCGAAAAGGTCGGGGAGAGCCTGACCACTCCCGATCCCTACGAGATGAACGAACTACTTTTCAAAATGCGGGCTAAGGGAGTGGAAGTCGTAATCTCCGAAGTGAGCGCGCACGCGATATACCTGGAAAAACTTGCGGGAATAATCTCGGATTTTGCGCTGCTTACGAACATTTCTCAGGACCATTTGGACTATTTTAAGGACTTTGACAATTATTGCGGAGTAAAAATGTCGTATTTTGACAAACGATACACTCGGCATGCGGTGATAAACGTGGACGACGAGTCGGGGCGCATACTCTTGAAGCGTTTGGAGGAGAGCGGACTGCCTGCGACTACGTACGGACTTTACAATCCCGCCGACTGCTTTGCCGTGAATGTGAACGAATCTATAGACGGCGTGAGTTTTGTCGGCAACTTCAACGACGAGATCATAGAGGCAAAATGCGGTTTGTTCGGCGAATTTAACGTCTACAACTTGCTCGCTGCTATGACTATCGCGCACCTGCTTGGCGTGGACGGCGAACAAATCAGGCATGCGGTGAGAAAGATAAAGGGCGTAAAGGGGAGATTTTCTTTGCTTAGAAACGACAAAGGCACGATAATCATCGACTTCGCTCACACTCCCGACGGGCTCAAAAATTTGCTTTCCACAGCGCGCACTCTCACAAAATCCCGACTTATCACCGTGTTCGGATGCGGAGGAGAACGCGACCGCTCAAAAAGGAAACTTATGGGACAAGTTGCGTCAAGGTATAGCGACGTCATCGTGCTGACTTCCGACAACCCGAGGGGAGAAGATCCCGCAGAAATCATCAAGGATATAGAGTGCGGAGTGACGATCAAGGATGTCAAGTGCCTGACTGACAGGGTGGACGCCATTCGCTATGCGCTCGGCGAAATGGAGGAGGGCGATACGCTCGTCATCGCGGGCAAGGGCAACGAAAACTATTTTGAAATCAAGGGAAAGAAAATCCCATACAGCGACTTTGACGCCGTCGCAAGATACGGGCAAATAAGATGAGCGAGTGGTTGAAGATTCCTTTGTATTTTATCGCTTCTATACTTATGTCGCTTTTGTTCGCTCCGCTTGTCATACGACTTATGCGGAAACTGAAAGCAAGACAAACGGTGCTCGGCTACGTCAAACAGCACGAGGCGAAAAACGGCACGCCGACGATGGGAGGGCTAATATTTTTGTTGCCTGCGACCGTGTTTCCGCTCGTCGAATTCACGCCGTTTTCCGCGGTAGCGGTGTCCGTTATGATAGGCTTTGCGATACTCGGATTTTTGGACGACTTTCTCAAAATTCACTTTTCTCGCAATCTCGGTCTCAAACCGTATCAAAAAATCATCGGACAACTCGGCATAAGCGCGGCTGTCGGCTATTTTGTGTACGCCTCGCAGTTTATCGGAGGAGAGGTGGTCTTTCCTTTCGGCGCGGTTGTGGACTTCAAGTGGGGGATTATCATCATCGTCATATTCCTGTATATCGCAACGACCAACTCGGTAAATCTCACCGACGGACTTGACGGACTCGCGAGTTTTACGTCCGTCGCATACTTCATCTCGTTTTCGCTCATACTCTTTTTCGCCTGGCGTGACGAGCTCGCGGCAGGGAACGAGGAATATGCAAAGATGCTCCTCTCTCTCACCGTATACAGCGTATCTCTGCTCGGCGGACTGCTCGGCTACCTCGTGTTCAACGGATACCCCGCAAAGATTTGGATGGGAGACACCGGCTCGCTCGCGCTCGGCGCGGGTGTGGCGACTGTTGCGATTTTTGCAAAAATCCCGATTCTTATTGCGGTTGCAGGCATAATGTTCGTTGTATCCAGCATATCAGTTATATTGCAGGTGCTATATTTCAAACTCACTCAAAAACGCATATTTTTGATGGCGCCTTTTCACCACCATTTGGAGATGAAAGGACTCAAAGAAAGCAAGATTGTTACGATATATTTTGTTGTGAGTATGCTCTTTGGCGCCGTAGCATTGATGCTTGCGAGGGTATAATGGATTTGATTGGCAAAAACGTCGTGATTTACGGCGCGGGCAAGAGCGGTATCGCCGCATACGAACTGGCAACCGATATGGGCGCAAAGGCAGTCATCTATGACGACGACGCGACTGCTCCTCGCGCCACGAACAGTACGGGAGTGTTTGCGAGTGCGGACGTGATAGTTTTAAGCCCCGGCGTGTCGTCGGGCAAGGATTTTTTGTATGACGCAAAACTTGAAAACAAGACGGTGGTGAGCGAACTCGAACTCGCCTCTTGCGTGTCGAAGGCCATGCAAATAGCAATAACGGGCACGAACGGCAAGACGACAACGACGAGGCTTATTGATTGGATTTTTAAGACGGCGGGCAAGTCGTCAAGGGCGGTAGGGAATATAGGCGTCGCCTTTTCGACAATAGCGGACAAGTTGACGAGCGAGGACATCGCGGTTATAGAGGCAAGCAGTTTTCAGCTGGAGAGTTGTATATCGTTTGCTCCGCATATATCCGTTATGCTCAACATAACTCCCGATCACCTTGACAGGCACGGCAGTATGCGCAACTATATCGCCGCAAAGTCCAAGATTTTTGCCAAACAAACGGAGAACGACTTTTTTGTTTACAACGCAGGTGATGACGAAATTCGCGGTTTACTTGGCGGTGTTTGCGCTAAAAAGGTGCCGTTTTGTCTTTCTCGCCCGGTTGTGGACGGCGCATATATCTCATCGGGATTCGTGTGTTTTAAGGGCAAACCTATCCTTCCTCTCGACGAAGTATCCTTTAAGGGCAGAGAACTCGAAAACGTCCTCGCGGCGGTCGCGGTTTGTATGATATGCGGCGTCTCGCCGTATACGATCGGCAAAGCGGTCGCGACTTTCAAACCCGATAGATTTCGTCGGGAACTGATATTTGAAGATAACGGTTTGAGAGTTTTTAACGACAGCAAGGCGACCAACGTCTATTCCTGTCTTTCCGCTTGCGAGGCTATGGACGGCGATACCGTTCTCATCATGGGCGGAGCGAGAAAAGCGGAAGATTTTGACGAGTTGTTTTGCTCTTTGCCGATAACCGTCAAGCATATCGTCGTTTGCGGAGAGAACGCAAAGGAGATTTTGTCTTCGGCATACGAGAGCGGATTTGAAAACATAGAAGAAGCAAAGGACTTGCAAAGCGCGTACGCACATGCACACGCGTACGCTTTGGACAAAAAGTGCAAGAATATTCTTTTCTCGCCGTCGTCAAAGAGTTTCGATCGCTACAAAAGTTATGAGGAGAGGGGAAAGGCTTTTGACGAAGTCGTCAAAAACTTTCGGCAATAACAATGCGGGCGCGCATAGTCGGAGAATCTTTTTTGAATTTTGCGTCCGACGAGAGGACGGAGAGGCGCAAGAGGAGTCTTGACTTTTCAGGGCTGTTCGGCTTTGACAAACCTCTCGCCGTCGCTGTCGTTTTGCTGTCGGCATTCGGAATACTCTTTATATACTCTGCGTCAAAGTATTCGGCAGCCGTGCAGTTTGGCGACGCATTCCACTATGTGAAGACGCAGGCGGTCGCGCTTTTTGTCGGACTGCTCGTCATGTTCGGGCTGAGTTTTGCGGACGCGGAGGCAATAAAGAAATTTGCAATTCCGCTCTATATCGTAGGACTCGTGCTGCTCTCGCTTGTGTTTTTGCCTGTCGTCGGCGTCGAGAGTTACGGCGCAAAACGGTGGTTAAACCTCGGGTTTTTCACCATTCAACCCTCGGAATACGCAAAGTTTTTTATGGTGATGCTCATAGCAAAATTTATGTCTACTGCGGATATGAGCAAACTGAAAAACGTCTTCGTCGTGCTGTGTATGGGCGGGGCTGTGGCTGTGCTTCTTATGCTCGAGCCTAATATGTCCATCACTATGTGCGTAGTCGCGACGCTCTTTGCGATGTTGTTTTTCGGCGGAATAAAAGGGAAGCACCTTCTTTTTCTCTTAATCCCCGTGGCGGTAGGCGCGGTGCTGCTTGTTCTCGTCGAGCCGTACAGGATGAAGCGACTTCTCGCGTTTTTGAATCCGTGGGAGTCTCCTCTCGAAGAAGGCTACCAACTCATACAGTCCTACTATGCGCTCGGAAGCGGAGGGTTGTTTGGCGTAGGGATTGGCAATTCGAGACAAAAATACCTCTTTTTGCCGTTTGCCGAGAGTGATTTTATACTGTCTATCATAGGTGAGGAGACGGGGCTTTTGGGCGTACTTGTCACAATGCTCGCCTTTTTGTTCATAGCGTATAGAGGAGTGAAAATCGCGAGATTTGCAAGGACGAGGTTCGAGTGCTTCCTCGCATTCGGCATTGTCGCAGTTATGACGTCGCAGGCGCTTTTGAACTTTGCCGTCGTGTGCGGAGCGGTACCGCCGACAGGTCTTCCGCTTCCGTTTATGAGCGCGGGAGGAAGTTCGCTCGTCGCCTACCTGTCCGCCGTCGGCATACTGCTTGCAATATCGAAAAACCAAGTGAAGTTCGTGCGGGTGGACGCATACCAACCGAATTTGAAAAGACTTAATACAAAGAGAACCGAGAGACGGAGAGAAAATGACGCAGGGTGATACGTTTGTAATAAACGGAGGCAAAGAACTGATAGGCAAAGCGGAGATTTACGGCGCGAAAAACGCCGTTCTTCCGATGCTTGCTGCCTCGCTTTTGACGGACGAAGAGGTGGAGATAAAAAACTGTCCGAATATCGCGGACATTCAAAGTATGCTCATACTTTTGCGCGAAGTGGGCGCGAACGTGTACGTGAGCGGGCGAAATATACGTGTGCGTGGGCAAGCGCGCACCTGCGACTTATCTCCGCAAATCGAGAAGGTCATGCGCTCGTCGATGTTTATGCTCGGGGCGCTCGTATCGACGCTCGGCGAGGCAAAAATCACTATGCCCGGCGGGTGCAACATCGGCAAACGACCTCTCGATATTCACCTTGCGGGGTTAGAGAGACTCGGCGCTGTGTGCGAGCAAAAGGACGGCGTCGTAACTTGCCACGCCAATGGGCTTGTCGGGAACAAAGTGTTTATGCGCTATCCGAGCGTCGGAGCAACCGAAAACCTCATCATGGCGGCAACCCTCGCAAAGGGAAAGACGACTCTTATCAACTGCGCCCGCGAGCCTGAAATCGTCTCGCTCGTAGAACTTTTGAGGGCGATGGGCGCAAACATAGTCGGCGAAGGTACGTCCGTCGTTGAGATAGAGGGGGTGGACAAATTGCACGGCGCAAGCGTTACGCCGTGTGCCGACAGGATAGTCGCGGGAACGTATCTTTGTGCGCTTGCGATTTGCGGGGGAGAGATTTGCCTTGACGGTATAAGAAAGCGTGAGGTGGCGCAGACACTTTTTGCACTCGGAAAATCCGTCGAAACCTGCGACGACGGCGTGTTTTTGCGCGCACGCGCAAACGGACTGAGCAAATCGGTCGGGAGACGCTCGCAAATATACGGCTTTGACGATTTGTCCGAAGCGGTCGCTTGCGATTTGACGACGGGACCATATCCGCTTTTTGCAACGGATATGCAACCGATAATCTCCGCGGTAAAATGCTTTTCGACGGGAATTGCAAAGGTGAAAGAGACGGTGTTTGAAAACAGGTTTTCGCATCTTGTTGAAATGAATAAGTTGGGCGCGAACGTTCGTATCTCAGGAGACGAGGCACTTATCTTTCGTGGCGACTTGCACGCGGGGCAAATGCAGGCAAAGGATCTGAGGGGCGGTGCGGCGCTCGCCGTCTTTGCAATGGGAATAGCAGGGGAGAGTAGAGTGTCGGGGGCAAAGTTTGTCGCGCGCGGATACGAAGACTTTGCAAAATCCTACCGAAAACTCGGCGCGGATATACGACTCGAATGACATGGTTTTTGCTCAAAAACTCGAATAATCAAAAAGTTAATCGCCTTTGGCGATTAAAAAATAAAAAATTTTTCAAAAAATTACAATTTTTTTCAAAAAAATCATTGACAAATATTCTATATTCTATATAATAAAATTATAAAAGAATAAATCGCGTACGCGCGATATTTCTACGGGTAAGAAAATGGGAAACATATTCACAAAAGACATTGCGGTTCTTGACGTCACCTCTCGCCTTATCAGTGCTATCGTCGGCACGAAAAAAGCGCAGAGTGTTTTTGGCATAAAAGCGGTCAGCGAAGAGGCGTGTCAAGGTTATGAAAACGGTGAGTGGTATGACCCTGCCGATACCGTGCAAATTGCAAAGGACGTCTTGGCGGACGCAATGAAGCAGGCGGGTTCTCGCACCAAGCGTTTGTTTGTCAGCGTACCTGCGGAGTTTGTGACCGTAGTGTCAAAGGAAGTCTCCGTCGTCCTCGACAAGAGAAGACGCGTGACGGAAGAAGACGTGGACTATTTGCTCAAAAAGGGCGACGAGTTTGACGGAAGCGGATACGTTACTATCAACACGTCGGCAATATATTTCGCCGTCGACGACGATGAAAAACTCTTTAACGACGTGAGAGGTATGGACGCGGAACGTATCGAAGCGTGCGTGTCGTACGTCCTTGCAGAGGAGGGGTTCGTCAATATGTTCGACGAAGTCGGCGAATCGCTCGGTTTTAAGGACATAAGATATATCGCGACTCCTTGGGCGGAGTGCATGGGACTTCTCGAAAAGGAACAGCGCGACAAGATCTATATGCTCATCGACGTAGGGTATATGTCAACGTCCGTCGCACTTGCAAAGGGAGACGGCGTGCTCGACCTCAGGTCGTTCTCTATGGGCGGAGCGCATATCTCGGGTGATATGTACGAGGCGCTCGGCGTAGGCTTTGAAATCGCGGAAGACGCAAAGCGTCTTGTCGACCTCAACTTGAACTATTCGAAGGACGCGGTTCTCGTGACTCGCGGGGACGAACTTGTGAGAGCGGGCGACGCTCTCGAAGTGACAAAGTCGAGACTCGAAGTCTTTGCGGACATCTTTGCGGAGATCTTGCACGACTATGAAGGAGACGTCCCGGGATATATGGAGATCTACCTCACGGGCGAGGGGATCGCAAATATCCGCGGTGCAAAAAAATATTTGAGCGAATTGCTCGGCAAAAACATAGAAATCATTACTCCGAAACTCCCCGGATTCGTAAAACCGGAGGACGCCTCCAAAGCGTCGGTGCTCCTTATGGCGGACAGCCTCGGATCCGTAAGTTTCGGTGAGGTTATAAAAAAGATATTCAACGGAGGTAAAAAATGATAGATTTTGAGAAATTTGGCTACGTGCCCAACAGAGAGGAAGAACAAGAGGACAAAAACTTGGTCGAACTCTCCGAAGAACAAGAAGAAGCAGTGGAACAAGAATCCACTCCTCAAGAGGAAGTGGAAGAGGCTCCGCAAGAAGAATATTATCCGCCTATTTCTCAAAAGAAACCGGGCAAGGCTAATATCGTTGTCGTCGGCGTCGGCGGTGGCGGAAACAATGCCGTCAACAACATGATAAGAGCGAACATTCAAAGCGCGAGTTTTGTCGTTATGAACACGGATATGCAAGCGCTCAATATGTCCCTCGTTCCTCCGCATTGCAAGATTCAACTCGGTGCAAATATGACGGGCGGTCTCGGAGCAGGCTCCGATCCCGAAATCGGCAGACGCGCGGCGGAAGAATCCCGCGAGAGAATCAAAGCGGCACTCAAGGGCATCGACCTTTTGTTCATAACTGCCGGTATGGGCGGTGGCACGGGCACAGGCGCGGCACCGGTTATTGCGGAAATCGCAAAGAGCATGGGCATTCTCACAGTCGCCGTTGTCACAAAACCGTTCAACTTTGAGGGCGTAAAGCGTATGCAAAACGCAGAAGAGGGTATCAAAAACCTCAAAAACTTTGTGGATACGCTCCTCGTCATTCCAAACCAAAAACTCATCGAAGTTCTCGACAAAAATATCTCTTTCAAACGTGCGTTTGAAATTGCCGACGACGTTCTTAGACAAGGCGTGCAGGGTGTAAGCGACGTCATCGCAAATCCTGAACTTATCAACCTCGACTTTGCGGACGTAAGAACTATCCTTTCCAACAAAGGTCTCGCTCACATGGGTATCGGCTACGGCAAGGGCGAAAAGAGAGTCATCGAGGCAGTCCGCGGAGCGGTGTTCAGCCCGCTTCTTGAAACGGACATCGAGGGTGCGACGGGTATCATCGTCAACATTACTGGCGGCGACGATATGAAACTCGGTGAAGTCAACGAGGCTTGCGACATCGTCAAACAAGTTGTCGATCCGTCCGCAAACATCATTCTCGGTACGGCGTTCGTTCCGGACAAGAAAGACATCGAGATCACGATTATTGCAACGGGCTTTGTGGATAGAAACGTTGCTCCCGCAAGAGTAGTAGGCTCTTCTCCTGCACCGCAATCTCACTCTATCGCTTCCGCTTTTGCCGAGGCAGCACTTGACAAACAGGAAGAAGAGGAGAAAATCGAAGAAAAACCGCAAGAGCAACCGCGCGCATACACAAACGAGGAGATTTTTGCAAATCGTCCGCAATTCGGCGCAAGACCTGCTCCGCAACCTGCTCAACCGCAATACGAACCGCAACATTTTGCTCCGCAAGAGCCGCAACAATATCAAGGTTATGCACAACCTGCACAACCTGCTCCTGCTCCGCAACCCGCACAACCACAACAAGAAGTCAGATCTTCTCGTATGGACGTGAGCAATCGTCAGGTTCCGGCGTTTCTTAGAAGACTTCGTCGCAATGACAACAACGATTAAAACCGCACAGCTCGGCGACCTGCGTTGTCAAGTCACCTTTGGTAGTCGGTTACGTACGGTTTAGTACGCGCCCTTCTCCCAAAGGCGCCTTTCCTAGCATCTCATCCAACCTGAGCAGTTTTAATAGGTTGTTGAAGTATTCAAATATTTCATGCTGAAAGAAGAATATTATAATATAACAAATTTGACGGCAGAGAGCGGATCTCTGCCGTCAGTCTTATTTACTATGTAAATAAGTTATCCACATTTTGGTCGAATTTTGTTGATAATTCGGTGGATAACTTATTTTTTTGTTTTTTAGTTCAAAAAATTGTTTTCAAGCGTGTATTTCAAAATTTTTCAAAACACTTTTGCAATTTGATTTTTTATTCTATTTGATTTTTATACTTAGAGCCAAACATAGCATTAGAACGTCGATTTTGCCCGAATGCTTTTTGTTTCAAAAATAATAAATTGGTTGAAGACCTAAAAGGGAAAGGATTCGACAAGGGGAAAGAATTAGTATACACGTGTGACTGTGTATATAGAACTTGTCATATTCAACAATCTCTCCATCGACTTGCTCCTCGAAGTGGCGACGCTTAGTGTCTTCCGCAGGAAAATCGTGTGGTGGAGGGTGATAGTCGGCGCAGTGATAGGCGCGACAGTCGCGACCGTCTATCCGCTGTGTTCGCTTGAACTGCAAATTGCGATAAGAGTCTTGCTCGCGCCCGTTATGGCAATTGTATTTGACAGAATGGATGTGAGAAAGGCGAAGGGAAAAACGCACAAAGTAGTGGCGATTTGCGGTTATCTAAAACGTCTTTTTGTCTTTTGCATGCTGACGTATCTTGTCGGAGGCATAACCTTTGGCATAAATTTTGCCCTCGGTATCGACGTCGCGTCCTACTGGCAACTCGGTGTTGTCGCGGTCAGCGCACTATGCTTGCTTTTGGCGGTCAAAATGCTCGTTCTTCGCTTTTCAAAGCATGCGAGAAGAATTTGCAAAGCAAATATCGAGGTCGGTGGGGTGTCGAGAACTCTCACAGCCTTGTGCGACAGCGGTAACGCGCTTGTCGATACGCTCAGCGGACTGCCTATCGTCATACTGTCAAATTGTGCCGAGCGCGATCTTGCCGTGAAAGACGATATGCTCGAAGGTTTTACACAAGTAAGCACGGTAAACAGCGAGGGGAGTCTTCCTCTCGTCCGCCTTGAAAAGGTGAGCGTAGAGGGAAAAGAGTTCAAGGCATACGCTGCGCTTGCAAGAAAAGACTTTGAGGATTTCGACTTGATACTTCAAAACACTATGTTTTAGTTCAATATACAAAGTATATTGCGAGGTGAAAATGATAGAAAAAGTGAGACTGTTACTAAGGAAAATTTTCGACTTTTTGGGTATAAAAGCAGAGAGTAGAGTCGATTATATATCAGCGACGAACAATTTGCCCGCGCCGCTTAGCGCAGAGGATGAGGCAAAGACGGTCGAGGAGTTTTTGGCGGGGAGCAAAGAGGCGCGACTCAAACTTATCGAGCACAATTTGCGCCTTGTCGTCTACATAGCGAAACGCTTTGACAATACGGGCATAGATATGGACGACCTCGTGTCAATTGGAACTATCGGGCTTATCAAAGCGGTCGGGAGTTACAACCCGTCAAAGAACATAAAACTCGCCACTTTTGCCAGTCGTTGCATTGAAAACGAGATACTTATGTATCTTCGCAAGACGTCGCGCACAAAGAGCGAAGTGTCGCTTGACGAGCCGCTTAACGTCGACTTCGAGGGCAATATGCTTCTACTTTCCGACGTACTCGGCACGGATCCCGAGAGCGTCTACAACGACGTCGAATGCTCCGAAGAGCAAGCGGTGCTCAAAGAGACCTTTTTGAAACTCCCCGAGAGGGAGCGACAAATACTGGAACTCCGCTTCGGACTGTACGGCAAAGACGAGATGACTCAAAAGGAAATTGCGGATATGATGGGCATATCGCAGTCATACATATCGCGGTTAGAGAAGAAGATTGTGGACAACCTCAAAAAGAATATGAAGAGTTCGTATTCTTGACAAGTTTACCTTGTAAACTTTATCCGCAAACTCGGAGAATAAAAATGTAAATTTTTGCCAAAATATAACTTGACGGGGCGCAAGTCTCGGCGTGTACAGTGCGCGGAACTTTGATATACATAACTTTTTTGGAGGTTTGTATGTCAAAGGTTACTATATCCGGCATAGACACGTCGCTGCTTCCGAAACTCTCGAGCAAGGAATGTGACGAACTGCTCTTTCAAATATCGCAGGGTAGCGCTGAGGCAAGAGACTTGTTCCTTCGCGCGAACATGCGGCTTGTTTTGTCTATGGTCGGCAGGTTTTCAAGAAGTCAGGAGAGTGCTGACGACCTTTTTCAAGTTGGTATGGTGGGGCTTCTCAAAGCCCTTGACAATTTTGACGTTTCGCAGGGAGTGAAGTTTTCCACTTATGCCGTGCCGATGATAATCGGCGAAATCCGCAGATATCTCAGAGACCGCACGACGATAAAAGTCCCGCGAAGTATGCGAGATACGGCATATCTTGCCTTAAAGGCGAGAGAAAACATGCTCAAAACCGCTGTTGAAGAGCCGAGCATGATGGAGATAGCGGAGGAGATAGGCGTGCCTTATCAGTCGGTCGCTTGCGCGCTTGACGCCGTCAGCGAACCTCTATCTTTGCACGACAGCGTCTTCTCGGACGGTGACGACTCGGTTGAAATTATGGACAGTCTTGCGGACGAAAAGGAATCCGCCGACGTTTGGAGTGAAAAAATCTCCCTCTACGAGGCGCTTAAAAACATACCCGAGAGAGAATTGCTTGTCGTAAAACTCCGCTATTTCGACGGCAAAACGCAGGTGGAAATCAGCGACCTTATAGGAATATCGCAGGCGCAGGTGTCGCGTCTTGAAAAGTCGGCAATATCTAAATTGCAGGCGGCGCTATTGTGCGACTGACTGTGTCAGTCTTGCGGGCACCTACCGTCTAGCTTTTATATTAGACGGTTCGTGTTCGCGACTTTCATGTCATTCATCACGATATCAACTGCCTGAATCTTAAAAATCATAATCAAATATTTACTCATCATGATAGACCGTCTTTCCAAAACTCTCTTCATTAAAGTTTTCGCTTTGGACGGGCGGTTCTTCTTTTTGTTCAAACGTGCATGCACCGTGGTATGGCGGCGCGCCTTGCGGCATCATGGCAAGCGAGACGAGAACGGTGTCGGAGCCTATCTTCACGATCCTGTTCCATGGGATAAAAATCGTCTCGGAAGAGGTGATGCTCTTGAAAAAACTCTTTTTCCCCGGCACGACAAAACCGATAACTCCGCCGTTTGAGCCAAACGCCATATCGCAGACGTTTCCGAGCGTTCTGCCGTCAGCAACGTTGACGACTGTCTTTTTGGTCATTTCGCAAAATGTATACTGTTTTGTATTCATCATCGCAAAAACGTATGCGAAGTGGGCGAAAAATATCACCAAAATGCAAAAAAATTCTTAATTTTTCACCAAAGTTCGCTATTTTGTGTTTTGAACTTTACATTTCAAACAAAATATTGTATAATTGCAATATAAAATTTGAGGGTAAGGATATGAAGTGTATTTATTGCGGATGTATTGATTCAAAAGTCGTTGACTCTCGTCAAAACGAAGACGGCACGTCGATTCGCCGTCGTAGAGAGTGCATAAGTTGCGGCAAACGCTTTACAACCTATGAGACAGTTGAAAACACTCCGATTTTGGTCATAAAGAAAGAATCGACTCTTATCTTAATGACAGTAAGGTTCTTTTATTAACGATCTCAATCTAAAGACAGACCATCACGATCTTCTTCTGTAGGAGTTTTTAATTCCTTGGTTTTTGCCAGTGCTTTCTGCAAATCACGACTTACATTGTTTAGAAATTCCGAGATAGTATCGGAATCATCCAAAAGCTCCCCAATACTGTTCGAAGGGTTGTCTCGTCCATGATGTGGAATCCACACATCCGGATACTCATCAGGATCAAAATCATAAGCATACTGGCAAAAGCTATTAACAAAGTTTTGATCAATATCTTTGAGATCCACAGCTACTGTGAACAAAAATTCATTCTTAGTGAATGGCAGGCAAACTCCCGGAGCGTAAACTCTCAAATCAACATAACTGCAGTCTTTGCTGTCTGTGTAACAATCAACATTAATATCGTACAGTTCCAAAACATCCATAATCGTATCACCAAGGGAAAAATCAGCCATAGGTATATCCTTTCTATTTATAAAACTATGATTTTGCCATTTCATATTTTTTATGATTAAAATTAAAAAGGAAAGGTTTGCTCAAAAAATGGAACGATACTGAAAGTATCGTTCCTAGGAATGAGCCTTGAGTTCATTCCAAAAAGCAAAAAAAATAAGGCATACATCGGTATGCCTTATTCACTGTAAAAAATAGGAATTTTAACGAAATTTGATAATATTACCCTGTTCATCTCTAACAGGATTTCCGTTGTTATCTAATATTGTATAAGTTAATTGATTATCGTCAAACCCAGATGCATGAACATGAGAATATCCATGTTCTGCCGCATACGCCTTTACAGCCTTTCCAGCCGGTGTATTCCAAATATCAGTAGAATTTACTGAATCATCACCTACTTGTGTCTGGGGTTGTACTGATTGTGCTGATGGAGCAGTCTGCTGTGTCGTCTGCTGATTATTCTGCTTTGGAGCAGAATTCCTCTGTTTCCCTGTACTGCCTGTAGAATTATTTGCCGACTGCTTTGCAGACTTCTGTGCCGACTTCTGTGCTTGTGCAGCTTTCTGCTCTTCCGCTTGCTTTGCAGCTAATGCTTCTGCCTGTTTCTTCGCCGTGTCTGCACTTACATAGATGGTCTTTATGTTTGTCAGGTCTGTATAGGCGTTTCTGTACTTTCCCTCTTTATAGTCCTTATCATAGGCTGACAGGTTCTTTTCTGTGTCCGTCTTATTACTGTCCGTATAGTATGTACCATAACTGTTCGGATCTATTCCCGTCACCTCGGTATGCAGGGTGTCAACAATAGTATGTGATGCATTGTAGATGTCTTTTACGGAAGAAACAAAGGTATGGAAGTCGGTTTCTTCCTTTTTAGTCATTTTCCTGTTCCTGATTTTCTCCTGAAAGGCAACGAGTTCCTTTTTCTTTCCGTCACGACTACTATTCATGGTCGCATCGTCAGGCATCGTTCCATCCGCATTCGGATAGAGAGAGTTTTCAGTCTGCATCTCTGCCGTATCGTATTCCGACTGTAGCTTCTTAAATCGTGCGTCTTTCGCCTTTTCTTCCTTTTCTTTCTCGACTGCTATAGCTTTCTGCTTTTGTACCTGATTATGGTGATAGACACCTACTGTACCTGCACCTGCAAGCAGTACCGCTACAAGAATAACGATAATAAGTTTCTTTTTCATAATACAATCCCCACTTTCTTGAAATTGAGCTTTGGCTCATTCCGTTAAGTTTCCTTCTATTTCTATTATGGATAAAAAACTTGGAAGTTTGCAAGGAAATTATAAGGTTTTTTGTATTCAGTTGTGGGAGAATGTTTGCACTCGTTGTAAAGCAGGTTTTAACAATAAACTTGCACATAGTTGCAGACTTTGTTTGTACACTTCTTTTCTGGTCGAAGATATGACCTGAAAACCATTGCTCTGTTCCGGAACACTTTCAATCAAATCCATACAATCTGATATTTTTTGAAGGATAATCGGGACGACCCGTTTGATTGCCTGGTGAAGTTCCGTAATATCCTGTTGTAAAATATCAGAAAAATGAGCGTTATGTATTCCGTCTAAACTATATGCGGTAACTCCATGAACCGCAGCGTCTAACAGTATT
>ONYW01000045.1 GCA_900322215.1 uncultured Eubacteriales bacterium | reverse complement strand
AACTTCAAGTTCCTATGTTTGTCAACGAAGGCGACACGATCCGCATCGACACAAGAACGGGCGAATATATGTCAAGAGTATAACAAAAAATGCACCGCGAATGCGGTGCTTTTTATATAATGAATTTTCGCTCCGCTCAGTTAATTCTCACAAGTGCAAGCACTTGTTCAGTTAATTCTCGGTTGCGAGCAACCTCAGCGAGTTCTCGCACTATATACGTGCAGTGCAAGCACTCACGTATAGTGTTCAGTTGTGGATGAAATGAAATTTTCAATATACTAAGCCTTCCCCTTGAGGGGAAGGTGTTTTCTTTAGAAAACGGATGAGGTGGAAAAAGTGTTTAATACACCTCATTTGTCTTGGTCTTGACCAATCCGCCTCAATGGGAAGGCTTTTTATTCCACAATTCCTCATTCCTCATTCCTAATTTTTAATTTCTCATTTCCAACTGCGTAGCGTGCGTTTTTTGTCGCTTTTTGCGATATTGAATTTATAGTTTTTCCGCCTCATAAAATTGAATATGTTTGACGGGCTGATAGAGGGGAGTATAGCGTCGGCAATATGCGGTGTGACAAAGGAGAGCGACGTGACGGAGATTCGTATGCGGGCGGGAAAGCCGCTAGTCGTGCAAACGCTGTCAGGTCGTTTTGCCGTGAAACATAGCGGAATCTTTTATATCGTATCTCAAGCTGATATAGACAAGGTGATCGCAAAGGCGAGCAATTTTTCCGTCTATGCGGTCGGCGACGAGATGAAGAGAGGCTATATACCGTTTGGCAAATACCGCATAGGAATTGCGGGCGAGGGCGTGATGGACGACGGGAAGTTTTTGAGTGTCAAAAACGTGTCTTCGCTTGTCATACGCGTGCCGCATCAAGTGTATAGCGCGGCGGAGCGCGTGAGCGGTGAAGTCGTAAACAAGCCTCTCTCTACGCTCGTCATATCTCCGCCCGGGGCAGGCAAAACGACTATGCTTCGAGAACTTGCGAGACTTACGTCAAAAAAGTTCAACACGGTGGTGCTCGATGAAAGATACGAACTCGCCGCCTTTGCAAGCGGAAAGCCCGCGCTTGACGTCGGCGATGCGGACGTGGTGTCTGGCGTGCCAAAAAGCGTTGCGTATGAGACAAGCGTGCGCGCGTTGAATCCCGACGTCGTCGTGACTGACGAAGTGTTTTCCGTAGGGGAGATAGAGGCTATTCTCGACCTTTTGAGAACGGGAGTCAAGGTGTTTGCGTCCGTGCACGGAGAAAGCGTTTCGAGCCTTGAAAACAATTCGAGATTTGCGGGGCTTGTGAGAGCCTTCGAGTATGCCGTAGTACTTTCAAAAAGTCATAAAATCGGCGAAGTTGTCGAGGAAAGACGCCTATGAGCGAAGTGCTTAGGATAGTAGCAGGCGGACTCATAGCGATTGTGTGCGCGTATGTGGGCGTGATAGTTAAAAGGAGGTATCTTGCAAGGGAAAAGTTCTACTGCGAGGCACTTGAATACTTCACCTATTTTGAAAGGGAACTCACGTTCAAAAAGACTCCGCTACCCGACATAAACACGGCTTTTGCGGGAACGCACACAGGGGAGTTTTCTAAGCTTTTGCAAAGTCCCTCGCCGTTTGACAAAAAGTCGTCGTATACCTATTTGAAACAGGCGGAAAAGGAGAGCGTGAAAGACGCCCTTAAAGGACTCGGAACAAGCGTATATCAAGAGCAACTGCCATACGTCAAGCGGTGGCAAGCCGAGATGAAAGAGCGGGCGGACAAGAGTCGGCAAGAAAACAAAAAGTATGGAGGAATGTATTTCAAATTGTGCGTGCTGCTTGGCATTGCGCTTTTGATACTCATCGTGTGATATGGGAATAGAGATAATTTTGAAGATAGCGGGCATCGGACTGCTCACGGCGGTGGTGTGCATAATACTCAAAAAGACGGACAGAGACGAGATTGCGACTTTTGCGACGCTTGCCGGCGTCATTGTGGTCGTTGTTCTCCTAATCGACATGTTAAGCGGTCTTTTTGACAACTTAAAGTCGCTTCTTGCGCTGTACTGATGATCTTTCGTATTGTAGGTATATCGCTTATCGGCGTCATTGTCGTGCTTGTTTTGCGGAGCGCAAAGCCGGAGTTTGCGGTGTTTGCGACTATTGCGACGGGCATCGTCATCCTTGTCACGCTCACGTCGTCGCTGACTCAGGTGATTCTCGCTTTTGACGGAATAGTTGAGAAGAGCGGAATCGACGAGGGAATATTTGCCGCTGTTCTCAAAATCATCGGAATCGGCTATCTCACGGAATATTCGTCATCGATCGCAAACGATGCAGGGTGCGGATCTATCGCCGAAAAGCTTCAACTCGGCGGGAAAGTAGTGATATTTCTCGTCAGCATTTCCATAGTCACTTCGCTTGTGGACGTGGTGACAAAATTGGTGAATTTATGAGCGTTTCTCAGGTTGTCGGAGCAAGATTTGCAAGAGGAAGAATTTTCAAAGGCAGGCGAATTGTTTTGCTCGTTTTTCTTGCTGTCGCACTCGTTTCGCTACTGATTTTCGGAATACTGTTTCCGAATGGTATCGCATTCGCCGACTCAAATAATTCAAAGGAAAGCGTTTCAAAAGATTTGGAAAAGGCGATAGAAGAACTTGCGTCTCGCCTTGACTCCGACGCAATGCAAAAGTTTGTCGATTCGCTGTCACAAGACGAGGCGGAGTTTTTGTCCGTAAAAAACGTAGTGGAAACGATAAAGCGACTTTCGTCGGGGGAGAGCGGAAACTTCTTTGAAAAAATCTTCAACCTGCTTGGCGAGACTTTCGGGAAATACTTTCTTTCGTTTTTGCCGAGTTTTTTGACGATACTCATCATTTGCGTTTTGAAAAGCATTTTGTCCGGACTTACGAGCGATTTTCTCGACAACTCCACAACCGAGGTCGTGCATATAGTGCTTTATGCGAGCGTCATCACGATTCTTATGACGGGAATAGTCAAGATTTTAGGGACTGTTGTCGGCACTATGGAAAGAATGACGGCGTTTTCGGAGGCGACTTTTCCCGTGCTTTTGACGCTGTTGTCCGCCGTCGGCGGAGTGACGAGCGTGGGGACTTTTTCGCCTATGCTCGCGGTGCTGTCAAGCGGAATAATACAAATCATCGTCAAGGTCATAGTACCGGCGTTTATTGCAGTCGTTGTGTTCTCCGTCGTCGGCAATATGTCAAAAGCGGTAAAACTTGACAAACTTACGCACCTTATAAAGACGGTTTCGACCTGGATCGTCGGAGTGGTGTTCGGGCTGTTCGCGACTTTTCTTACGGCGCAGGGCATAACGGGAGGAGTTGCGGACAAATTCGGGTTTAATGTCGCAAAGTTTGCGCTGTCGGGATACGTGCCTATACTCGGCGGTTACCTGTCCGACGGCTTTGACATAATATCTTCGTCTATGGTCATCGTCAAAAATGCTTTTGGCTATTTTGCTTGTATAGTGCTTGTCGCAACGATACTTTTCCCGACGCTCAAGGTGATGGCGTTTTCTTTGACTCTCAGAGTGACCGCCGCTATCGTCGAACCGATCGGCGACGAGCGGGTGGCAAAACTTTTGCATACGCTTGCGGAAAACATAAATCTACTCATCACCGCGCTCGTCGGGGTAGGGTTCTTGTTCTTCCTCACGATCATGATGATGGTTGCGACCTGCAATATGGGAGTGTAGAGAGTCTCGCTTTGAAAAACGAGCCTCTCTACAACTAAATTCGCCTGACGGCGAGTGCAGTTGCAGTTGCAGTGAAGTTTGCGATGCAGGTGAAGTTTGCGCCTATGGTGCAAGTTGCAAATGAAAATAGAAGTGAATTGACTACACTATGGAATAACTCCGCTTTTGCGACGGAAAAAACTATGCAAACGGCGACCTTGCAGAGCGGAAAGTCGAGGAATATTCGCAGAATATTACAAATAAGATATTGTATGAAAGAGTGGATCGTTTCAATTGTTTGCGTTGTCATACTCGGTATACTGCTCGAAATCGTGCTACCGAAAAGCAAGATGACAAAGTATATCAAGGGGACCTTTTCGCTTCTCGTCATATTCGTCATAGTGAGTCCTTTGCCAAAACTGTTCAAACAAGAGTTGAAATTCGATTTTTCCACGGCATGGGACAAGGTCAATTCCGCAGTCGTTCAGGAGACGGAAAGCGCAAGAGACAAGGAGAGGGAAGACGACTTGAAGGCATATCTTGCGCTTTGGAACTATGACTGCAAAGTAAAAATCGAGAGCAAAAACGCAGGACTCGAAATCGAAAGCGTCGAGATAGAAATCTATGGCGAGAACGCAGACTTCGACGAAGTGACGGGGCTTGTCACAAACAGGCTTGGGGTAGAAAAAACGCAGGTGAAACTGATCGTCAGAAAAGAGAGAATAGAAGAGGCAAAAATTTGAAATTTGACAAAATGTATGATAGTGAAAATGGCTACTAAACAGTGGAGAATTTTGTTGAAATCCGAGCAAAAAACACAACATATTGTACGCGCGCACGCGCGCACGTACAATATTATTACGCGCACGCGCGCGCGAGGCTAAGGGAGGAGATATGCAAGTCGAAGACGAAAGGAGCAAAAAACCGCTTGAAAAAATCCGCGATAGCAAGATAGTCGCAAAACTCAGAGGAATAAAAAATATACAAATTATTGTCGCTATACTCATAATCGCAGTCGCTCTCATCATATACTCTAATGTCATTGGAAAGACGGACACAAAAAACCTTTCGTCAACGCATAGCGTTATGACGGAAGAGGAGACGAGGCTCTCAAGCGTACTTTCTCAAATTGACGGAGCGGGCGACGTCAGCGCAATGATAACGAAAAACGACGACGAGACGGTCGGAGTCATCGTCATTTGCGAGGGCGCAAAGGATATAAGCGTGAGGCTTAGAGTTCTTGACGCCACGGCAACCGCGCTCGGAATCGACAAGAGTATCGTGAGCGTATATTCAAAGTCGACCTGAATATTTTTTGACCAAATAGGAGGAATATATGAAAATGAAGTCCAAAACAAAAAAAATAATAGTGCTATCCGTCATGGTGCTACTGCTTGTTGCGACAGGCGTACTCAACTTTGTGCTGAGCGACAAACTCACGTCCGCGACGGAGAGCAGCAAAGCGGCAAAGACCGAGAACGTCACTTCAACCTTTTTCGCCGCGGCAAAGAGCGACAGAGAATCGACGAGGGAATCCGAGTTTTTGTATCTTGACGCTATCGTAAATTCCGAAACGGCAACTGCGTCCGCAAAGGAGAACGCGGAGAAGCAAAAGGCTGATATCGTGTCTCGCATGGAGCAAGAACTCAAACTCGAAACCGTCGTAAAGGCAAAAGGTTTCGGAGACGCTATCGTCTCTATCGGCGACGGGGGAGTGAGTATTGTCGTAGGTTCTCAAGAACTCACGGCGGAGCAAGCAAACAGCATTCTTGCCGCTGTCGTTGCGGAGACGGATTTTAAGGCGACCGACGTAAAAATCATTCCTTACAACTAAACGCTCCGCAAAATTTTGCGATGACAAAAAAGACGGTGAGACTCCGTCTTTTTTTGTTGATATAATAAATTGTTTGTGATATAATACTTGCATTGGAGGCAATATGAAAAACGACGGAAAAAACAATATCGCAGTTTTCAAGAGCGTCATCAAATCGCTCGCCACGGATTCCGCGGCGGAAGTTGACGGTGTATCGATTGCGGACAGCAAACTCTACAAAAAGGGCGTCGAAGTCGAAATCCTCGAAAACGACAAAGTGTCCGTTCGCATTCCTATTGTCTTAGAACTTGGCTTTACCGTTCCGAAGACGGTAGCCGCCGTGCAAGAGCAAGTTAAAGGAGAGATCGAAGGCGCAACGAGATTCAAGGTCGCGACGATAGACGTCGTGGTCGTCAGCGTTTCCGTTCTACAATAACCTATGAGAAGAGTTGCAAGAGAACTGGTTTTTAAGTTGGTGTTTGAATACACTTTCTACGGAGTCGCAAACGAGGATACGCTCGATCTCCTGCTTGTGGACGCCGACCTTACCGACGACGACAAGAAGTATATCAGCGATACGTATGCGGGAGTGTTGAGTGAAGAGGAGTCTTTGAAAAAGACGATAGAGACGCACCTCACGAATTTCTCGATAGACAGAATCTACCGTCCCGACCTCGCGGTTCTGCTCGTAGCGGTGTATGAACTCGGTGCAAAAACCGCTCCCGTTCCCGTCATTATAAACGAAGCGGTCGACCTCTCAAAAAAGTACGGAACGGACAAATCCGGAGCATTTGTGAATGGTGTGCTTGCAAAGGTTGCAAAAGATTTGAACTGAAACACTCTAAATTCCCGTAAAATCCAGCATTATTTATGATTTTATCATACAAATGTTCGATAAGTCGGGATTTTTTATTAAAAAATAGCGAAAATTACTCAACAAAAACGCGTAAAATCGTTGTTTTACTGCAAAAAAGGAGCATAAAGTGCCGATTATGTCAGATAAACTGTCGATTCTGCAAAATGCCATTTCCGTAACGGAAGTGAACATGACAATCAAGGCTTGCATGGATTCCCCGATATTCAAGGGGCTTTTTGTGTTTGGCGAAGTATCCGGCTATAAGATGAGCGGTCCTCATGCGTACTTTACACTCAAGGACAAACAGTCGCAACTCTCCTGCGTATGCTTCTATGCGGCAAAGACTTATCAGCCAAAGGACGGGGAGAGCGTCATAGTCAAAGGCTCGCTCGACTACTACGTCAAGGGAGGGAGACTATCTCTTCAAGTCACGTCAATGGAGCCTGCCGGTATGGGAGTGCTCGCGCTCGAGTTTGAAAAACTGAAAGCGAAACTCACGGCGGAGGGACTCTTTGACGAAGCGCACAAAAAGCCGATTCCGCAGTATGTGAGAAACGTCCTTGTCGTGACGTCCAAGACGGGTGCGGTCATAAGAGATATCGTGACTACGGTGAGAAGAAAGAACCCTATCATCAATATCGTCGTAAAAGACGTACGAGTTCAGGGCGAGGGAGCGGGACACGAGATAGCAAAGATTTTGCCGTCTCTTGACAAACTCGGATACGACGTCATCGTCATCGCACGCGGAGGCGGATCGCTTGAAGACCTTGCGCCGTTCTATGACGAAGAACTTGTCCGCGCAGTATACGCTATGCAGACTCCCGTCGTTTCGGCGGTCGGGCACGAGACGGATTTTTCGCTTTGCGATTTCGTCGCTGACGCAAGAGCCGCAACTCCGACAGCCGCAGGCGAACTCGTCGCGTTTGACTATTATGCAATGATCCGCGATCTCAAAAACTCCATGCAAAGTCTTAGGCGCAATGCGGTGCATAAATTTGAGATAGCGACGACCAAGACTCAACTTGCCTGCAAGACGCTCATGTCTATTGCCGGCGATTTCTATAAGAGCAGGGCATACAAAGTCTCTCGCCTTATTGACAGAGCGACGTCCGCCGTCACTTTCAAGATAGAGCAAGCGGACGCAAAAGCGAACAGACTTGTCACCGCGCTCGACAATCTAAGTCCGCTCAAAATATTGAAGCGCGGGTACTTCCGTCTCGAGCGCGCCGACTCTACCGTCAGCGGTGTGGCGGGACTGAAAGTAGGAGACAAAATCAAAGCAACCGGCAGCGACGGATACGTCGTTGCAAACGTTGAAAGCGTAAATCTTTCAAAGGAGTAATTATGGCTGAAATCAAAAAGTTTGAAGAGGCTCTCAAAGAACTGGAAACTATCGTCAAAAAACTCGAAGGCGACCTTCCTCTCGACGAGGCTATCAAGGCGTTTGAAAAAGGTATCGAACTTTCAAAAATCTGCATCGAAGATTTGAAAGCCGAAAAGGGAAAACTTGCCCTTCTCGTCGACGACATCAAAAACGTGACGACGGAATTTGACCTTGACTGATATGCTTCTTTCTCGTATCACAAAAACCGAATACCTGAATGAGTTTCAAGTCTATCTCGAAGCGCGACTGAAAGAAGGGAAGTTTGAACTCTTGCCCGCCATGGAGTATGCAACTCTTGACGGCGGAAAGCGCATACGACCTTTGCTCGTCTACTTTGGCGCGCGCATGGCAGGCGACGCGGATATATCGCGCGCGCTCCCGCTTGCGTACGGCGTCGAACTTGTTCACTCATATTCGCTCGTCCACGACGACTTGCCCGCTATGGACAACGACGACTATCGCCGAGGAAAACTCTCCGTTCATAAAAAGTTCGGAGAGGCAAACGGAATACTCACGGGAGATGCACTCCTCACCGAGGCGGCAAATTGTTTGCTTCGCTCCGCCGTCAACGAGGACGAAGACTTTGTTTCCGCTTGCTCCGAGATTATGACGGGCGCGGCAAAGATGGTGGACGGTCAGGTGAAAGACCTTGCGGGGTGCAAAACGAGGGAAGAGTATCTCGATATGTACGCATTAAAGACGGGCGCGCTGATACTTGCCTCCGTGCGCGCAGGCGCAAGGCTTGCGGGCGCGAGCGAGAGCGTGTTGCAAAACGCGAGCGCATACGCGCGCCATTTGGGACTCGCTTTTCAACTTGCGGACGATTTGCTTGACGACGACGGCGAGCCGTCTATAATAAACGCTGTCGGAAGAGAAGAGGCGGAGCGCATGTTGCAGTCCGAGACCGAACTTGCGATCGAGGCGGCAAAGTCTTTGCAAAACGCCGACGAACTCATAGAGTTTGCAACCGTCCTTTCGCTCCGCAAAAACTGACGCGAGAAAAAATGTTCTAAATTTGCAAAAATTTTGTTGCAAAATTCGTCTTTGTTTGTTATATTAAATGAGCAATAGATTTGCGGGAGTGATTCAGTGGTAGAATGCCACCTTGCCAAGGTGGAAGTCGCGGGTCCGAATCCCGTCTCCCGCTCCAAAAAAGCGTGCCGGTATGGTACGCTTTTTGTTTTTGCAAAAAGCGCAGCCATCAAGCACACTATTTTTGTCGCTACTCCGCGCGAGAGATTGTATGCTGAACCGTCAAAGGACAAAAGAACTCAAACCAGTATTTCGCACAATCTCTCGCTTGGGTGTGGCT
>ONYW01000041.1:2374-13349 GCA_900322215.1 uncultured Eubacteriales bacterium | reverse complement strand
AGCCACCGCAACCCCGCCGAGAATCGCCGCCCAACCGACAAATCCGAAACTTCCCGACCGAATCGCAGCCCCGACTCCGAGGAGCAGGGCAAAGAACATTGCCACGCCCGACTTGAAGCACGCGGACAACACAACCACTCCAAGCGCCACGACAAACGGCAACAGGAAAAAGCCGTATACGCCGACTTTGCAAAGCGCATAGCCGCAGGCGACTGCGAGCAATCCGAGGCACATCAGTTCGTCAATTGTAGCGGAGCCCGAAAAACGGCGAATGAGCGTGGCGTAGGCGACTATCGAGTTGCAAAACACCCCTGCCGCCGCTAACGTGAGCGACAACCCTATCGTCAGATAGTCTCCGTCAAATACAACTCCGCAAACGGCGTAAGGGATCATGCCGACAAGTGCGCCGAGCGCGACCGCCCACACGGGTACGTTGCGCTTTAATTTGTAAAATACCGCATAGACTGCGACAAGCACGAGAACGGGCGCGAGCGCAAACAAAAGCATCTTCCAGTCAAGTACGAACACAAAGCAGGCAAGGATATAACTCGGCGCGATAAGAAAGATATTTTGCCTCGCATACACAAGCCCGCAAAACAGTCCGAGCGCAAGCGCAAACCCGAATTTGTCAACCGAAGCAAACAAAAACAAAAGCAAGCACTCCGCCGCAAACGGCAACGCCGCCTTTGGCGAAAACTTCAGGTTGAAAGACGGAAAGAACTTCCTTTCCGCCCTAAGCACAAAACTTCTCATAGGGAAAATAATACTTTTTTTGTCCTACGAAGTTTTACCGTTGGAAGCAAATTATTGTCAAAAAAAATCTATTATTATCAAAATCTATTATTAAAAACCATCTCTTGCGAGATGATTGGTTCCTATAGGTATTCGTCTTACAGCGTTTGCTACGAAGTCAATCGCGCACAACCTGACTCGTCAGGGGGGGGAAAATAAGCAGACGTCAAAAACGAGGACGGGATTCGCTCCGCTTGACCTATGCAAATGACACGCACAACACAGAAAGGCACAATCCTCGCATATTTTGTTGAGGTCTGCGCTATCACGCCTGGGCGGGCAAACAATTCACAGGATTGTTTGCTTTACCGCCCGTTCGAATCCTTTATGACACACCATAAATAACAAAAAAATACGAACCATTATGGCTCGTATTTTTTTGTTATGGCGTACCATAAGGGATTCGTTTAATAGCGAAGTTGTGAGCTTGCTCACACAACGAGCGTCAGCCCTGACTCGGCAGGGGTTCACACGCTTGCGTGCACAACGAAGTTGTGGAAGACCTTATGGTGAGCAATAAAAAACCATCTCTTTCGAGATGGTTGGCGTACCATAAGGGATTCGAACCCCTGACCTTCTGGTCCGTAGCCAGACGCTCTATCCAGCTGGGCTAATGGTACATTCTTGAATAGCATAGTCATTATAAATGTCAAAAAAGTATTTGTCAACTGTTTAAGGAACAATGTTTTTTGTTTTTATAATTGTTTTGACTTCGACGATTTATAGCGTCAAAATTTTGTTTTGATATACCTGCAAACATTAAAGCACAAATGTCTAATATGTATTTTTCAGTTTTCTAACAAGATATTTTTAAATTATACAAAATGCGAAAAACGCTTTACTAAAATGAATTATTATTGTAAAATAGGCGCGTATGTAGCAAAAAATGGCAGGTGAAAGTTATGGAATTTTACAAAGTACTTAACAGTTTAGAATCCGAACAAGAGTTCAAAACGTTTTTCGAGGACATTTGCACCCCTCAAGAAATCGCAAATATGAATCAAAGAATTGAGTGCGCGAGACTTCTCGGGCACGGCGAGACCTATACGTCTATCATTGAAAAGACGGGCATTTCTTCTGCTACGCTCAGCAGGATTTCCAAGTGTATGCAACACTCAAACGGCGGTTTTTCAACGCTTCTCAGGCGTTACGACGAAAATCACAAGAACTGACCGCAAACCTTTTCAAATCTCTATCTTGACAACAAAAAAAGCGCATTTTCATGCGCTTTTTCACTTTGTATGAGTGATAGCTTTGTTTGCACTACTTTTTCAAAGCGGCAAAATAGTCGCTCATTTTTTTGTCAAAAGCGGATTCAAGTGCGTCGATGCCCTCGCCTGATAAGGAGCATACTTTGAAAACTTGCGCGCTCGAATTTCGCTTTGCCACGTTCTTCTCAAACTGTTCAAAGTCAAAATCGAAGACTTCGAGCGTATCGAGTTTTGTGACGGCGACCATATTTGCGACCTCGAACATAAGCGGATATTTGAGAGGCTTGTCGTCTCCTTCCGGGACGGACAAAAGCACGAGGTTCATATTCGCGCCCGTATCGAATTCCGCAGGGCAAACGAGGTTGCCGATGTTTTCAAGGACGATAAGGTCGAGGTTGTCCGTGTCAAAGACGGAAAGCGCGTCCTCAACCATTTGGGCTGTCAAGTGGCATGCGCCCGACGTATGGATTTGAAGCGTTTGCAGTCCGAGTTTTTGAGAGATAGTCTCAGCGTCTACCGCGCTGTCTATATCCGCCTCCAAAACGCCTATGCGATATTTCCTCGCAAGCCGTGGGAGCAAGGACAAAAGGAGCGTCGTCTTGCCGCTTCCCGGCGACGCCATGAGGTTCAAAAAGAACACTCTCTTCTCTGCCAAACGACTGCGGAGCCTGTCCGCCGTGTCGTCGTTTCTGCGAATAACGTCTTCTTTGACTTTTACAACGTTAAAATCCATATTATTCAACCTGTATATCCTTTATCATAACTTCGTTGCCGGTGACGAGGTAGGTATTTTGCGAACCGCAGTACGGGCAAGTTTTGCCGTGCTTTGTGGTTGAATACGTCTCTCCACAGTCCTGACAATAAGTCACGCCCGCAATGATGACGAGATTGAGTTCGCATTCCTTCATAAACTCCGTCTTCTTTTTGGACCAGTCGAAGCAATCCTTGAACAGATCGGGAACGATAGTAGAAACCTCTCCCACCTCGAGGGTGAGAGAGATAACCTTGTTTACATTATTTTCTTTTGCTACTGCTTCCACTTCTTTGATGATGTGGGAGACAACGCCTAACTCATGCATTTTCTACGCCGTTTCCCGTGAACGGATTTTGTTTTGCAAATTCTTTGTTTGCTTTCTTGTATGCCTTACGTTTTGCGCGCATTTCTCTCGCTTCTTTGGAGCAAGCGTTTGCGGCGATCTTGAAGGCACGCTTAATTTGATAACTTGCAAGACCCGTGACTTTCTTCTCGGCGATTCTCATATCGGAGCACTTCGGATGATCTCTGTAGAGGTGAATTGCGTCAAATTCGCACTTCGTCGTGCAGATACCGCAGCCGATGCACTTGTTCGGATCGACGACGGACGCGCCGCAGGAGAGGCAACGTGCTGTCTCAACCTTGACTTGCTCCTCGGTGAGCGTCAAGTGTGCGTCACGGAAGGAGGTCTTGTGGTCGATAGTCTCGTCCATACCCGCTTCTTGTCTGCCGGCTGTGTCATAGCCGTCAACCTTGATGTCGTCCTTGTTGAGAGGAGTGAAACCACGGCGGTTGAATGCGATCGTCGGGTGAGCGCTTGGTCTGACGTGACGATGGAGTGCGTCTGCCACTTGGTGACCTGCCGCGATTGCGTCGATAACGAACTTCGGACCTGTGTAGACGTCGCCGCCGACGAAGATATCGGGATCGTCCGTTTGATAAGTCATCTTGTCCGCAACAGGGTAATTGCCGTGCCAGAACTTGACCTTTGAACCCTCGAGGAGTTTGCCCCACTCGATTGCTTGACCGATTGCAAAGACGATCTTGTCTGCGTCGACTGTCATCGTATCGTTCTCGTCATACTTCGGGTTGAACTTGCCGTTCTCGTCAAATGCGGAGAGGCACTTTTTGAAGACGATACCGGAGACTTCGCCCTTTGCGTTCACGAGGACTTCCTTCGGACCCCAACCGTTGTTGATGACGATATTCTCTTCCTTTGCTTCAAGGACTTCTTCGTTGTTTGCAGGCATGTGGTCCTTGTCTTCCAAGCAGAACATGGAGACGGACTTTGCGCCGCAGCGAGTTGCGTTTCTTGCGCAGTCGATAGCAACGTTACCGCCGCCGACGACGACCACGTTTCCGTCAAACTTAGGATTGCCGTTTTCAAACGCGTTCTTGAGATATTCAACGGCGATTTCCGTGCCCTTTGCATTGTCGTTTGCAACGCCCGGACGACGGCCGCCTTGGCAACCGATAGCGACGTAGAACGCCTTGTAGCCTTGCTTTTTGAGTTCTTCGATCGTGATATCTTTGCCGACCTCTACGCCGCACTTAATTTCGGCGCCGAGAGCCTTGATGATCTCGATTTCGGCGTCGATGACGTCCTTTTCGAGTTTGTATGTCGGGATACCGTAGGTGAGCATTCCGCCCGGGCGAGCGTTCTTTTCAAAGACCGTAACGCTATAGCCCATAACGCCGAGGTAGTATGCAGCCGTAAGACCTGCAGGACCTGCGCCGATGATAGCGATCTTCTCGTCGAACTTGCCGTAGACTGACGGGACGATCTTCTTTGGAATGTATCTGTTCTCCTGAGCGATTTCTCTGTCGGCGACGAACTTCTTGACTGCGTCGATGCTGACCGCTCTGTCGATAGTACCGCGAGTACATGCGTCTTCGCAACGCTTGTTGCATATACGTCCGCAAACCGCAGGGAACGGGTTTTGAGTCTTGATGAGAGCAAGTGCTTCCTCGTATTTGCCTTCTTTTGCCTTTCTGAGGTAGCCTTGAACAGGAACGTGTGCAGGGCAAGCGACCTTGCAAGGTGCGGTACCGGTTGCGTATGTATCCGTCGCTCTCGCCGTATCTCTATAGTTCTCATCCCAAGCATATTTGCCCCAATGGATCTTGTCAGGAAGCGGAGCCTTCGGATATTTGACTTCCGTGCCGTCTTTCTTGCAAAGTTTTTGACCGAGTTTGACTGCGCCTGCCGGGCAGTTTTCAACGCAAAGACCGCAGGCTACGCAGTTTTCTTTTGTAACTTTTGCCGTGTATGCGGAGCGAGAAAGGTTCGGCGTGTTGAAGAGCAAGGAGGTTCTCAAGGCGTTACAAATCTTAACGTCGCAGTTGCAGATGTCGAAGATCTTGTCCGCGCCGTCGATGTTTGTGATTTGATGAACAAAGCCGTTTTCTTCCGCTTTCTTCATGATTTCGAGCGCTTGCTCGGTTGTGATATAGTGCGCTCTGCCCGTTTCAACCGCATAGTCCGCCATATCGCCGACTTGGACGCACCAATCGTTGACGTCGTCACCGCAGCCGTCGCCCGTCTTTGCGCGTGAAGCACGGCAAGAGCAGATACCCGCTGCAATATGTCCGTCATATTTTTTGAGCCAGTAAGAAATTTGTTCGAGTTCGATGTGATCGTTGTTCATCAAAACTTCTTTTTCGACAGGGATAACGTGCATACCGATGCCGTTGCCTCCCGGTCTTATCATCTCGGTGATGCCTGCGAGCGGGATAAACGTCATTCTTTCAAAGAAGTTGGTGACCGCAGGGTTCTTCTCGATTCTGTCAACGGAAGAGTTGAAAAGTTCCGCAGACCCCGGGACGAAGAAGCAAACGCGCCATTCGCGGTGTTTGAGTTTTTCCTCTTCGGACATCTTGCGGACGTCGAAGTCATACGTCGGGCCGTCGTGGTCGTAGCGCTCGCCGTAGCCATATTCGAGAATACCGATAACGGACATCTCGTTTAAGAGTTTGATGAGGCGTGCGGGCTCGATTTCTCTGTTCATCTTGATGAGTTCGTCAAGATTGTAGAACTTTCTGAGTTTCATCTTGTTGCAGATGTCGCACATCTCAGGCGTGAGCATCTCGCGAAGTCCCCAATATTCGGGATCTTCGGTTGTCAAACCTTTGAGCTTGTGAACGACGACGTCCGTGATCTTTCTGCCGAGTTTCAAATACTTTTCACTATCGGCATTTGGTGCTTCGCCTTGATATTTGGAGCGAGCGAGTTTCGATTGTTCAGGCATTGGTTAATTCTCCTTAAATTTGTTTGTCTTTGTTGTAAAATAATTTGCTAACAGGTCGATGCCCTCTCCCGTGCGGTTGCTGATTGGAATCACAGTCGCATTCGGATTGCGCATCTTTATATTTTCGACACATTTTTGCATATCAAATGTGAAGAATTTCATCGCGTCTATCTTGCTGATTATGACGAGGTCGCACTTTTCAAACACAAGCGGGTATTTGAGAGGCTTGTCGTCGCCCTCGCTGACAGACAAAATGACGATGTCGAGGCAAGCGCCCGTGTCGAACTCCGCAGGACATACGAGGTTGCCGACGTTCTCGAGAAACACGAGGTCGAACGCCTTTCCGTCCACCGCGTTAAGCCCCGTCTCCGTCATGTATGCGTCGAGGTGGCACATACCGCCCGTGTGAAGCTGAATAGAATTCACACCCGTGTTCTTTGCAATGGTCCTTGCGTCCACGTCGCTGTCTATGTCCGCCTCCATAACCGCAATTTTGAAAGTGTCCTTCAAACGGTTGATAAGAGAGGTGAGCGTCGTCGTCTTGCCGCTGCCCGGCGAGGACATAACGTTGACGAGATACGTCCCCTGCCCTTTGAGTTTTGCACGAAGTTTGTCAGCCTCCGCGTCATTGTCTGCAAACGCAGACTTTTCAAGCAATATTGTTCTTACTTTCGTTTCCATATACAGTTATTATATACTATTACGCGCGTTTTGACAAGATATATTTTTTCAATTCGCCCGACAAAACGCACGAATTGTATTGATAATTTTTTACCGATTTCAAAAACAAGCATTTCAACAACATATTTTCATTTTAGAATTCGGAAGAACAAAATCCTATTCTTCCGCAATTCCTCACCACGCGAACAAAGTGAATTTTCACTACGCTCAGCTAATTTTCGGGCGTTGCCCTCAGCGAGTTCTCGGCGATATATAACGCCTCAGCGAGTTTTCACACGATATACGTGCAGCGCAAGCACTCACGTATCGTGTTCAGTTGCGGAAAAAAAATAAATTCTATTGTTCCGCAATTCCTCATTCCTCATTCAAAAACTGCGTGAGCGGGATGATTTGCATAATAAAAACCGCGATATACGGATGAGATGCGCGGACACTTCGTGTCATTTTTTGTTTTTTGCGCTTTCCTCACTCTATTAGCGCGGTTAAAACCGCGATATTTAGATGAAGAGCGCGGAAAAGCCCGTTTGCGAAGGATGAGCGTACACTTAGTACGTGACCCCTGAACAAACGGGCTTTGACAATGCTATTCGCTAAATAGCGCGGTTTTTACAGTTGTGGGCCTGCCTTGACAAGATTGCGTCCCGCCTCATTCGTCGTATACTTCTCAAAGTTCTTGATGAATCTACCGGCGAGGTCTTTTGCCTTCTCTTCCCAAACGGACTTGTCTTGATATGTGTCGCGTGGGTCTAGGATCTCTGTTGCAACGCCGTTCAATGCTGTCGGGACTTCAAAGTTGAAGTATGGGATCTTCTTTGTCGGTGCGCCGAGGATATCGCCGTTCAAAATCGCGTCGATGATACCGCGGGTGTCCTTGATGGAGATACGCTTGCCCGTGCCGTTCCAACCCGTGTTGACGAGGTATGCCTTTGCACCGCTCTTTTGCATCTTCTTGACGAGTTCCTCCGCGTATTTTGTCGGATGAAGTTCGAGGAATGCTTGACCGAAGCAAGCGGAGAACGTCGGAGTAGGCTCGGTGATACCGCGCTCAGTGCCCGCGAGTTTTGCGGTAAAGCCGGAGAGGAAGTAGTATTGCGTCTGTTCGGGAGTAAGGATAGAGACAGGCGGCAAAACTCCGAATGCGTCGGCGGAAAGGAAGATAACGTTGTTCGCGGCAGGTGCGGACGAGATCGGGCGCACGATGTTCTTGATGTGGTTGATAGGATAGGAAACACGAGTGTTCTCCGTGACGGACTTGTCGGCGAAGTCGATCTTGCCGTTTTCGTCGAGAGTTACGTTTTCGAGAAGAGCATTGCGCTTGATTGCGTTGTAGATGTCAGGCTCGCTGTCCTTGTCGAGGTTGATGACCTTTGCATAGCATCCGCCCTCGAAGTTGAAGACGCCGTTGTCGTCCCAGCCGTGCTCGTCGTCACCGATGAGGAGGCGCTTCGGATCGGTTGAAAGCGTCGTCTTGCCCGTGCCGGAGAGTCCGAAGAAGATAGCCGTGTTTTTGCCGTTCATATCCGTGTTTGCGGAGCAGTGCATGGATGCAATGCCTTTGAGCGGCAAATAGTAGTTCATCATAGAGAACATACCCTTCTTCATCTCACCGCCGTACCAGGTGTTGATGATGACTTGTTCGCGGGAAGTGATGTTGAAGACGACTGCCGTCTCGGAGTTCAAACCGAGTTCTTTGAAGTTCTCGACTTTTGCCTTTGAGGCATTGTAGACGACAAAGTCAGGCTCGAAGGATTCAAGTTCTTCCGCGGTCGGCGCGATAAACATATTCTTGATAAAGTGCGCTTGCCATGCGACTTCCACGATAAAGCGGACAGCCATACGCGTGTCCTTGTTCGCACCGCAAAACGCGTCCACGACAAAGAGGCGCTTGTTAGAGAGTTCTTTGACGGCGATTTCTTTCACCGCTTTCCAAGTCTCTTCGCTTGCCGGGTGGTTGTCGTTTTTGTATCCGTCCGTCGTCCACCAAACCGTATCCTTGGAGTTCTCGTCGACGACGATAAATTTGTCCTTAGGAGACCTGCCCGTGTATACGCCTGTCATGACGTTGACGGCACCGAGTTCGCTCACTTGACCTTTTTCGTAGCCTGTGAGCGCGGGATTTGTCTCTTCTTCAAAGAGGAGTTCGTAAGACGGGTTGTAAACAACTTCTTTTACGCCGGTGATACCATACTTTTGCAAATCGATTTTTGCCATTTATATACCCTCACTAAAATAATTTTTCGCGTTCTCTATGGGCATAGCCCATATTTCACTTATGTTATCATAACATATTTTTTTGTCAAATACAACATATGAGAAAAAGGATTTTTATGTTTTTGATAAAATTTTATCGTATTTCGCGCTGTTTTTTTTGTTAAACACAACATATTAACGAAAAAAGTTGGCATAATGACCTTGACTTTTGGGAATGCAATAATAAAATGCACATAAAAACCCTATACTTTTCGAGGAACAAAATATGAATATATTTGACAAACTTATGGAAACCAATTCTCAAAATGAAATTTAATTTAACACTTGGATAGAATGGGATCATTTTAATATACCCAACAAACCATCGTGGCTCAGAGAAATATTACGAAACATAATGGCTGTATTTCATCATTGCAAAACTTGCACTGCTATAGATGGTTGCTATTATGTTTTATCTAATATGCCGGAACAACCATTACACCCAAACTGTGATTGCACCAAAATAAACGTTTCCTATACTAACTTTGTTGCAAGAGCAAAAGCCGAATGCGATATTAGAAAGTTAAAAGAATACATTTTTATTGACAAAAATAAAAGAGCACTTTTTGAAAAAATGGGCTATACTATAGATGATTCCGAGTATTTACAGAAAGAGATATGCAATCAAGCATTAAAAAACTATTTATCCGGACGCTATTCGCTAAAAAGCCTAAGTGAAAACGGACAAATGATAGCAATCCCCGTCCGATTTAATGGTTTTCTGTTCAATAGCGGATGGAAACTATGTCCTGATGGCAAGATACAAAATACAACCCCTTTTGGAGGCTGGACAAAATGAAAAAATTCGATTTGATAAAAATAATAAATAATAGGATTATAGAAAAATACAATTTGCCAAAAGATATACATGGAGTAATTCTCGATATTAACGATAACAATTGCGCAGAAGTATTATTGTTCAACCCAAATAACGTCGGTGATTATATAATACTCAAAATCAACAACTCCGACTTTGTTCTCGAAAAAGAAAAATTGCCAAAAAACATACAAAAAGAATTGTACGAACATCTTCGCCAAATAAATCAAAATGCCAAAACACATTTCAACCCGCAAACCGTAAAAGAATATGACAGAGTTGAACTGCTTGTCGAAAAAGAAAAATATGCAAAATTCGGCGTTCACAAAGGTGCACAAGGCTTTGTTATGGACGCAGTCGCCGTAGGAAACAATATTATTGTGGATTTTTCGTATGTCGATGAAGACGGCAATTTTTTCGGTGATTGTATAAGCGCAAATATAAAGGACCTAAAAGTTATAAACAAAAACGGTCATTTCGTTTGACAAAAAAAATTCAATGTTATAAACTGTCCGTGTAATCTAAAAGGAGTGACAAAGATGAAGTTCGAAAGAAATCTCATGATGATGCGAATGTTCGTCTCCCAAGCAGTTGAGCCACTTGGGCTTTTTGTCATTCGCTGAAAGTCACAAAAAACACTCAACGCTTGGGTTTTCAATTTCCCAAGCGTTTTTATTTTGCAAAAAACACATACGAGAACAAACATTATGTTGGAAATCAAAAACTTAACCAAAATCTACGGCGGCAAAAACAATCCGACCGTTGCGCTCAAAGACGTATCACTCACGGTCGAAGACGGAGACATCTACGGAATAATCGGTCTTTCGGGCGCGGGCAAGTCTACCCTTGTGCGCTGCATAAACGGCTTGGAGACCTTTGACGAGGGCGAAATTCTCTACGAAGGCGAGCCTGTCAAATTCGACTCGAAATACCGTCGCGACGTAGCGATGATTTTTCAGGGCTTCAACCTGCTTCAGCAGCGCAACGTCCTCAAAAACGTAGAACTCGCCGGCGAGATAGTCAAGGACAAAAACCGCACGGAAAAGGCGAAGAAACTGCTTGAAACGGTCGGACTCGGCGACAAACTGAAAGCCTACCCTTCCGAACTCTCGGGCGGACAACAGCAAAGAGTCGCCATCGCCCGCGCACTCATGACGGAGCCGAAAATCCTGCTATGCGACGAGGCGACGAGCGCGCTCGATCCCGACACGGCAAACTCCAT
>ONYW01000041.1:0-2300 GCA_900322215.1 uncultured Eubacteriales bacterium | reverse complement strand
GGCTGACCGTCATCATCATATCGCATCAAATGTCGGTTATCGAGGCGATTTGCAACAAAGTTGCAATCATCGAGCATTCGCATATCACGGCGGACGGACCTCTCTATGACGTATTTCTCTCCCCGAAGACGGAGACGGCAAAAAAACTCATCTACTCGGGACACATCTACACGAAAGACCTCGACAGACCGCTCGTAAAACTCATGTTCAACGGACAGACGGAAGAGCCTATCGTCTCCAACATCATTCAAGACCTAAAAGTCAAGGTGTCCATTCTCTACGCCAATTCGAAGGTGATAAACGACCGCCTGTACGGTCAAACCATCTTTTCCGTCGTGGACTATGACGACAACATCGGGCGTATTCGCGAATACTTGGACGCACACGGCGTACTTTACGAGGAGGTGAGCGGAAATGAATTGGAATGATATCGGCATAATGCTCGGCGAGACGCTTCTTGTCACACTCATTTCAACAGTCACAGCCTATATCTTGGGACTTCCCGTCGGCGTACTCCTGAACGTCACCTCAAAGACCGGGCTCAAACCGAACAGAGTCGTCAACTTTACGGTCGGACTTATCGTCAACATACTCCGCTCCGTTCCCGCGCTCATCATAATCGTCATTTGTATGCCGTGGACGAGAGCCTGGTTTGGAAGAGGCACGGGCGAATGGTACACTATGCTCATTCCGATGACCGTATGTGCGTTCGGATTTGTCGCAAGAATGGTGGAACAGTCGCTTCAAGAAGTGCCTGCGGGAGAGATAGAGGCTGTCAAGTCCCTCGGCGCAAACAGGTGGCAACTAATAACCAAGGTTTTACTTCCCGAATCGAGATCCTCGCTCATCACGGGCGCCTCAGTCGTCGCGGTCAGCATAATCGGCTATACGGCATTCGCCTACAACATCGGCGCGGGCGGACTTATCTCGGGCATCTACACCTACTATACGAGGCACACGGGCGACTACCTCGGCGCCGTCTACTTCTGGGTGCTTATCATACTCGTAGTCGCAATCGTCCAACTCCTGCAAGAGGCAGGACTTAAAATCGCAAAAAAGATTGACAAAAGGAGAATAGCAAAATGAAAAAGTTTGCAAAAGTCATTATCATTTTTACAATTGTAGCAACACTCTTTGTCTCGGTCGGACTTCTCTTCGGCTGCAACAAGAACAGCGACAAGACCATAACGGTATGCGCGTCCGACGTTCCGCACGCGGAGATTTTGGAAGGCGTCGTCCAAAACCTCTTGAAAGACAAAGGTTATGACCTCAAAGTGACGATTATGGACTGGCAGGAGCAAAACGGCGCGGTAGCCGCCAAAGACTATGACGCAAACTACTTCCAGCACCTCCCCTATCTCCTCTCCGGCGACTTTGCAAGCAGTCTTGCGTTCACCTGCAAAGTCCACTATGAACCGCTCGGAATCTATGTAGGCGGCGGACAAGTCCTTTCCGTCAAACGCACGGTTGCTATCTGCAACGACGAGTCGAACGCGGTCCGCGCTCTCCAACTCCTCGAAGCAAACAACTTCTTCTCAAAAGCGGACGAGGGCGACAACTATCCTATCACAACGGACGGAAAACTCGCTTTCGCGAGCGACAAATGGACGTCAACAAACGGCGCTCTTGAAGTTACGCTTATTGCCGAAAACACGCTCGTGAGTTCTATGCCGGACTACAACTTCGTATGTCTCCCCTGCAACACTGCGCTCACGGGCAACGTATCCGCCGAATATCGCGCATTCGTTGAAAGCGATCCCGCACAAGTCGGCGGCAAGGCAAACGGACTTGCTGTCCGCAAAGCGGATTACCTCGCCGACAGCGCATACAAGGCAAAAATCGACGCTCTCACGGACGTGCTCCTTTCAAAGGAAGTTGCCGACTATGTCAAGACAAAATACAACGGCGTCATCATTTGCGACGCACAAACACAAATCGATATGAGAGGAGAAATCAAATAATGAACGTATACGCAATAATTCTCATCGTAGTATTCGCAGTCATGTCGCTCATAGGCTTTGCCTCTATGGGTATCGACAAGAAAAAGGCGCAGGAAGGCAAGTGGCGCACAAAGGAGGCAACTCTCTTCGCGTTCGCGATTCTCTTCGGCGGAGTCGGCTCCACACTCGGCATGTACGTCTTCCGTCACAAGACGAAGCATTGGTATTTTGCCGTCTTCTTCCCTATCTTCGCAATAATTGACGTTGCGGCACTTGCGGTAGGGCTCTACTTCCTCTTGCAACTTTGATTCATTTTGCACAAAATACACAAAAATGCAGGCACAATCGCCTGCATTTTTT
>ONYW01000044.1 GCA_900322215.1 uncultured Eubacteriales bacterium | reverse complement strand
CAATATCCGTTCTTGTTATCTCCTGCCCTTGCGCGCTCGGACTTGCGACTCCCGTCGCTATCATGGTCGGCAGCGGAGTAGGCGCAAAGTCGGGTATACTTTTCAAGACCGCCGCCTCGCTCGAGGAGACAGGCAGAGCGGAAATCGTCGTGCTTGACAAAACCGGCACGGTCACGGCAGGCACTCCGAAAGTGACGGACGTATTGCCGCATACGGGCTTTGACAAAGACGCGCTTGTAAAATATGCGCGCGCTCTTGAGGGAAAGAGCGAACATCCTCTCGCGAAAGCGATAATCGAATATGCGGAGGAACAAAACTTTGAATCGTTTGAAGTCTTGGATTTTGGTATCGTCGCGGGCAAAGGGCTTGTCGGCAAATACCAAGGCAAGACTCTCGTCGGCGGAAATTTGAGTTTTGTCGGCGAATACTGCACTCTCCCGCAAGATGCACACGACAACGCAAAAGAACTGTCTAAACAAGGCAAAACTCCTCTTTTCTTTGCCTATGACGGTGAATATGCGGGCATAATCGCCGTTGCGGACGTAATAAAAGAGGACGCCCTCAAAGCCGTAGAAGAACTGAAAGGTATGGGGCTCAAAGTCATAATGCTGACAGGCGACAACGAAACTACCGCAAAAGCGATCGCAAAACAGGCAAATATCGACGAGGTCATCGCAGGCGTGCTTCCCGACGGCAAGGCGCAGGTGGTGGAAAATCTCAAAGCGCAGGGCAAAGTTGTCATGGTAGGCGACGGCATAAACGACGCCCCCGCCCTCACCTCCGCAGATATAGGCATGGCTATCGGCGCAGGCACGGACGTTGCGGTGGACGCGGCGAGCGTAGTGCTCGTCAAAAACCGCCTGTCCGACGTTCCTGCGGCTATTCGCCTCGGCTTAGCGACGCTGAGAACAATACATCAAAATCTCTTTTGGGCGTTCATCTACAACGCCCTGCTCATACCGTTTGCCGCAGGCGCGTTTGCTCGCCTCATGGGCTGGTCAATGGATCCTATGTACGGCGCGGCGGCGATGAGCCTCTCATCTTTCTGCGTGGTGATGAACGCGCTAAGGCTGAATCTAAAAAATATTCACAGCGCAAAGCACGATAGACCGAAGAGACATCGAATCTTTGATAAAAACAAACAAAACCTCTCGAACTGCGAGTACGACAGCGCCTGCCCCGTCGCTTTGCAAGAGGAGAACGATAACGAAATTTTGAAGTCCACGGACGACGTGGCAAAGGAGAATATAGATATGAAAAAAGTTATGCACGTAGAAGGTATGATGTGCTCTCACTGCGAGGCAAGAGTTCAAAAGGCACTCGAAGCGCTTGCTGAAGTCAAGGAAGCGAAGGCGGATCACGAGACGGGACTCGTCCTTGTAAAACTCTTTAACGACGTTGACGACGAGCAACTCAAACAAGCGGTTGAAGCACAAGATTACAAGGTGACGGGAATCGAGACAAAGAAAGGACTTTTCTAAACCGCACAGTTTGGGAAATACTATTGTCAAAGCCCATTTGCTCAGGGAGCGCTTTGTACGCTCCTTCCTCGCAAATGGGCTTTCCTTCGTTTTCATCTAAACTGTGTCGTTTAGATTTTTTATATTGTTGTGATAAGTTTTTTATTTACATTTTTAATTCTTCGATAACGGCTTTAATGTCTGCGTCAATGACGAGAGACCTGTCGGCGATTTCAAGTGGGATTCTGCCCCCGCCCAAGTTGACGGAAACGTAGTGCGCGTTCTTGTTTTTGTACGTTAAATTCATAAAGGGATATTTGATGATGACAGGCGTATTCATGCCGACGCCGAGTTCTAAATACAAGACTTTTCTTCCCTGCGCCTTTTGGATAAATGCGGAATATCTCTCCACCGCACTGTGCCAACCCTCGTCTTCGACAAACGTATCGTCCTTTCTGAGGTTCATATCCATTTCCTCACCGCAGACAGGACAACGCGGGACAAGGTAGGAGGGGATTTTGCCGTCAACTTGCTCCTCAACCATCTTTCTCACCTGCTCTTCGTTGTCGTACGTATTGTTGTGGCAAGGCGTTGAGCATTGAAAGAGCCCGTAATCGCCCTGCGTGTAGAAAAGTCTATCCTTGTTAAAGCCGGCAAGTTGAAACTGGTGATCAACGTTTGTCGTGAGTACGAAATAGTCCTTGTCTTTGACGATTTCAAAGAGGTCAAGATAGAGTTGTTTTACCCCTGAATATCTATTTAGATATATGAATTTTGACCAATATCCCCACTTTTCTTCGGATGTCAAAAAGTGGTGAAAGCCGGCAGAGTACATATCCGTATAGCCGTATAAATCGTGCATACGCTTGAAGTGTTTCAAAAACGTCGCGCCGCCGTATTCGAAACCTGCGGCCGTGGACAGCCCTGCCCCCGCGCCTATGACAACATACTCCGCTTCATCTATATATTTCTTCAACTGTTCGATTGTAGACTTCATAATCTTTCTCGCTAAACACGTTGAAAATCACCTTTTTCAAGTGCTTGTTTTCCTTTTCTAAATAGTTTTTTACCGTGCGAACCGCAATCCTTGACGCGTCATGTATCGGGTAGCCGAACACACCTGTTGAAAGAGAGCAAAACACGAGTGTTTTAAGCCCCATTTCATCCGCCTTTTTGAGGCAGGAGAGGTAGCAGTTTGTAAGGTCTATGACGTTTCTTTGCGAGTGGTCATAGATTGGTCCGACTGTGTGAAAGACGTATTTTGCGGGCAAATTGTAGCCGCTTGTCACCTTGCACCTGCCGTTTGGTTCCGCATATCCCTGCTTTTTCATTACGGCAATGAGATCTCTTCTCATTTCAAGCCCTGCGAACGTGTGTATCGCGTTGTCTATGCACATATGAAGAGGTTGAAAACAGCCAAGCAACTGCGAATTGCAGGCGTTGACGATTGCGTCCGCCTTAATTGTTGTGATATCGCCCTGATAAAGGCTCACTTTGTCCTTGACAAGAGGGATATCTTCCGCCGCAGTAACAGGCTTTTTCGCAAGTTCTGCGCGCAAAACTTCGTCTTGCCTCTTGTAAAATTCCTCGGACAAATCCTCCGGCATAGTTATGTTCATGAGCGCGCGGAGTTCGTTAAACCCCGACACTCCTATCTCTCCCCTTATGCCGTTCACCTTTTTCAGATATTCAACGCAAAACTCAAAATCCGTCATTGTTCCTCTGAAATTACAATATTGTTTTTTCAATATTTTGTCAATAAAAAATTAAAATGCGCGGGGAAAATTCCGCGCATTCAATATAACTATTGTTTATTATTCTTCATCAGAAGATTCTTTCTCTTCTGCTGTTTCTTGGATTTCTTCTACAGGAAGTTCATCGCCATGTTGTTTGTCTTTCTGCGGTATTCCTTTCTTTTGATTTTTCTTTTCCAAACGTTTCCGTTTGTTTTCGGCACGCTTTGCGGCGAGTTTTGGAAGTCTACCCTTCTTCACCGCGACTTCAACGCCGACGACGACAACGATGACTGCGAAGATGACGGAGCCGAACACAATGAGAATGATATGCCAGTCAAGAAGCACGATTTGCTTTGAGATCGGCGCGTTGGAATAAAACTCGATAAAAGACAAAGGCGAGACGAATTCCGCCTGCTGTTCTTCGTCTAGACTAGTAAATCTCGCATCCTGCTTGACGAGTGCCATAATCTCATCTTCGTCATAGAAGAACTTGAATTTTGAGATAGCGTCGCTGTTCACGAGTGAGTTATCACTGTCCCACTTTTCGCTATAATTCAAGAATTTGATGTAACCGTTTTCCCACACTTCAAACTCAGCAATCCAATAATAGTAGTGACGCTTCGTGCATTTTGCATTGAACGGAGCATACATGTTACCCTCGTTGAACGCTTGCTTATACCACTCTCGCATCGTATCATCGTCGAGCGTGCAATTTGTAACAAGCTTAACCTTGTAGACATGGTTTTCCAAGTCGTACGAAATTTCGCTCGTCTCGTCCACCATTTCAAGCGAAAACTTCATGTTGCAGAGTTCGAGTTGGTCGTCGAGGAAGAATCTATGCTCTTTATACTCCTCAAAGCTGTATGCGTCAGGATTCTTGTTGCGGATAAAGGTGCCATATGGAAAAACGTCTTGATCCTTGCAAACAGGGTGTGAAGTAGAGTCAAGATGTGCAAAATAGAAAGTCTCGGAGTTTAGCGTGTACGCAAGCGTTGTGTATGAAATCATGGATTCGAGAAGCGGATAAGGCGACTGCGTTGGAAGTTGATAATACCAAGCATTGCCACTCTTTAACTCGAAGCCCTGAAAAAGCATAAACCCTTCTCCCGCGTTCGTGTGTTGAGTCATAAGCGACAAATCCGCGGTCTTTCTCGAGCGGTTGGCAACGTTGTACATCGCAAAGACCGCTTGCCTCACTTCGTCCACGCTTGCGCCCTGCTGCAAACCTTGTTGTACTGTTGCAGACTCCTCTCCTTGGAAATTGGACGGCAACGCGCTTGGGAACGTGCCTTCTTCAAGATTAAGTGCGTGATTTTGTACGTCTCCGTCCTTTTTGTCGCAGGCAAAAAGCGTCATGCAAAGAAGCAGGACGACGACAAAGGTGCAACAAACAGTCAATACGTTTCTCTTTTGCATATTATCTCTCTCTTTTTTGTATGATATTCATACATAAATATTTTATAACTTATACCATATTTCGTCAATACCCGACTTTTCGGCGTTCTAAGCATATAAGCCTGTCTCTTGCGGTTTTTTGAGCAAAAAAGACGATACAAATCGGTCATTTTGACTATTTACACCAAAACTTTTGTTTGTTATAATAAAAATAGTCCAATATATGGGGGAAACTATGGGAAAATTCGTACTTGCATACGACGTTGGAACAACCGGTCTAAAGACCTGTCTTGTAGAAATCGACAAAAATATGAAAATCGTTGCGTCGGCAAACGAGGGCTACAAACTCTACGTGCTTGACGACGGCGGAGCGGAGCAAGATCCCGAAGAATGGTGGAGCGCTATGTGCAAGACGACAAAAGCCGTCTTTGACAAATGCGATGTAAAACCCGAAGAGATAGATGGCGTATCGTTTTGCTCGCAAGCGCAGGGGCTCGTGCTTGTTGACAAGGACGGAAAACCCGTGCATAGAGCGTTCAGTTATATGGATCAGCGCGCAACGGAAGAAATGAAAAAGTGCGTTGCAAACGGCTTGCAAGTGGCGGGCTGCAACATAGCAAAACTCCTCCCCGCGCTCATGATAACGGGCGCCGCGCCCGTAAGCGTCAAAGATCCCGTGTGGAAATACCACTGGCTCCGCGCGCACGAACCCGAAAATTTTGCGCGCGTGTACAAGTGGCTTGACGTGAAAGAATACCTCATCTGCCGTATGACGGGCGAGTTTGTCATGACGTACGACTCGGCGTTCGGCACTGAGATGTACGACTACAAAAACAAGTGCTTCTCAAAGAAGATGTGCAAACTCTTCGGCGTGAACATAGATCACTTCCCTCGCCTCATAGAGTCGACCGAATGCGCGGGCACGGTTCACAGCCGCGCTGCCGAAGAACTCGGTCTTGCCGTCGGCACAAAGGTGTTCGGCGGTGGCATGGACGCAAACCTCATAGGCGTAGGAGCAGGCTCGACGGCAGTCGGCGACACGCATATATACAGCGGAACGTCGGGTTGGATCGGCACTATAACCGACAAATCCGTCGTGGACGTGTCTCACATGATAGCGGCAACGGTCGCGGCTCAACCCGGCAAATTCAACTACTTTGCGGAGATGGAGACGTCAGGCAAATGCCTCGAGTGGGTGAAAGACCACATCGCCCTCGACGAAGTCGGCGTGTATTACAGCAAAGTGCATATCACCGACGTCGAAAAGAGACATCTCTCCCTCTTCAGCTATATGACGGAAGTCGTTTCAAACGCGCCTGCCGGAAGCGGCGGAGTCATCTTCACTCCTTGGCTACACGGCAACCGCTGCCCGTTTGAAGATCCGTATTCAAGAGGAATGTTTTTCAACATAAGTCTCGAGACCGGCAAGACGGAACTCATTCGCGCCGTCCTCGAGGGCGTTTGCTACCACAAGCGTTGGATGCTCGAATCCTCCGCACTCAAAGTCAAGCCTTCGGACACGATAAGATTTGTCGGCGGTGGCGCGCTCTCCGACTTCACTTGCCAACTGCTTGCGGACGTCACGGGACACAGGATAGAGACCGTTCACAGCCCGCAAAACGTCGGCGCCATGGGTGCCGCGGCTTGCGTCGGCGTGGGTATCGGAGCCATAGAAAACTTTGACAAAATCAAAGATTTCATCCCCGCCTCCAAGTCGTTTGAACCGAATTTAAAACTCAAAGCCGAGGTGTACGACAAGCAGTACGAAGTGTTCAAAACCCTCTACAAAACCAACAAGAAGAACTTTGCCATTCTCAACGGAAACAAGGCTTAAACCCCCGCTTTTGGCAAAATAAAACCCGAAATACAAAAATCCACACGAAAAACGTGTGGATTTTCTTTTGTTGTTTTTGAGTTGCTTGAACAGGATATTTCTCTTGTTTGTTATGAAAAGCGCAAGTGCTATTTCATTGCGGCGATAGAGATGCAAGGGTTGCCGTCTATGGCTTTTGACTGCCACATAGTAAATCTCACTCCGTCGTTGAGTTCCATAAGGTAGCCGAAGTCCTTTTGGAGATTCCAGTTGGGAATTGCTTCGGTGACGAGCGTCATCTCAGCGCCGTCGCCGATATAGAAGAGTTGCCCCGTCTTCTCGATGAGTTTTACGGACTTTCTTCCGTTCACGTAGATTTCGGACGCTTGGCAAGCGTACGTCAAGATTTCTTCAAGTGCCTCTTTTCTCGTCATAGTCTTCCCTCCTTAGATGAACATAACCGCTATTGCGATGAGAAATTGCGCTATATAATACGTCGCATGATTCGTGATTATCATAAGTCTGCTTTCGGGGTTTAGCGCGCCATCCCTCTTGTAGTCCTCTTCCTTGCTGAAATAGGTCATGGAGAGGATGAGGTCGGAGACGATAAACATGACTGCGCCGACAACAAGTAGCACGCTCGCCACGCTGAAAGCCATTGCTAGTTGCCACGCGGAGTACGCTACAAACCACGTGAGGAGCAAGCAATACGCAATGCTCGGCGCGAGGAATTTGCCAAACTTCATTTTCATGATGAATATGCTGAAAATAAAGATCGCACCAGTCACACCGACCGCGCATACCGCCGTGTACAGCATGTTGAGTCCAAACCCGAAGCGCAATCCCGTGGCGATGATATAGAGGATATGCCCGACTCCGAACGACGCCATGCCGAGATACGTCATCTTGTCGGAGTCCTTCTCCGCATTGTCGTACGGCAAGCCTTTAAGGTAGATTTTGAGATCGAGCGTCACGTCCCCGACGAGTCCGAGCACGAGCCCGCAAATCATGAGTAGTGCCGGAAACAGCACCGCCTCTTTGTGCTGGTTGTACAAAAGCCCCGCCACCGCCGTCGCGATGAACATGACGGAGGCAACCGTCTTGAAACATACCGCCGTCACGGACGACTTTTTGTCTCTGAACACGCAAAAGACGGCAAGAAAGACAAATCCTAATGCCAAAAATATGTATGACGCCATACGCTATCCCCCTATTCAAACAAAACCGTCTTTGCGCGCAAAACCCGTACACTCTAAGCACCGTTTTGAAACGCGCAAATTGCAAATCGTTTGACACATAAATTTTACAATATTAAAAGCGTATTTTCAATATCAAAATGAAAATTTGTTGCAAATTTGCGCCATACGAGGACAAAAATTGCGCGCATTCGCAATTTCGCAAAAAATACTTATTGAAAGTTTTGGTATGTATGGTATAATGTTGTCGGAGGCAGATATGTCAAAGCGCAAAGTTTATATCACATACAACAAGCAAGAGTGGACTTTTGACGACAAGACCGCTCTCATGCCGCTTCTTGACGGCGAAGACGACGAGATACGCGAGTTCTACGTCACAAACGAGAACTTTGCCATACTTCTTCGAAACGGCAAGACTTTTGACGTGCGCGACACCGCGGAAGAAGCTCAACAGTTCATTCTCCGCCAGTACAGCGCCTACACTATCCGCCAGTCCAAGGACGAAAATTGCTTCTACAACCGCGACGACTTTCATCAGTCCTTCAAAAGCGGGGCTATGGCGCAGGACGCAGGCGTCTTTGACTATGTGTACGTCCCGCAAGGACAGTATCTTCTCGCGCGCTATGACAAGATAGTCGCCACCGCCCCGACGCAGGAGGAAATTGTGCGGAAGATGTTTAAGGTCTATGGTTGCGCCTACACCTACATATATTAAAACCGTGTGAGCGAGCGACCTGCTTTGTCAACTGCAACAAATAAACGCCACCGTGTACGCCTTTGTACACTGGGTGGCGTTATTTATTTTGTTTCCTTGCATCTCATCTCGCTCACGTGGTTTTATTTGTAAAAAACAGCACTCAAAGCGAGTGCTGTTTTTGTATGGTTGTTATTTGTTATTGCTCGTCGGAGTCCTCGCTTTTCGCACCCTCCTCCGTTTGTTCGGGTTGTTCAGACTCTTGTTCGTCTTGTGCTTGAGCGGGTTGCTCGGCAGAATCCGCGCCGGCGGTCGCACCGCCCTTTTTCTTCAAGAGGAAGAAACAGCCCACGCCTGCGCCTGCAAGCACCGCAACGACTGCAATGACTATGCCTGCAATGGCTCCTCCGCTGAGTCCGCCTTTTTCCGTGTTCGGAGTGATTTCAGGCTCGCTCGGTGTTGGATCTACAGGAGTCGGCGTCGTAGCGTCTTCAAAGACTACCGCAAACTTTGAGAAGTGGTTCGTCTCAAACGTAACCTTGCCGTCCGCAAAGACTGCGTTCATGTCCGTCTTGTCGTTGCCATTGATATAGTATACCTTTGCAACCTTTCCGCTCGGCACAGCCGTGGCAAACGGAAGTTCCACTTTCACCGAACCGTTTGCAAACGTTGCTCCTTCAAAGTTGATTTCTATAACTGCTTGTATGCCGTCCAAATCCACTATGCCGAAGTTCTCCGTGAGCACGTTCGCCGTGAGAGACGCCGCACTGCCGCCAATCGCGTTTACTGCCGCAGCATTAAACGTAAGTTTGAGATTGCCTGCCGTGAGTTCAACCTTGCCGTTTGCGGTTTTTGCCTGTTCAAAGAGTGCTTTTGCCTGTTCAAAGAGTGCTGCAACGTCTTTTGCAATGCCCTGCGTGGCTGTTGCCTCAACAACACTCACGCCGTCATCGTCTCTCGTAGGATACGGAAGCGCAGGGATTTCCCTTGTTTCCGTGTGGTTGTTGTCACGTGCGCATGTGCGTGTTTCAACGCCTTTCACTCCAACCTGTGCGGGAGTCGTTACAACCCATTCGCCCCAGTCGTGACCGAGTGCCGCGATGATAACGTCTTCTTGCTCAAGTTGGTTCTCACCGTTTGCATCCGAGAAGAGTCTATGGCATCCTGTGCATTCATAGTGCGCGATATTGCCTGCCACCTCGCAAGTCGAGGCTTTTGCCGCAACCGCTTGAATTGTATGGACGTGCCCTATTATAGGAATTGCACGCTCTTCAACGTGGTC
>ONYW01000018.1 GCA_900322215.1 uncultured Eubacteriales bacterium | reverse complement strand
GTCAAACACTTACCGCTCGATATCGCTCGCGATCACGTGGTGCTACGAGGTGTCGCATACTCGCCTGTTGCGCAAAAGAAAACCAGTTATCTAACCGACTGTTTTGACGTTTTCAAGAGTTTTAACGGCGGAGATTTGCACAAGTTTTTGCTTGACAACCTATCTGGATTTTCGGGGGCTACCATGTCAGAGTTTTTGTTCCGCGCAGGGCTTGAAAACGCTTGCGAAAAACTTAGCGAGCAAGAACTCGAAAGGGCAAAAACGCACCTTGAATTTTTCCGAAATTTCTCGATAAATTCGCAGGACTTCCGTCCTTGCATAATAAACGGCAAAGAGGTCTACCCTTGCGTGTACAAGACGCTTGCAAGAGGCGACAACGTCAAGCTGTTTGAAACGATTTCGGACGCATACGACGCCCTCTATACGGACAGCGACAAAGATATTCGCAACAAAGCAAGGCTCAAGAGTCTTGCAACTCAGGCAAAACATTTCAGAGCCAAAGTTGAAAAGAATATCGCAAACGATTTGGAACGTCTTGCGGAGTGCGAAGATATGGACAAATACCGCGTGTACGGCGAACTTATAGTCTCCAACATCTACAAAATCAAGCGCGGAGACGAGTCTCTCACCTGCCTCAACTACTACACGAACGAAGAAGTCACTATTCCTTTGAACGTTCAACTTACGCCATCAAAAAACAGCACTGCGTACTATGCAAAGTACAACAAACTCAAGCGCACGAAAGAATTTGTGTCGCAAAAACTTGAAGCGGACAAAGAACTGCTTGAATATGCGTTCTCTGTAGAGAACGAAATCGCCGAAATGCCGTATGAAGCGGACATATCGCAGGTGGAAGAAGAACTTGCAAGCCTCGGCGGTGGCAAACGAGTTTCAAAGAACAAAAAGGTTCGCAAGGAAAAGGCGGAGCCGCCGTATATCTACCTCGTGGACGGTTTTTATATCTACCGCGGTAAAAACAACCTGCAAAACGACGAACTCACCTTCTCCCTCGCCTCTTCAAACGACCTTTGGATGCACTTGAAAAACGAGCACGGCGCGCACACGGTGATTATCACGGAGGGCAAACAGGTCCCCGACAAGGTGCTGAAAATCGCCGCAGAGATCACCGCGTCCACAAAGACAGCCTCGGCAGAGGTTGACTACACCGCCCGAAAAAACGTAAAACGCAAGCCGAACGGACACCCCGGGCAAGTCATCTACGTCAACTACAAAACGGCGGTCGCCTCCCCCGACGCGCACACGGAGTTCCTTATAAAGCATTGAACGATAATAGTTCCTAAATCGCTGCATTGCGACACTTAAAAAGCGGACAAATAATTGTCGTGAAAGACGGCTCAATTTATAAATAGTACTGCTTAAAACAAAACACGGCGTATAAAGCCGTGTTTTTTGTTCTTAAAACGCATATACGCATTAAAAATCAACTCTCTTGAACGTCGTAAATTCGTTGAGCAATGAGGTTGCGGGGATCTCGGAAATGCTTTTGTTCGAGACCTGCGCCATACACGCCCGTATGTTTTTGAACTCGTCGCTGTAACAGTCTTTCAGGTATTTCCAAGCACTTTGCTTGTACAAGAAAAGTTCGTACTCGTGACTGCTATCGATCTTGAAATCGGCGTCTTTCATATACGGATATATGAGTTTTTCCTCGACGGCACGCACTTCTTTCCACTGGTTTGCGGTTTCTTCAAAGGAATAACCTCTCGTTTGTACGTCGCGTATGCCTCGGCGAAGGAGACGAAGTTCTTCAGGGCTCATAACTTTTCCGTCGGGGAACTCTATGCTTCTGAAAGGTCTTAGAGCGACTTTCGTGGCTTTTTCCTTGCCGAACGAAGAACGGAAGATAGGATTGAGCCCGTGTATGCCCTCGATTATGACGACGTCACTCGGCATAAGTTTCAAGATGAAGTGCTGATCCTCTCGCTCACCCGTCAAAAAATTGTATTTTGGCACTTCTATCCACTCGTCGTTCATAATGCCTTCTATCGCTTGATGCACGAGCGGCAAGTCTATGGCGTGAATAGAATCGAAGTCTTTGAGTCCCGACGGCAAAATCGGCACGTCGGCGCGGTTGATAAAAAAGTCGTCGAGTCCGACGTAGTGCGCCATAATGCCGAGCGCCCTGAGGTCGTGCTGTAAAAGTTTTGAAAACGTAGTTTTGCCGGATGAAGACGGACCTGCCACAAACACGATTTTGATTTGCTTATCGTCAAAAACCGCGCGTGCAAGCGCTTCGACCTGATTGTCAAAGCTTTTCTCACTGCGGTATATAAGCCCTGTCATGCCCTGCGCCGCTTCTTTTTCAACTTCGCTCCAAATTATGTTGTTCATACTATATAATTTCTCAATTTCGGCATTCTAACAATGTATTTTATCGGATTTGTTTTCTTAGTTTTTGCAAGACTTCTTCGAAGTAGTCAGGCAAATCACACTCGAACGTCACTCGCTCGCCCGTGTGCGGATGCGTGAGAACAAGTTCTTTTGCATGCAACAGTTGTCCACTCTTGTAGAGTTCTTGACTTCCTCCGTACACCGCGTCTCCGACGATGGGATGATGCAAACTTGCGGCGTGTACGCGGATTTGATGCGTTCTGCCCGTTTCGAGTTCAAAGCGCACGAGCGTGTATTTGCCAAAACGTTCTATCACGCGGTAGTGCGTGACTGCGCGCCTTCCCGCCTCGTCAATCGCCATCTTCTTGCGGTCTTTCTTGCTCCTTGCAATAGGCGCGTCGACCGTTCCCTCGTCCTCTTTGAAATTGCCGTCGCAAAGTCCGTAGTATATTCTGCGCGCGGTTTTCTTTTCTATTTGAGACGCAAGGCTCTTGTGCGCCTCGTCGTTCTTTGCTACGACGATGAGTCCCGAAGTGTCCTTGTCCAGTCTATGCACGATACCCGGTCTTATGACACCGTTTATACCGCTCAAATTGTCGAGATTGTAAAGCAGCGCGTTGACGAGAGTATCGGACTTTTTGTATGAGGAGGCTTGATGTACGACCATACCCTGCGGTTTGTTGATGACGGCAAACCACTCGTCTTGATAGACGATATCAAGCGGAATATTCTCCGCCTTTACGTCAAGCGTCTCCGGCTCGGGGAGCGAAAACTCCACTTCGTCGCCTGCACGCAGTTCAAACCCGCTCTTCGTGCGTTTTGTGCCACTAACAAAAGCACCGTCCTTTTCAAGCACGGTCTTTATGTTGGAGCGAGACACTCCGAGTTTTTCCGCAAGGAAGACGTCCAAGCGGATTTTGTCTTTGTCAACTGTAAATCTCATAAAAGAAAACGCATCATAGATGCGTTATTTGTTGTTTTATTGCTCTTTGTCTTCGTAAGCAGAGTCCGAATCTTTTGTCTCCGACTCTTCCATTTGCTCTTGTGATTTCTCCGCTTGCTCCGAGACGGAATAGCCGTTTTCGTTTGGCAAAAAATCGTTTACGGGTTGTTCGTACGGATCGACGAGAGTCTCGTTTTGGATTTCACCCTTCTCCGCCTGTTCCTTTTCAAACTCTTTTTTGTTCTTTTTGCCCTCTGTCACAAGCATAACTATGAGCACGATGATGAGCATAAATGCTCCAACGGTCACAAACATATCTGCCACGTTGAAGATTGCAAATTGTGGCCAGAACAAGAAGCGAATAAAATCTCTGACGTATCCGAGCCCGAGACGGTCGACGACGTTGCCTATACCGCCCGCCGAGATGAACACGAGAGAGATTCTGAGCCACTCGTTTTGCTTTTGTGCAAGGAGCAAAAAGCACATTATGCCGGCGATAACGATTATCGTGATGACGCTAAGCGCAACGGTGTTGCCCGAAAAAATCCCGAAGCCTGCGCCTGTATTCTCCGTGTACGTGAGTTCGATAAACCCGGGGAGCCAGTTGTAACTGAGCCCCGTTTGAGTCTTCAAAAACTTGCAAACGTACTCCTTGCTTACGAGGTCAAGAACGAGAATAATGCCAACGAGCAAAAACTCGATGAGCATAATCCACCAACGTTTTTTCAAAACGTCTATGACGTCCTGTTTTGAAATCTTAAACTTCTTTTCCATAACTACCTGCCGTTTCTTCCGAGTCCGGTCGGTACGGAAATCGTAACGCCTGCCGGCGCGAAGAGAAAGATGTTCTTTGTGATTTGTTGGATTGATCCGCTGAGCGCATAGATAGCCCCGCTCATAAAGTCGAGTATGCGATATACGGACGCTTGGTTGAGCGTGGAAAAGTCGACGATCACCTGTTCTCTCATTTTCAAATGGTCGATGAGGAGTTGTACGTCCTCATACGTCGACGGCGAGTAGATGACGACTCCGCCCTGCGAAGTCATCGCCATACCGCTGCTTTGCGGAGCGTATTGCGGGCGCGGAGGCTCGGGCGCATATTGAGCGCGCGGTTCGCCCGAGAACTGCGGGCGCTGAGGTGCGGGTGCGTCCGTGCGCGATAAAATGCGGGAGATCCTTGATCTGTCCGCTGAATTGTCTTGATTTCCCTGTTGTCTTGAATATCTGTCGTCCATATTTTCCTTTGCGACTATTTGGTCGCCGTCCTTTCGCCGAAAAGTTTCCTGCCGAGGCGTATCATATTCGAGCCGTGTCGCAAGGCGATCTCATAGTCGTTCGTCATGCCTGCGGACAAATACTTTACGTCGAGGTTTCGTTGTTCTTTTTGCTTCAAAAGGTTGTATAAGTTGTAAAGTTTTTCGTATTGTTTTTCGAGTTCCGCCTTGTCTTCCAAGTTCGGAAGCACGGACATAAGCCCCAAAATGCGGATATGCTCAAAGTCTTTCAGGCTGTCAACAAACTCAAAGAGTTTGTCGGGTTCAATTCCGCCCTTTGACTCTTCGCCCGCCATATTGACTTCTACGAGGCAGTCCTGCACTATTCCGCGCTTTTTCGCCTGCTTCTCGATTTCCACAGCCAAATCGTATCTGTCGAGCGAGTGAATAAGTTGCACTTTGCCGACGATATACTTGACCTTGTTCGTTTGAAGTCTTCCGATAAAGTGCCAGCGGTAGCGCTCGTCGTACTTGTCCACAAACTCCTGAACTCTGTTCTCTCCGAGTATAAAGTCGGGAGCGACGCGGACAAACTCGTCTATGGTCTCTTTCGTCTGCGTCTTCGTCGCAGCGATAAGCACCACGTCTTGTGAACATGCCCTAACCTGCTCGCGTACCGCTTGCAGGTTATCAATAAAAATCATATTTGCCTCTTATTTGTCGCTGTTTTCACCCGTCAAAGCGTTGAACTTCAGCGTATGTCTCTTGCCGTCTTTCTCATAGGCGATTTCGATTTCGTCATGAGAGACGTATTCCGCGCTTATCACCTTGCCGTCAAATTCCTTGTAGCTGTCGAGGAGGATTTGCATCTTCTCGTCGTCGTACGCACCGATATCGTCGGACACGAACAGGACCGAACCGAACATGTGGTTGATCTTTGCAAGGAGTTTCTTTTGTTCCATCGTGAACTTTGCGGGTTTCATACCGTCGTCGCGGAGGAAGAAGACGTCGGGATCGTTCGCCATAATTCTACCGTTCAAGTGGCGTCTGAATATAGAGTTGTTCATCGCCATTTTTGCGGAGATAATCTCTTGGTTCGTGACCTTCGTGTAGTATCTTTCCTTAAAGGAAAGTTCTACGTCGCAACTGATACGGCAGGCGTCAACGATGCCGAACGACGGACCGAGCGGAACACCGCATCCGAGTATAATCTTGTCTCTGCAGCACTCGCGCAGGAAGTCCATAGCCTCGCACATAAGCTGACCTCTCGTCTTGCCGTTTCTCGGATTTATGCAAGCGGCGTAGAGGAAGTCGAGTTTGACCATATCGAAGCCCCAGTCGTCAAAAACTTTGTCGAAATATGCCTTGATATAGTCTCTCACCTCTTGCTGTTCGATGTCGAGCGCATAAAAACCGTTCCAAGCGATACCGCTGAACTGATTTTTGCCCTTTTCGTTTTTGATGAGCCACTCGGGGTGCTCCTTCACGATATTCGCCTTAAATTCCGCCGCGAACGGAGCGAGCCAAAGCCCCGCTTTATACCCCGCCGCATGAATTTTGTCCACAATGGACGCCATACCGTTCGGGAACTTCTTCGTGTCCAAATCCCAGTCGCCGACGTACGTCTCGTAGCCGTCGTCGATTTGGAAGATATTTGCGGCGTCTCCCGCTCTCTTCAAGCCCTCGAGGTCGCGAAGGATAATCTTCTCGTCGATGTTTTGGAAATAATTGTACCAAGACGTATACCCCGCAAAGTGATCGACTCTTCCCGTATGCTTGAGCGGATACGCCTCGAAATAGCGGTCGAACACCGCGTCGTACGTGCCTATCGTGTGAACGGTGTTGAAGAGTTCATACTCGCCGTCTATCGTAAGCCCCTCGACGTCTTTCGTGATAACGAAGACATTCGTCTTCATATCCGCATAGAAGATGGTGTAGCCCGTGCGCTCGTTGAGCGAACCGAAGAGTTCCACCTTAGAATCGTTCCTGAGATAGGTATATGTAAAACTGTGAAAGAGTTCTCTGCCGTAGACCGTAAAATGATAGTCTCCGCTCACCCCCGCTATCTTGCGAGCAAACGGCAACTTGCTCGGTCCGCGCAGTCCGTATTGCGTGTCGCCGCGCTTGTATTCACGCGACGTCGTCCAGGACTGATAGCCGTTTGCAAAAAACTGTTCGCGCTTGCCAAAGAAGTGATCGTGAACGATCTGCGCGCTCTTCATCTTTAGCGGTTTTTTGGAAGTGACGATAATTCGCAGCGTATGAGTGTCGCAAGAATCGTCGACAAGACACACGAGTTTCAAATTCTCGTCCTCATAGCCCTCGATAGCCGAACGGGATTCGAGCACCAACTTCGTCGGTTTGTCGTTAACGGCAAATTCAAGTTCGACGGAAAAATTTTTTATATTCATAAGTTCCCCCCAAGAACTGATATTTTAATAAAAATATTTTACAGCAAAAAACACGATTTGTAAATAGCAAAACCAAAAAAATAGGCGTATTCACGTCATATTTTGACTGAAAACGCCAAGTTTTTTGAATATTTTGTGAAAAAACGAAGATTTTATCTTCGTACATCCGCTAATCGTTTAGGATTTCGAGTTTTGAGACGGACACCTCATACGCCGTTCTGTCCTCGACGTTTCCGTCCTCCAACTGCTTTTGGTAAACTCTCGACTGAATGCGCCCCTCGAGATAGATTTTTTCTCCGACCGCGAAGGTATTCGCATATCTTGCGTTCCTGCCCCAGGCTATTGCGGGAATATAATCCGACTTGTTATAGGCTCTGTTGACCGCCACGAGCAAATCCGCTATTTCGCGTTTGAAAGGCGTAGTGCGGTATACGGGCGGTTTGCACACAAAGCCCGACAACTCGATAGTGTTCGGCATATTGGCGTCGGGCTCCGTGAGTTCTCTGACAAACACTTTCAACACGAGTTTCGACTTGTCTCCGACCAGCCTGTTATAACTCCTGAGTTGCCCGATTACTCCGATTAGATTGCCTGTTTCAAAGGTTTCGTCCTGCATAAGCCGTTCGGATACGGTGAGAGGGATAAAGTCGTCTTGACCGCTCAGCCTTTTGACGGATATCGTCACGTCATAAAACCCTTCCCCCATGATCTCGTGCGAAAACCGAGGTTCGTCGACAATGACGCCGGACAGGCAAACTTTGTTGTTGTACATTTCTTGATAACTCATCTTGTCGTTCTCCTTAATCTATGCGTAGTTTTTGTTAGATCTGTTTGTGTTGCACTCCGCCGTTGTCTATCGTATAGTCTTTCGTTGCGACCAAATCGCTCAGTTTTACAAACCTGAATCCCGCCTCTTTAAGACCTTTTAGCACCATAGGGAGCGCGTCGAGCACGTGGTCGCTGTTGTTGTGAAAGAGGACTATATCTCCGCTCTTTGCCTTTGGCACCACCCTGTCGTATATTTGCTTTGCGGATAGACCTTTCCAGTCGAGGCTGTCGATAGACCATTGCACGCCCGTCATGCCGAGGTCTTCGAGCGCAGTCATAAGTTTGTTGTCGTAGTCGCCGTAAGGCGCGCGGAAATACGTCGGTTTCGTGCCGGTTAGTTCAAGCACCTTGTCGTTGACGTACTCTATCTCGTCCACGATAGCGTCTGCAGAGAGTTTTGGCATATTCAAGTGGTTTTTCGAGTGGTTGCCGATGTCAAAGCCCGCCTCTGCTATCGCCTTCGTCTCTTCGGGGAATTTGTCGAGCCAAAAGCCTACGAGAAAGAAAGTCCCCTTTGCGTCGTTTTCGCGCATAATGTCGAGTATCCCCTGCGTCTTGTCCGCTCCCCACGCCGCGTCGAACGTGAGTGCTATGACTTTTTCGCCATCCGTTTCCACGCTGTATACGGGAAGTTTGCGCGTCGTAGAGCCGAAGAATAGACTTGCCGTGCTTGTCGCTCTAACGGATACGAGCAAAATGACGGCGATAATAGAAGTCGCGACGGCAAAAACAATGTTCCTTTTTGTCAACGTAAAAATCACTTTACACCTCAAAAATATCTCTTTTTTTGACGGGATTTTCGGCAAAGAAAGTCGAGCGTTGTCGAATACCGTCAATAAAGCCTATGAAAGGAAAAATTTTTTATGCAAATCCAAAGCATAATCAAATTTTTGCAACTGTTTGACATTGACGGTTTTTCAAACTATAATCCAAAGTATGAACAAAATCGAGAACCCGAAACTGACAAATTTTAAGGAAAAACTTCTTCCGCTTCCGTTTTTCCTGCTTATGACGCTCGCAGTCCTGCTGTTCCTTGGCGGTCTGCTCTTTTTGATGTACTCGGTGATTTTAGTCGTCGCGCTCAAATCCGCTATGGTCTTTCTCTTGACGTTTGCGGCGAGCGGGATCTTGATAGGCGCGGGACTCCTCTCCCTAAACGGATTTTTTGCCTATGGCAAATATTACGATAAAAAGACTACAAAACAACTCGTTTCGGCAAAAACCGCAAAGCAAAAACCCGCAAACGAGAAGTCTTTTAAGGATTATTTTACTCTTCAAAACGTAGCGCTCGGCGTGCTTTTGATAGCCGCGGTGTGCGCCGTCATTTCAGCCGCGCTCGGCGCCATGCAAAGGGAAAAGTGGGTGCAAACCATCTCCGCTTATATGGAAAAGAACAACTACTATTCGGATATCGAATACCGCGAATACAGGTATCCCCTCGGCGGTGAGACGGACGTGAACGGCATAATAGTCGATTTGAATGACAAAAACGCCGTCGTCGTCTACACAAATGAGGACAGCAAACAGGGATTCATCGTGATAAACGGATACGAAAAATACAAAAACCAAATCACCCTCTCAAAATCCGGCAGAGTGCTGACGGTCTCGGAGGGCGAACAACCCTCGCTTGACGGCGCGATGGAAAAACTTCTCTTTTTCATGTTTGACGAGAACAAGATAGAGAGTCAAATCAAAATCTATATACCCGAAGACATGAAAGACGCGGTGTCCGTCGAGGGCGAGTATATCGTCGCAAAACAAAACGAACAAGAAACTGCGAATAATTAACGTCAAAAGCGGCGCAACAACGATTCGCAGTCAAAGCAAGTAATCGTCAAACAAAGCGTTACACGCTATAATACACTTCTCAAAGCAAAATTAAAGTCACCATAGGTGACTTTTTCTTTTACTTTCTCATCTTGACTCCCCCTTTGAATTTTGAGAGAATATCCGTTTTGAAATGCGCTGCCGCACCGCTCTCCGACTTTCGCTTTTTCGCGCTCTCTATGACGCTTGCAAGAAGTTTGTCGAAGTCCGTGTCGAATAGGTAGAACGCAAGCGAACCGGGGACGGTGTTTATCTCGTTTATGTACACCTTGTTTTTCGCCACGTCCACGAGGTAGTCTATGCGGACGATTCCGTTCATATCTAAGTCCCTGTATATTCTCTCCGTCATCGCTTGAACGACGAGGTTGAGAGAGCCTATATCCGCAGGGATTATGCGAGTCGTTTCGCTCATCTTTCCTCCCTGCTCGTATTTGTCGGCAAACGTCAAAAAATCGTTTGCGTGTATCGGCTGTTCTGTCTTGCTTACAACGACGCGCTCTCCGTCAAAATACGCCGCGCAGTTCACTTCGGCAAAATTCTCCAATTTTTGCTCGATGACGACTTTGTCGTCAAACTCAAACGCAAAACTTACCGCGCTTTCAAGTTCCGCCCTGTCGTTTGCCACGCTGATTCCTATGCTACTGCCAAGTCTTGCAGGCTTTACTATCATCGGATAAGTCAAAAAACTCTCCAAAGAAAACACGACCTGCTGTTTATCGTGCAAAAACTCCTTTCTTCCGACCGCCTCGTACGGCACAACGGGCAAGAGCATGCTTTCAAACATGCGCTTTGAAAACTCCTTGTCTATGCAAAGCGAGGACGCAAACACTCCGGGCGAGGTATAGGCAAGTCCGTTCATTTCGAGCAACGCTTGAAGGTTGCCGTTCTCACCCTCTCCGCCGTGACAGGCGACAAGCACTACGTCGGGTTTGAAATACTTTTTAATACCCTGACGTTTGAGAAGGAAAAACTCTCCCTTGACAAGCAAAGCCTTTTTGTGCCTGCTTGCGTCAAACTGCACAAACTCATCAAGCTTGTCAACGTTTTGAACGTAGAAATCTCCGTCTCTCATATATATCGGTTCAACGATATACTTTGACTTATCAATGCTACCAAGCACCTGCATACCCGTAATCACGGACACGTCATGCTCGAGCGACCTACCGCCAAAAATCACTGCAACACGCGTTTTCATGTTCACCTCTCGGCAGTATATGCAAAAGACGCTTTTTAGGTGATAATTTTTGTAAAAATCGCATAAGTTTTATAATTTTTATGCGATTTTAGAATACCTTACCTCTAAAAACTGCCAATTTTTAGAATATTTTGCGGGATTTCAAATCATAGTGCGATGCAAATCACACTATCTCTTCTCTTCATAAATATCAGGTAAATCGTTCAAAATAAGCAGCGTATCGTAGGCTTTAAGTCTGTTTTCAAAATCCTCCTCTGCACTCGCGAGAGTCTTGTAGATATGGATTTCTCCGCCGTACCCTGCGTCCAAAAGACCTCGCTTTATGCTGTCCGTTCTCTTGAATCCGACGAGCAACACAAGGTCGGCAACTTCGGCTATTTTGCGCCCGAGGTCAAAGTTTATCTCCCCTTCCTCTTTGCCGAGTTCTACAAGTCCCGGAGTCAAAACGACTTTTCGCGTGTCAAAGAGAGCAAGCGTATCGAGCGCGTATTTTGCGCCCGTAGGATTTCCGTTGAAACTGTCGTCTATGATGTTTATGCCGTTGCCGTGAATGAGTTCCATTCTATGCGGAACGGGCTCCATACACTCTATGCCACGCAAAATATACGGCGTCTCGACTCCGAGCGCATACGCGACGCCCACGGCAAGCAAGATATTCTTTATGTTGTGAATGCCGAGAAGATGCGTAGACACCGCGTGTCGCTCACCGTCTATTATGAGTTCAAAGGTGCTGCCCGTGTCGCTGACCGCGATATTTTCCGCCCTAATCAAGGATTTTTCGTCAAAGCCCGCATATACGACCTGCGTTTTGTCGCCTGATATTTTGTCCTCAACAATATCTCTCAATTCGTCGTTGACGATGCAAATCCCCTCTCCGACTTCCAAAATGTGGCATTTTTCTTTGATAATGTTCTCTTTTGAGCGAAAAGTCTCAAGATGTTGCTCGTTTATTCCCGTAAGGACAGTCAAATTCGGCTTTACTATTTTCATAAGTCTTTTGATGTCGCCGACTCGCCTCGCTCCGAATTCCGCCACAAAACAGTCGTACGTCTCGTCAAGTTCCTTTACAGCAAGAGATATTCCCATAGGCGTATTGAAACTCTTTGGAGTCGCAAGCACGTTGAATTTTTGGTTTAATATGCTCGTCAAGAAATTTTTTACCGACGTCTTTCCAAAACTGCCGGTTATGGCGATCTTTTCAAGGTGCGGCATAGATTTCAAAATCCGTGCAGTTCTCAATTCATAACCCTTGTTGTTGACCTTTTCAAAGACGTTTATCACGTTTCCGCCGACAATAAACACGAGCGGAAATGCAAGCGGATAACCGAAAAATATCAGGTATCTGAGATATACGTCCTCTATATGCACATTTGCGACGGCAAGCGCGACACTCACGAGAGCCGTACCGAGCAAAGAGACAAAAAGCAGGCATCTAACGGCTCTTTTTGTGTATTTTAACGGTTTTTTGCGAGTCGGCAGGTCCTCCATAAAGTACATCGCAAACTCCGCGACAAAGAAAAACAGCGCGGTCAAAAAGCCGAAAAACGCCTTTGCTTGCACGAAATAAAAAACGCACCAAACTCCGACAAACAAAGCAACCGAACAAACGTCTAAAAAATATACGAATCTGAGTCGCCTGTTTTTGAAAATCTCGGTTATTCTATAATTGTCCTGTTGTATCGCATAGAGGTACGGACGAGTCATAAAGAAACTCGTCAAAAACACCATTACTACAAAAAACCAATCCCCACGTGCAAACGCCATATTCACTCCTTCAAAAAAGCCAAAAGTACGCTGAAAAACCTGAAAAAGTCGTCCATATAGGCAAAATGTCCACCTTCGAGCCAAAACAAGTCCGAATTTTTTATATAGCGATTCAGTCGTTTTGCCATATACGCGGGCGTCTCTTTGTCGTTTTTGCCCCAAAATATCGCCGTTTTGCAGGATATAAGCGGAAGTTTATCATCCTGATAGTATCCAACGACGTTTTTGAAAGTTTGCCTCATAACGGGCGACAAAACACGGTAGTCTTTTGAGCCTTTCAAGCCCTTACAACCGATTTTTCTTAGCAATTTGTGCGTGAAAATTTTGAAATAATAATCAATATGCCTTCTCGGCTTACAACCCGCCGAGTCTACGAGAACGAGTTTGTCAACGATGTTTGGGTGCGAAACCGCAAGTTCTATCGCCACTCTTCCTCCGAAAGAATGCCCGACAAGCACGGCGGACGATATGTTTAGCTCGCATAGCAGCGCGCGCAAATCCTCGCTATAATCCCGCACGGTATACGGCATATTCGGCTCGGGCGTTTCGCCAAATCCCGCAAAATCCACAAGCAGACAACGGTATCCGTAGGTCGCAAGCCTCTTTGCGACAAACAAAAAGCCGGTGACGCTTCCGCCCCAGCCATGCAAAAATACTATCGTTTTTGAGTGGTTCTCTCCGTTTACGGTTTGAAATCTCGATCCTTCTACAAGTTTATAATTCAAGAGCCTCCTTGCTCTCAAATCGTCAGCCACATAATGAGAGCGTCGTATTTGTTGTCATAATACCTCTTTCGTACGCCCTCGACCTTGAAGCCGAAACTCTCGTATAGTTTTATCGCGGGAATATTGCCGTCCCTGACCTCCAAAGTCATACGCTTTATATCCGCAAGTTTTGCGCGAGCGATGAGTTCCGACATAAGGAACTTGCCGATGCCTCTTCCTCGCTCGGTGCATTTGACGGCGATATTTGTGATATGCGCCTCGTCGAGTACCTTGTGAAAACCGCCGTAGCACACGACTTCCTCTCCGCGAACTCCGACGACGTAGTACGCCGCGGGATCTTCGACTTCGGGAATGAACATATTCTCCGTCCAAGGCGTCTCGAACGCCTCGCGCTCGATCTCCGCCATTTGGCCCAAATGTTTATATTCCAAGCGGACGAATCTCATAGGCCTTTTTCACGCTCCGCTTGAGATTTTCTCATATAATACGGCTCGAAGACGTCAACGTATTCGCCGCCAGCCGCCTTTTGCCTTGCAACGAGACTAAGCACGTCGGAACAAGAATACTTCTTGACAGGCTCAAACTCGAATTTCTTCCTGTTGACGGTTTTTGCCGCCTCGCCGTCAATAAAATCGGTTGACAGAACTTTCCCGTTTTCGCACTCCGCAACGTACAAATTGCCGTGTCCCGCGTCCACCGCCAGGCTCGCTTTTTTCCTACTATATGCAAGGAGTTCAAAGGATGTGATAGCAATTCTCTTTGCGTTCAAAGAAAACGCAAGCGCGGTCGCCGTCGCCACGCCGATACGTATGCCGGTGAAAGACCCGGGGCCGACGACAACGCCCACCGTATCTATGTCGTCGATACGGACGTTTGCGCTCCTCAGCAGTTCGTCAAGGTATGGCATAAGCACTTTCGAGTGCCCGGACTTTCCGACCTCGGTCTCGCTCTTGTACGACTTTTCGCCGTCGACAAGCACAAGACAAAGATTTTGTGTGGTTGTATCAATAAGAATCGCTTTCATTATACGTTTATTCCCGTTCGGATTTTTCAATATTATTTTGCTCTTCAAGAGGTTTAGAGTCTTCGGTTTGCGCGCCCGCGCTCTCGCCCGAATTTGCCTCAGCGTCGGAGTTTGGCACAAAATCTTCCGCCTCATATCCGCTTTCTTGCTCGCCGAGATCTTTATTGCCGTTTAGCGAAATTGAGAACTCTCTTTCCGTCTCGCCGAGAGATTTTATATCTATAGATATAATCTTCCCGTCAAGGTCTTCAAATTTGTTCCACTCGATGACGGTGACCGTGTCGTCCGCAAAGCACTCCGACACGCCGAGTTCATAGATTTCGTCCGCGTTTTCGATCCTGTACATATCGAGGTGGTTGAGTTTCAGCCTACCGCTCTCATACACGTTCATTATGGTGAAAGTCGGGCTTGTCACCTCTTCCGTCACGCCGAGAGCCTGCGCCAGCCCCTTCGTAAACGTCGTCTTGCCTGCGCCGAGGTCGCCTGAGAGCAAAATAATCTCTCCGCCTCTAAGTTCTTCCGCAAGTTTTTCGGCGAGATCATAGGTCTCGGCAATAGACGCGACTTTGAAAACACCGACGAGAGAAAACTCCTCTTTTGTTTCCTTCTTTTTGAGGCTCTCACCGTTCCAATGCAGGATTTTGCTGAGTCGCTTGTAGAGTGCGAACGTAAGACCGGAGACTATTATACATCTAAATATATTAAATGGCAACACGCCTGCAAGCAAATAATAGAAATAGAAATTGTCTTCGGTGAGTTCTACACTCTTGAAAGTCTCCTGCACTATGCCGAGCAAAATGTTGAAGTTGCCGTGGAAGAAGAGTTGCACGTAGAGCGGAATAGAAATGAATCTATTGACAAGTATCGCCGTTCCCGTCATGGCAAGCGTGCCGACGACGAGGCCTAAAAAGGCGTGCTTTACGTCCTTTCTGAACTTGTATATCAGCGACGCCGGCAAAACGAACATTACGCCGAGCAAAATATCCGTAGCCTCGCCGACAAATCCCGTACTGGACATCGCGAACTTGATAAGGCACTTGAATACGATGACAAGGCACCCGCTTACCGGGCCCATCGAGAAGCCCGCAAGCAACGCCGGGAGTTCCGAGACTTGAATCTCTAAAAAACTCGGGAACATAAACGGCAAATTGAATTTTGCGTATGCGTACAAAATAAACGACAAACCCGTAAGTATTGCCATCTTTGTGACGTATGCGGCGGAAAGCCTGCCGAATTTCTTCTTGTCAAGAGTCGTCGCGCTCTTTTGATTTCTGATTTTTGATTGTTTTGACATAAAAAAACGCTCCTTCTCTTTGGAGCATCAATAAAGAACTTTTTTCATCCGGACTGTACCGTTGGTGTGGGAGTCTCACCCACTCGGCCTTAAAAAGGTTCGCGGACTATACCGCCAGTAAGGATTTTCACCTTGCCCCAAAGTTCGATATAATCCTACTACCACACAAAACTCCTGTCAAGCGGTATAATCAAATTGCCTGAAAAATCTTCTATACAGTAGGTTTTTGCGCCATAATGGCAATTTTTGGTATTTTTTCAAACGATTTGCACAGGATAGCGTTATGATATGTTATTTCCCTCCGACAAATCTAATACCGCAAAAGGACTTGACCTCCACTGCGCGGAACGAGTCCGATATCGTATGCCAAAGAACGGCGGAAGACTACTCGGACGATTTGGCACTCTTAAACGCCTTAGCGTTAAATAATGAAAAAGTCGTTGCCGTGCGCTCTTTTGAAACGGGCACCACAAGAGTTTTTGCGATTTTGACACTCCCTATATATCTCAAAAGCGAGCGAGATTCGTTGCAAAAAGACCTAAAATCCATCTTGTCGCAAGGCAAAACGACCTATATATCTTTTGACAACGACGTATACCGCGCAATAAAAGACAATATGACCGATTTTCAAAAGAAACGAATCCTAAAAACCGTAACGGAGCGTGACAAATTGAGTTAAATTGCAAAATTTTCAATTTGAATTTACGTATGAGCCGACAAACAAACTGTACGATAATGAAAAAGCGGAGCAATGCTCCGCTTTTGGTTTTCTAAAAGTATTTAGTTCTTAGGAACGTACTTTTCAACGTTTTTGCCGTCAGTCCAAAGTTTTTCAAGGCAGTAGAACATGCGCGTTTCGTCGTTGAAGATGTGGACTATTACGCTGCCATAGTCAAGCACAGCCCATTTTCCGTCTCTGAGGCCGTCCTCGTGATTAGGCTTTTCGCCCTGTTCTTCGAGTTTTTCTTCAAGCATCTCGGCGAGTGCCTTGACTTGCTTATTGCTCTTTGCCGTGCAAACGACGAAGTAGTCCGTCATGACCGTGAGGTGCTCGACGTTGAGGATAGTGATATCCACAGCCTTATGCTCGTCAAGAAGTTCGCAAATCGCGTCTTTCAATTCTTTTGGTTCCATAATATATCTCCTGTTCATTTGTACTTATTTTGTGCGGAAGATGTGAAAATCACCGTTTTTCCGCAATTTTAGTCATTGTTTTCAACGATATAATACCTATATGCGTCCTCCGTGAGCGGATACATTCCCGTCCCCCTCGCCGTAATCTTGTCATAAGTGTATTTGAGAATCGTCTTGAATCCTTTTTCAAAGTCACGGATCGCGATTTCGCGAATGGCGGGAATCGGCTCGTAGTCCCTGTCGTCGGACAGGCTGTCGGCGGTGTAAATAAGTTTTTCAAGCATAGTCATATTCGCTTTTGCCGTTGTGTGGTAGCGAATTGCGTCAAGAATCTCATCGTCCTCTATGCCGAAATCGCGACGCGCTTTCTCCGCGCCCAAAAATTGATGCAAAACGGGCGTGCCGATAGAATCTTCGGGCACGTTTAGTCCGTCAAGGCTCTTTCGCTGCTTTGCGTTGTCATGCAAAAGCGCTGCGAGGAACACCTTGTCAAAGTCTTGGAGCAAGATGTGCTTAGAGTTGAAATCGACTGCGCGCTTGACGACGCTCTTGCTGTGGAAAAACAGTTCGTCCGTTTGATATGTTTTGAGCCTTTCGACAAAGTCTTTATACTTTGTATAAAGGTCGTGAGATTTTATATAGGCTACAACGCATTCAGGAAGTTCGGACGGCTCCTCTCCGAGCAAAAGTTTTGCCCTTATCATAGAGGACGAAACGTCGCTACCGACATATTTGAGCGCAACAAAACTCTCTTTTCCGTACTTTTCTCCTGCCGATTTTACGACAGTCGATGCAGGCAAAAAGCCCGCTCTTGAACACACTGCGATTTTGCAGGCTTTTGCGACCCTTTCAGGCTCTTTCCACCTGTCGAAATATTGCAAACTGTCCGCGCCGACAAGATAGATTATATCACCGTATTTTTCAGCCAAAACAGGCAAAACGTATGCGGAAAAATTGTCCTTTCCCCGCTCTTTCTCTATCTCGTCGACGACGACTTCCCGTGCTATGCCGTCAAAAGCAAGGGCGCAAAGTTCTTTTCTCGTCTCGAAATCGAGATAGTGTTCAGTCTTGTGCGCAGGCTGAAAAGTCGGGACGATGACAAGTCTTTCCGCTCCGAGTTCTTTCACTGCGCTTTTGCACATATTCACGTGTTCTTTGTGTGGCGGAGCAAACGCTCCTCCGAAAACGATTGTTCTCATATCTCGATTATACTCTATTTACTTTTGATTTTCAATAGTCACACGTATTTTTACACCCAAAAAGTTTATTTTTTTCTCTCATGGCAACAATACCTTTATGGCAAGAAAAATCGATCTTTTGGCGCTATGCGGAGTGTTGCTCGTTTTGCTGTTTACGTTTGGCATTATGCTCTTTCAAAACGTGTGGCTTGCGCTCACGGTTTCTTCCGCACTATCTCTTGCCATAGTGTTTTTGGTGTGTCACATGTCAAGGACAAAAACCAAGACAAGCCCGTCACAGTTTGCCATGGAAATAACGTTGAAAGGCAACGAATATTTGATAAATATTTTGAAAACTACTCTAAAAAACGACAAATTCAAGAGTGGTACAAACTATATTTTGCTTAAAAATTCTGCTATTTTCTCATTTTTTAAGTTCGGGAACGTATCAAGCGCAGACGTGCAAAACATACGCAAATCGCTTGATGACAGCGGAATTTCAAAGGTTTTTATCTTTGCAAACGGCATAGACAAACAAGCCTACAAGGTGGCGACGTGGCTTGGCTTGCAAATAAAGCTCGTAAAAACGTCGACACTCATAAGATACCTTGAAAAGAATGACGCCCTACCAGACTTCAAAAGACCGAGGACAAAACCGTCATTTCAAACTGTTTTAGCCACGGTTTTTGCGCGCGGAAATTCCAAAGCCTATGCGTTTTCGGGCACGATACTCGTTCTCACCTCTTTTATCACTCCGCTAAAAGTGTATTATATCGTCAGCGGAACGATTTGTCTTTTGCTTGCGATCGCTTCCCTCGCGTTCGGCAACGGGAGCGTGTCCGGTACAAACATTTTCAAAGAGCTAAAAAACGCAGCCCGAGAGGACTGCGCTTTGACAAATAATCAAATTGACAATAATGCTACAAGCGAAAAAAGATTTTGCGATAACGGAGGCAACGCCTGTTCGGCTTGCGACGATTCAAGCGACGGGATATCTTCAGGCGACTCGCACGGCTCGAGCGACACGCCGCCAAGCGATTCAAACCGCCCTGACGATTAGTCCACCCACTCGAATTCGAGGTCGCCGATACTTACAATATCGCCCTCTTTCATACCGCGCTTTTTGAGTTCCGCAATGACGCCCCTGTCTTTGAGCACTTTTTGGAAGAACGCAAAGCTGTCTTCCGAAGATATAGTGACGTTTTGGATGAGGAAGTCGACAAGTCCGCCGTCTACGAAGAAGGTGCCGTCGTCAAGACGAGTGATAGTAAACTTTTGATCCGACTTCTCTTCAAGCGCAAAGTCTTCATCGCGCTCGATTCTTGCGGGAGGAGGAAGTTCCTCGACCTTTTCTTTCATGATTTTCAGGAGTTCGTCAAGCCCTTCGTGAGTGAGAGACGAGACCGTGTACACCTTTTTGCCGATGGCTTTTTCAAATTCTTCAATTTTCTCCCTGTCATACAGGAGATCCGCCTTACCCGCCACGACGATTTGCGGAATTTTGGCGAGATTTTCGCTGTACGAGGCGAGTTCGTTGTTGATTTTTTTATAGTCCTCGACGGGATCTCTGCCCTCGCTACCGCTAATATCCACAATATGGACGATGAGACGAACGCGCTCTATATGGCGAAGGAAGTGATGCCCGAGTCCCGCGCCTTCGCTCGCGCCCTCGATAAGCCCCGGTATATCCGCTATGACAAAACTGTCGTCAAACATTTGCACTACGCCGAGGTTTGGGTTGATCGTCGTGAAGTGATAGTTTGCGATCTTCGGTTTTGCACTTGTAAGGACTGAAAGAAGCGTGGATTTGCCGACGTTCGGAAATCCCACAAGTCCGACGTCCGCAATGGTTTTGAGTTCCAAAGTGACTTGGTGCTCCTCCGTAACCTCGCCGAGTTGCGAAAAAGTCGGCGCTTGACGTCTTGCGTGAGCAAAGCGGTTGTTGCCCTTTCCGCCTCTTCCGCCTTTGAGTGCGACAAACGTCTCTCCGTCGTCATAGAGGTCGGCAACGACCTTGCCCGTCTTCGTATCGCGAATGACGGTGCCTTGCGGGACCTTTATGACAAGATTCGGAGCGGATTTGCCCGTACAATTCTTCGCCTCGCCGTCTCCGCCGTTTTCCGCGCGGTAGAACTTTTGAAATTTGAAGTCTATAAGCGTGTTAATAGAACTGTCCGCGACAAATACGACGTCTCCGCCGTTTCCGCCGTCTCCGCCGTCAGGTCCGCCGTTCGGCACGAATTTTTCACGATGAAAGGACACCTTTCCGTTTCCACCGTTGCCTGCTTTAATAAAAATCTTTACGTAATCAAGAAACATATTCTCTCCGTTCGGCATCAGCCGAAGTGCGTCTTTCGTATTGTTAATTTGCGTTTTCGCCGCGGTTTTATGCCCGCGACTTATTGCGCCTCAAGATAGGTTTTTGCGCCATAAAACACTAGTGTTTTATTTTATATCTTCAAGAATCGCTTTTGCCGCCTTCTTGCCTGCGCCCATTGCAAGTATGACCGTTGCGGCGCCCGTCATTGCGTCACCGCCGACATACACGCGAGGAACGCTCGTTCTTCCGTTCTCGTCCGCCACTATCGTACCGCGTTTTGACGTTTCAAGCGACGGCATGCTGTTCTTAATAAGCGGATTAGGCGTCGTGCCGAGCGCGACGATGACTTCGTCAAACTCCACGTCGTATTCGCTGCCTTCAATTGCAACGGGACTGCGCCTGCCGCTTGCGTCGGGTTCTCCGAGTTGCATCTTGACAAGGCGAACTCCGCACACATTTCCGTTTTCGTCACCGAGGATTTCAACGGGGTTTTGCAAGAGATCGAAGACGACGCCCTCTTCCTCGGCATGCCCAATTTCCTCTGCGCGCGCGGGCATTTCGTCACGTCCGCGGCGATACACGAGGTGCACGTCCGCGCCAAGTCGTACAGCCGTTCTTGCGGCGTCCATAGCCACGTTTCCACCGCCTACGACGCACACCTTTTTGCCGTGCAAAATTGGCGTTACCGCGCCATCCTTGTATGCTTTCATGAGGTTTACGCGCGTAAGGTATTCGTTTGCGGAATACACTCCGTTCAGATTTTCGCCTTTCACCCTAAGGAAGGACGGAAGTCCTGCGCCCGTGCCGATAAACACCGCGTCGTGCTCGAACAACAGTTCGTCGATGAACACGGTTTTGCCGCATACTACGTTAGTCTCCACGTCAACGCCGAGCGCCTTGACCTTGTCGACGACCTTGCCGACGACTTCCTTTGGAAGTCGGAACTCAGGAATGCCGTACACGAGCACACCGCCGGCTTTGTGGAGCGCCTCGTACATAACGACTTTAACTCCCGCGCGCGCAAGATCGCTCGCACAGGACAAAGAGGACGGACCGGAGCCGATGACTGCGACGCTCTTGCCTGCGTATTCGTTTTTCTTTGCGAGGTCTGCACCGTCCTCGGCTTCCTCATAGAGGCCGTCAAGTCCGTTTTGTATCGCATAGTCCGCAACGTAGCGTTCAAGATTGCCGATAGCGACGGAACCGCCAAGGTTGAGTTTTCTCACGCAGTATTTTTCGCACTGGCTCTCCTGAGGGCAAACTCTACCGCAAATTGCGGAAAGGTTGTTGTCCGAATTGAGAATGCGTACAGCCCCTTCCATATCTCCGCTCTTCACTCTTGCGATAAAGTCGGGAATACGTACGCCGACGGGACACCCTGTCATACAAGGAGCGTTTTTGCAATGCAAGCACCTCTCCGCTTCTTCTTGTGCGAGTTCGGGCGTATAACCGAGGGCAACTTCTTCAAAATTGTGTCTTCTAACTTCCGCCGATTGCGACGGCATTTCATGTCTTTCAGTTTTTACCATAAGTCCCCCTCAAATTGCAAAGATGAGTGCTTTCTTGCTCCCTGTATATTTTGCTACGCAAAATCGCTTCGTCAAAATCCACCGCGTGACCGTCAAACTCGGGACCGTCGATGCATGCATATTTCGTCTTTCCGTCCACCGTCAGCCTGCAACAACCGCACATACCCGTGCCGTCCACCATCATAGAGTTCATGCTGACGATAGTTTTGATGCCGAGTTCGCGCGTCAAATTGCACACCGCTCTCATCATAGGAAGCGGACCGACCGCAAACACACAGTCATAGTGTTTGCCGCCCTCGACAAGTTCTTTGAGCATATCGGTGACAAAGCCCTTTCTTCCGTTAGAGCCGTCGTCGGTGATAAGGTAGAGATTGTCGGAGTTCTTTGCAAACTCGTCCGTGTACATAAGCAAACTCTCGTTTCTTGCGCCGACTATGACGTCCACGCTCTTTCCGTCGGCTTTCAGCTGCTTTGCTTGTGGATAGATAACGGCGGAACCTATTCCACCGCCGACAAGCACGACGCTTTCAAATTCGCTGAGATCAGTCGGATTTCCAAGCGGACCGACAAAATCTTGCAAGGCGTCGCCGACGTTCATCATCGCGAGTTTTGCAGTCGTATATCCGATTTCTTGAACGAGGATAGAGACCGTCCCTTCCTCTCTTGAATAGTCACAAATTGTGAAAGGAACGCGCTCTCCGTCAGGCTCTACAATGAGAATGACAAACTGTCCCGCAAGGCAATGCTTTGCGACCATCGGAGCATAAATCACGTATTCGTTGACTTTTGAGGCAAGTGCTCTCTTTTTTAGAATCTCATATTTTTTCATAATACTCTCACTATGTGTGGTTGTGTTTGATATTGTGCTTTGAATATAGTTTTCACTATGTAGTGACATTTTTTTACTTAAATTTGCAAAAGTCTTACAAATTTTGCTGATTTTTGTAATACTTGCAGTATTCTTTCACCGAACATTCAGCGCAATTCGGCTTTTGCGAGTGACATACGTAGCGACCTTGAAAGATGAGAAGGTGGTGGAGATTTCTCCACTTGTCCTCGTCAAATACTTTCATCAATTGTTCCTCGGTTTGTTCGGGCGTTTTTGCGTCCACTACTCCGAGTCTATTCGCCACCCTGAAAACGTGAGTGTCGACTGCAATCGCGTTGCCTTTGAAAGCCTCGGCATACACGACGTTTGCGGTCTTTCGTCCGACGCCCGCAAGAGTCATAAGCCCTTCCCTTGTATTGGGAACACCGCCGAGTCTCACAACGTCTGCGCTTAGTTCCTTGATATGTTTTGCCTTGTTGTGATAGAACCCGCAAGAAAAAATCATCTTTTCAAGTTGTTCGACGGGCATTGCGACAAAGTCTTCAGGGGTAGAGGCAACCTTGAACAGTTCCTCCGTCACGGCGTTTACCCTCTTGTCCGTGCATTGTGCGGAAAGCACGACGGACACGAGCAGTTGAAACGGCGTGCCAAAGTCAAGTTCGCAGTGTGCGTTCGGGTGCGCTTTTGTCAAATTTTCGTAGATTGCGATATTGTCTTTTGTCATAAAATATATTATTGCATAAACAAGCGTATTTTGCAAGATAGAAACCGAACTTACTCCAAAATTTCAAAATTTTCTTAGAAAATTTATGATATTTCTCTCTTTTTGCGAGACAAACGCACTTGAATGAACTATGCCGAAAAAAACTCCATTTCCGCAAAAAGTTTTGAACCGACATCACTTTGCGTCGAACACTCGCAAGACCCTGCTATACACAGGTTTTATCGCAAAATCTTTACGGAAGATATGGAAGGATGACAATAAAACTCTTGCATGGCGTATGTAAAGGCGACAAAATCAAAGTTTTATCGCCATACCGTTTTGAGAAAAGTAGTAAAACCCTACAGCCGAACTGAATCTTCCTCTATCGAGCACTATCTTTGCCTGTCTCATATCCTTTGCAAAGAGTTTTACGGACAAGCCACAGCCAAGCCCTGCCGAAGACGGCGTGTTTATCACCTTGCAATGAACGTGATATGACAAAAGTGCCTCATAAAAGCGAATAGCCTCGGCGCGCGAGCGGAAAGCAACAAAAAATTCTCTCATATATCCCTCCTTATGTACCGCCCAATAAATTGTATGCTGCAAAAACGACTTTTGACAGTCTGCAACATACAAAAATCTTTTTCATATAAATATCTTAGAGGTGCAATATATGATATATCTTGACAACGCCGCAACGTCGCGATTTAAGCCGAAAGCCGCATTAGATGTCCTGAATTTTGACATAGTGCACTCCGCAAACAGCGGACGCGCAGGACACGACGACGCAGTCGCCAAAAGCATAGCGATTGAAAGGTGCAGAAATTTAATTCTTGAAAAACTCGGCGGAGGCGACGACTATTTTGTAGTCTTCACAAAGAACTGCACGGAGGCTTTGAACCTTGCCATTTTCGGGAGCATAAAAGACGGAGAAAGAGTCGTAACGTCAAAGAATGAACACAATTCCGTCCTGCGACCGCTATACCTGCTCGCAAATCAAGGAAAAATCAAACTCACGGTACTCTCGCAAGACGATAATCACAAGCTTAATATCAATGATATTAAAGAAACTGCAAAAAACACCGATATATTCGTGTTTGGCGGTGCGTGCAACGTAACAGGCTCTACCCTCGATCTTGTCGAAGTCGGACAAATCGCAAAGGACAACAGAGTCAAATTTGTCGTCGACGGAGCGCAGTGCGTGCCGTACTGCGATATAAACCTCAAAGACTCGCATATAGACATGCTGGCTTGTCCCGGGCACAAGGGTTTGCACGGAATACAAGGCACGGGTTTCCTCGTAGTCAAAAAGAGCATACAACTCTCTCCGCTCCTGTTCGGAGGCACGGGAACGCACTCATCCGACGTTTTGCCGGGCATAGAATATCCCGAATCTTTTGAGGCGGGAACGGTGTTTTCAGGCGGCATCGCGGCACTTGAAGAAGGAATAAAGTGGACATATGTTAAGTTAGATTTTGTCAAAAAACATATTAATAGATTATCTAAAAATTTGATTTATAATCTTCAAAGCATTGGATGCACTCTCTATACGAGCGAGACTGCATGCGGGGTTGTCGCTTGCAACGTTTTAGGGCTTGACAGCACTTTTGTTGCGGACTATTTGAACGAAAACGGGGTTGCCGTTCGTGCTGGACTTCACTGCGCTCCGCTTGTGCACGAGCATCTCGGCACGCTCACGCAGGGCGCGGTGAGACTGAGCGTCGGCGTCGACAACGGCGACAAAGATATTTTGGTCGTCTCGAGCCTACTTGAAAATTTGATACGACAGGCTTCTGCCACAACAAACAAATTGTCATAAATCGAGGTCTAAAACCAAATTCCCGTCTATATTTTTCGCACTTTGCAAAATCATTGATTTTGCCTGTGCGGGCGAGAGGTTTTTGTACTTCTCTTTGAGGAGCAAGCACGCGCCTGCGACGTACGGAGCGGACGCGGACGTGCCCGTCATCGTCGAATACGTACTCCCCGCCTTTATGCCTATGACGTTTACGCCCTTTGCATAGACGTCGGGACGGTAAACTCCGCCATATTCGCCCCTCGACGAAAACTCAGTCACTTTCCCTGCCTCGTTCACTGCGCCGACTGAAATGATTTCGTTTGAAATAGCGGGCGATTTGAGATGATTTTCTCCGCTGTTACCGGACGCCGCGACGACTATAAGTCCGCTTCTTGCAAGCATTTCCGCGCCGATTTTGAGCGGATCGGCAAAGTCAAGCGGTTCCGCGCCGAAACTCATACACACGACGCTTATGCCGTACTGTCGGAAGTTGTCAAACAGCCATTGCATACCGTCGAGAATCTTGAAAGTTCCGCTCTCACCCTCCTTGCCAATGACTTTGAGCCCTATTATATTCGCGTCACGAGCAACCCCGCACACTTTTCTTCCCGAAAGCAATCCGTTGCCTGCGGCGATACCGCTCACGAAAGTGCCGTGTCCGTTGTCGTCATACGGCGCCTTTTCTCCGCCTATCATATCCACGAAGTGGACGATGCGCTCCCGAGGTATGGAGATATCGCTGTGCGGAGATACGCCTGTGTCCATAACGCAAAGCGTGGTGTTTTTGCCCGTAAGTTTTGTGCCTTGCACGGCAAAAGCACTTGTGGACTGCGACAATGCTGTCTCGAAATCGCTTGAATCGTTCTCGTCGCCGTTTGAGAGGCAGGAGACTCTACTCTCTCCGCTGACGTACTCGACTTCCGCCATACGTTCAAGCGCTATCGCTTCGTCAAGTCCGCATTCTACCGCAAGCGAGCGTATAAACGGATATTCTCCGACGACGTGAAACCTGCGTTCTACACGTATGAGTTGAAGAGGATTTCGCACTTTTACGAGCGCGGTCGTCTTGTCCGTCACGCCGAGCGTGCCGACTATTCCCGAGTCAAAGCGACCGTCCGCCGACAAGATCTTTAGCAAATTGTTATCGATTTTTGACATAGGCTATCCCTTTAACGTCTCGATGAGAGATTTCATTCTTTGGCGTTGTTCCTCATTCAAAAATCCCTGTACTTTGTTGTAGAAGTCGTCAAGATCGGCACCCGACAATTCACCGCTTTGCTTCATTCGCGATGAAGTGGAAAGCAGTTCTTGCATAAGTTCCTGTTGCGACTTTCCCGCAAATTCTCCGACTTTTTGCCGCCAGAACTCACTATTGTCCGTAAAGTTTTGAGTGCCTACCGTCTCGTTTGAGTCTCTCATCTCATTTTGAAAATATGACTTGTCTTCTTGACCGCGCGAGACGTTTTGCGCTCTTTGTGAATTTGAGTTGTAGTTTTTATAGGTGTTTTCGTCTCTTTCCCAAAAATTCATAATTCCTCCGCACGCTCAATATATGTCGGCATATTATGAATGTGACAAGGAGCGAAAAATGAATTTTGATATAAACAGCCTTATGAATCTTGCAAAAATGTTCGGAGGAATTGGACAAAACGCGTCAAAACAAAATGAAAACGGCAAGCATAAGCCGCGAAACGGCGAAAAATCTTTTGACAAGTCAAAAGACGATAAACGGAGCGCATATTCGCCTTTCGCCTCTCAAAACGGCTTAGGCGAGGTCGTAGATACGAGTTCTTTTGACCAAAACGGTCAAAGTCAAGCGGAACAAGGAAATCCAAACAAGACAAACGGACAACAAAGTCAAAACTCCCCGTTTGAAAACCTCGCAAGCATAATGCAAAAGAAAAACGAATTTGAAAAGATGATGCCTATGTTCTCCACGCTCTTCTCGAAAAACGCGAAGACTGCCGAAACGAAACCGCAAAACGAACAAACCCCACAAGACTCACAAAACAAAAAAGGAACCGACAAAAGCGATGACATATTTTCACCTATTGCTTTTGCCGGTTATACTGCTATTTGTGCCATGAACAGGTTATATTTTAGATAGAATATACTTTCAACTGCAATCGTAATACATCTAAAAACTCCCCATCTCCTTCATATGGGGAGACATCGTTCAACCCTAAATGCAATACCCCTTCCTGCTTCGCCAGGTTTCCCACACCGCGGAACCTACCGAACGCAAGTCCCAATGCTCCAAGGAACAAACGGAACTGGTCACATTGTGACATTGCTATTCTCTACACGAGTGAACTACTCGCTCTGGGGACACCAAGTCGGCGCTCTAAAATCCGGTTTTCTCTATTCTTTGCCACTTCGCCTTTGGGACGCTTCGCAACAGAATGTCCCAAAGTCTCGTACTGAGTGCAGACCGAGGCACTCCGGGGACTCGCCTTTGGGACGCTTCGCAACAGAATGTCCCAAAGTCTCGTACTGAGTGCAGACCGAGGCACTCCGGGGACTCCGCCTTGCGGAGTCGGTTCCGTCTTGTGATGAGTGAGTAGTGACTCCGGCAGGTCTTCGAACAGCAAACATTAAAAACCGCGATATTTAGATGAGATGCGCGAAAGGGCGCCTTTTTTGTTTTTTTATATAATAAAAACCGCGATATTTAGATGAAGAGCAAGGAAACAAAAAAAATCACACCGCCTAATGTACATAGACGTACATGACGGTGTGTATTTTTTGTAGTTGACGATGCTATTCGCTAAATAGCGCGGTTTTTACAAGAGGGAGTCAAGAACTTCCGCATATTCATCCTTATCGGAAAGACCGATAATCTTCTTGACAGGTTCGCCGTTTTTGAAGACGAATACGGTTGGAATCGACATGACTTTGAAGCGCATGGCGATAGATTGATTTTCGTCGACGTCGAGTTTGCAAACTTTGACTTTGCCCTCGTAGTCCTCCGCAAGTTCCTCAATAGTCGGAGCAAGCATTCTGCAAGGACCGCACCAGGTTGCCCAAAAGTCGACGAGGACGACGCCATCCTTTATTGTTTCGTCAAAATTGCTTTCATCGAGCGTAAGATATTTGTGTGTCATAATGTATCTCCTTAAAAATTATTTTCAAAAATTCAGTTTTTATTCGCATCGTCTTGAGCGTTTGGCTCGTAGTAGGCTTGTTCCTCGGCGTGCGAATTTTCGTCATAGACGAACTCGTCGTTTTCGGACTCTGAAGATGCGCCGTTTTCGATATGTTCGTCAGCGGTTTGCAAACATATAGATTTCATTTGCGGGCTGAAACCCTTTTTCTTTCTTATGACGAATTTGTCGAGCAAAAACGCTATGACAAAGCCACCCACAAGTCCGCCGACTGCGAGGAGAATTTGCGTAAGTTCGTTGAAAAGCACGCCGATTCCGACTCCGAGCGCAACGAGCGCGAGCGGAATGAGATATACGATGACCGCGGCTGTAAGCACAAACTTTTGCGCCATTTCGACTTCTACGAAGTCGCCGACGTTTGCGCCGAGCGTGTTTTCGATGACGACCTCGACTTTCATGCCGTCTCTCGTCACCGCGCACATGTGGCAACTGTCGCAGGCGCTTCGCCTGTCAAAGCGCACGGTCGCGCGTTTGCCCTTAACTTTTACTACAACACCGCGTTCTGTCATAATGTTTTCAAACTCTCGATAGTTCTCTCTTCCGTCGTGCCGTCAGCCATATTCTTGACGGACACAACGCCCTTTGCTATCTCGTCGTCGCCGATGACAACGACGTATTTTGCTCCGATTTTGTCGGCGTATTTCATTTGCGCTTTGACGCTCCTATCCATAAGATCCGTCTCCGCGCTCACGCCTTTGCGCCTTAATGTGTAGGCAAGTTTTCTGCAAAGCGCCTTTGCGCTGTCTCCGAGAGGTGCGAGATAGTAGTCCACTCTCTCCTCTTCGGCTTTTAGTCCGTTCGTGTTTTCAAGCACAAGCAAAAGTCTTTCAAGACCAAGACCAAAGCCTACGGCTGGAGTCGGTTTGCCGCCTACCTCTTCGACGAGGTTGTTGTATCTTCCGCCTCCGCAAACAGTACCCTGCGCGCCGATGTCTGTGGACACAAACTCGAAGACCGTTCTCGTGTAGTAGTCAAGACCGCGGACGATGCCCGGGTTTACGGTGAATTTGATGCCGAGTTCGGAAAGATTTTTTTGCACGGCTTCGAAGTGCGCACGGCAGTCGTCGCAAAGGAAGTCCAAGATCTTCGGAGCGTTCTTTGTCACCTGCTTGCACTTTTCTTCCTTGCAGTCGAGAATACGGAGCGGATTCTTTTCAAAGCGCGCCTGACATTGACCGCACATACTCGTCAAATTCTCGCCGATATACTCTTTGAGAGCCTTGTTGTACTGTGCGCGGCACTTCGGACAGCCTATGCTGTTGAGGTTGAGTTCTAAACTCGTGAGCCCTACGTTTCTAAGAAACGTATCCGCAAGAGAAATGACTTCCGCGTCCGCCGCGGGGCTGTCGCTGCCATACAGTTCGACGCCGAATTGATGGTGCTCGCGAAGCCTGCCGTTTTGCGGTTTTTCATAGCGGAAAACAGACGCAAGATAGTAGGCTTTCATTGGCATAACACCTTGTGAGAGTCCGTTTTCTATAAAGCATCTTGCGACGCCCGCCGTACCCTCCGGTCTGAGCGTCATGGATCTTCCGCCCTTATCGTCAAAGGTGTACATCTCCTTTGTGACGATATCCGTCGTCTCGCCGACGCCGCGAAGGAAAAGTTCGGTATGCTCGAACATAGGCGTGCGAATCTCTTTGAATCCGAACGCGCCTGCGGTCGCGCGAGCGATACGCTCTACGTAGTGCCATTTGTATGCCTCTTGCGGCAACATATCTTTTGTGCCTTTCGGGATGTTTATCATAATCCACCTAAATCTTTATATTTGACTTTGGCAAACGGGTTTGCCGATTTTAGAGAATATACTTTTTGAGATTGCGTTCGCGGAGGTCGCCGCTCATGTGCTCTTCGACGTATTCTTTGCTTATAGTGACATCCTTCGTCACGTTGTCGTCAGCCTCGTACAACACCTCTTTCAAGAGGTTTTCAAGCACGGCGTGCAAACGTCTTGCGCCCAAGTTCTCGCTGTTCTCGTTTTCGATAAACGCAACGCGCGCGATTTCTCTTATCGCCTCATCGTCAAAGTTCAAGGAGACGCCGTCGACGCCCAAGAGTTCTTTATACTGTTTGAGAACCGCGTTGTCGGGTTCCGTCAAAATCTTGACGAAGTCGTCCTCCGTGAGGTTGTCGAGTTCAACTCTTATCGGGAATCTGCCGAGCAGTTCGGGGATGAGATCTTCGATGCGCGAGATATGGAAAGCGCCCGCCGCGATAAACAAGATGAAGTCCGTACGGATAGAACCGTATTTTGTTTGCACCGTGCTACCCTCGACTATCGGCAAAATGTCGCGCTGTACGCCCTCGCGAGATACGTCGTGACCTTGGCTATAACCGCTCTTGTCTCCGACGATCTTGTCGATTTCGTCGATGAACACGACGCCGTCTTGCTCCGCTCTTTGCAAAGCCTCTTGCACGATAGCGTCTTGGTCGACCATCTTCTCCGCCTCTTGGTTGACGATATAGTCTATTGCCTGTTTGACCGTGAGTTTGCGCTTCTTCACAGGCATCTTTGCGCCGAACATACCGCCGAAAATGTTGCCAAGGTCGATTTCGTTGCCGGGAGCGTTGCCCGGTTGAATTTGGATAGGCTTCGGTTGTTGGCGGATCTCCATCTCTATTGTGATGCCGTCCAAATGACCTGCCCTAATCTCGCTCAACAACTCTTCTCTGAATTGCGCGTCGCTCTTGTCCGTCTCGCCTGCCGCCTGTTTTCTTATCGGCAAAAGGATTTCTACGAGTTTGTTCTCGGCGATTTCGGTTGCCTTTGGCATGACTTCTTTAAACTTTTCGTCCTTGACGAGGCGAATTGCGACTTCGACGAGGTCGCGGATTATGCTCTCGACGTCACGACCGACGTAGCCGACTTCGGAAAACTTGGTCGCTTCGACCTTAACGAACGGTGCCTTGACGACTTTTGCGAGTCGGCGAGCGATCTCCGTCTTGCCGACGCCGGTAGGTCCTTTCATGATGATGTTCTTCGGAGTGATTTCTTCTCTCATCTCGTCGGAAAGTTTGCTTCTTCTATATCTGTTGCGGAGCGCGATTGCGACCGCAACTTTTGCCTCGTGTTGACCGATGATATATCTGTCAAGTTCGGCGACGATTTGTTTCGGTGTCAAAATATTGTTGTCCATAGTTTACTCCTTTATAGTTTCAACCGTGATGTGGTCGTTTGTATAGACGCAAATTTCGCTTGCGATTTTGAGTGCGCGAGCGGCGATTTCGTCCGCGGAGAGATCCGTTGCGTCGGCAAGAGCGCGGGCGGCTGCGAGAGCATAGTTGCCACCGCTACCGATAGCGCAAATGCCGTTTTCGGGCTCTATAACTTCGCCCGTGCCCGACACGACGTAAGTTGAATTTGCGTCGGCGACGATGAGGAGCGCTTCGAGTCTCCTGCCTCCCTTGTCGCTTCTCCAAAGTTCGGCGAGTTCGACTGCCGAACGCATAAGATTTCCGCTGTATTTTTGAAGCATTGCTTCAAATTTCTCGGACAATGCAAAAGCGTCGCTGACGCTTCCCGCAAAGCCCACGATAACTTTGTCATTGTATATTCTTTTGACTTTGACGGCGTTGCCTTTCATGATGACGCTCTCGCCCATAGTCACTTGACCGTCGCCCGCAACAGCCACAATACCGTTG
>ONYW01000042.1 GCA_900322215.1 uncultured Eubacteriales bacterium | reverse complement strand
GGCGCGACGTTCAATATTTGTATGATGAATTTATATTATATTCTTTGCAATATAATCAAAAAGTACAAAAACTCGCATATGCTCAAAGTCGCGCCGATTGCCGCACCGCCGTAGAAGAAATATCTTGCGTTCGGGAGCAGAGGCGCGAGTTTTTCCATGACGAGCATACTGCTACTCACCGCCACGACGCCGCCTATGCAGGCAAGTATGAGCGGAACGTAGAGTTTCTTTTGAAACTCTTCGGGGATCGCGATCTCCCATTCGGTGTCCTTCTTTTCAAGGAAACAGAATACCGCCGCCACAAAGCACAGCGCAAATATCAGCCACCAAAACTCCGCCGTTTGACGGTTGAAACGAATCGAATATATGCTGACCGCCGCCACGAGCAAGTGGCAGAAGAATATGCCGTAAAGTCGCTCGCTATTGTTCATTTCGTAGATATACGTAAGGAGCGAACAGTCCGCGATTTGTCCGAGTATAACGGAAAGGAAAATGAGATATATGAGGTTCGACCTTGCGCCTTCAAAAATCGCGCCGAACATAATCATGAGCAATGCGATAATCGTAAGCACTCTCTTCGGAATCGCAAGGCGGTGCCGTCTCAATATGAAGAAACCGATTATGATACTGCCAAGGAGCGCGATATGCTGATACAGCGTCGTCATCGAGAAGTCGAAACTGAGAAGCCCGTCTTCATAAATGAAATACTTCGTCGCGCACATAAAAACGTAGGTGTACATCACCGTCCAATAGATGACGTTCGCCCACTTGCCCTTTCGAATATTCTTTACGATGCCCGCTTTGTTGTCTTTTGTCATATCACACCTGTTCGCTGTAAAAAAATAATAGCACCAAGAAAACCGAATTTCAAGATGCTACAATGCCATATCGCGTGTTATAGACAAATGTCTATAAATTTATTTGTTCAAGGCGGATTCTATCTCCCTTGCCGTCTTTTCGACGACGTCCTCTATCTCTTCAAAGCGGTTGACAAGCGGACTGTCTATGTCAAGTACGGCAAATATCTCCCCGCCTTTTTTCAGCGGAACGACTATCTCGGAGCGCGACGCGCTGTCGCAGGCGATATGCCCCTCAAATTCGTTTACGTCACGAACGGTCACGGTTTCACCCTTCAAAACAGCCGCCCAGCATACCCCCTTGCCTCGTCTAAGCCTTACGCAAGCGGGCTTGCCCTGAAAAGGTCCGAGCACAAGTTCGTCGCCTTTGACAAAATAAAACCCTGCCCAGTTTATATCCGGCACCGAATCAAAAATGAGCGCGGACGCATTTGCGAGGAGCGCGATTTCATCACTCTCCCCGTCAAGAAGGCTGTTCATAAGTGTTGGTAGTTTTGTTAAGTCTTTTATGTATTGTTGTGACATATATTCACCTTAATAAGAAGTACGGTGGCTTGCCACCAATTCACTGAGCCGTAGGCAAGAATTCACTACGAAATTTTGTCTCAAAATTTCGTAAATATATGGCAATACCCCGTAGGGTTTTTGACAAGGTACTTTTGATGATATTCTTCCGCAAGGTAGAAGTTCTCGAGAGGACAAACTTCGACGGCGCATTTTTTGCCGGTTTCCTTTTCAAGCAAAGCGATTTCTTCCTTAGCGATTTGCAGGTCGCTCTCGTCCACGAAGTAGATACCAGTCCTGTATTGTTCTCCCTCGTCCTCGCCCTGTTTGTTGACGGAAAACGGGTCTATAACTTGCAAAAAGCGATGAAGAAGTGCCTTTTCAGTCAAAACATTCTCGTCATAGACGACCTTTACTGTCTCGGCATGACCTGTGTTTTCGTGCTTTACTTGCTCGTAGGTAGGATTTTCCGTTCTGCCGTTCGCATAGCCGACGGCGGTCTCTTTGACGCCCTTTGCGCTGTCCAAAAACCTTTGCATTCCCCAAAAGCATCCGCCGGCAAGGTAAATCGTTTTCATAATTTGTTTCCTCTTTCTTTCTTCTTCATAAACAAACTCCCTTGCAAAAACGTAAGGGATGTATTTGAATCAATTATAATATATATAGCGCGAAAAAACTACTAAAAAACAGTAATTTTGCAAAACAGCACAGCGACAGGTTGTTTTGCTCCCAAAAGGCTTTTTGAAAAACACATTTTCCTCGACTCCTATCTTTTCATTTCTCATTCAAAAGTTTCACAACTTCGGCGTTCCTTTTTAAGGTTCGGAGAGCAAAAAAGAAAGACCGATGAAAACATCGGTCTTTCACAAGGATGGTATTCTCTCAAATGGGCGGCTGAAGACGCCGCGTCAAATGAGAAATTTATGGGGGGAATTATTTGTTGAGAGCGATCACGTCGTCGAGGAGTTTGTGGACTTCTTCGTCGCTGAAACTGTCGTCGAGGATGATGCTGTTCCACGGCTCTTTGGACTTCGGGAACGCGCTCTTGTGGACGTTCGGGTGATTCTTCTTGAGTGCCTTTGCAAAGTCGTAGTTTGCGCGGACGAGAAGCATCATCGAGCCTTGCGTCTCGTAGACGTAGACGAAGCATCTGTCCTTTCCGTCCTCACCGTGTACGTAGTGCGTATCGGCGAGCGGAAGTCCCGTAGACGTATAGTTGTCGCGAGTGTTGAGTGCCACTTCGTCGCCGTACTTGCCTGCAAGATACTCGCAAACGGACTTCTTGGTGGTTGTATGCGTGGTCTTCTCCGCCTTGACGTTCTTTGCAAGAGCGAGGCTTTCCTTGAGAGAAAGTTCCTCTTCAAACTTGCCGCCTGCGTGCTTGAAACAGCGGTCGAGGGCGTCTTTGACCTCTTCCTCCGTATAGGAGTCGTCGAGCGCAACGCTGTACCATTGATCTTTGGATTTCGGGAACGCGCTCTTGTGGACGTTGCCGTGCTTACGGTTGAGTTCGGAGGCGAGTTCCTCGTCGGAATTGAGGAGGAGCATAGACGTCTCTTCGAGGTCGTAGACGTACACAAAGCACTTTCTTGACTTGTCGCCGAGCGCATAGTGCGTATCTGCGAGCGGAAGTCCTGTGGACGTAAAGTTGTCGCGGCGGTTGGTCTCTGCGCAGTCCTTATACTTCTCTTCGAGGTAGTTGGCGCAGAATTCCTTGCCGATATGGGATTTGTGCCCGACGTTGTGGCGAGCGACGCTCATTGATTGTTTGAGCGTAACAGGCTCTTCAACCTTGACATCCTCGACGGTTTCAAGCTCTTCTGCAGGCTCTTCTTCCTGTTCGAGTTCCGCCTCGGAGTCTTGTTCCTCTTCGACTTGGACTTCGTCCCCTTGTTCTACTTCTTCGGCTTGAGCGGGTTGTTCGGGCTCTTGCTCGTCTTGTGCCTTTTCGGGTTCTTCGGCAGAATCCACGCTGGCGGTCGCACCGCCCTCTTCGGTTTGAGCAGGCTCTTCAGCGGAATTATCGCCGTCGTTCGCACCGCCCTCTTCGGCCTCAACAGGTTCTTCGGCCTGCTCAGGCTCTTCTTCAGGTTGTTCAGGCTCCTCGCTCGGCTCTTCAACTGGGTCGTGTCTCAAATCATAAGTCGGTTCGGAATCGTCTGCGATGCAAACGTAGTTCTTTGCATCATCATGTGGCTCGTCTGCTTGCTTTTTGGCTTTTTGCGCCTGTTTTGCTTTTTGCGCCTTGCTTGCTTCTTTCTTCTTCTTGTTGCTCATTGCAACTGCAATATTTGCCACGATTGAAACTACAAGCAAGCCTGCGAGGATGTAGATTGCGAGGAACGGCGCGGACGCATAATAGCTTGCCGCCAAGATGACAGGGAGTGCCAAAACCGATGACATCACTTTCTCTTGCTTTTTGCCTTTTTTGCCTTTGATAAATTGAAAGCAAAGAAAGCAGATTGACGCACAAAGTGCTATTGCTACGACGACAAGGAGTGCGATATAAAGCTTCTTTGCGTCGCCACTCTTTGCTGCATACGTTTGTTCGTCTGCTTCAAGCGCGGTCACCGTCTCTTGTGGCATAAGTGCTTTTTGCTCTGGAGACAATGCGTCATATGCCTTGCGGGCATTTGCTATAGCCTCTTCAGAACTGCTGTCATAACCGATTTCGCCGATAGCGTTGATTTGCTCTATTGCGTCATATACCGCTTCTGAATCCTCAAGGTCCTTGACGAAGGATGGATCAACGAGTGCCTTTTGGTCTGGCGTCAATGCATCGTAAGCTGCACGTGCATCCTCAATTCTTTCTTTTGTTTCAGCATTGTTCTCAATCTCGCCAATGTTGTAGACCACGTCCATAGTTTCATACGCTTTTTCGTCGTCCACGAGAGTCTTGAGATCTGCTGTCGGGAATTTTGCTTTTTGATCTGCAGAGAGTGAGTCATATGCACTTCTTGCCGCATCGATGAGCGCTTCACTACCTTCGCTGTATTCAACGTTGCCGATAGAATCGATTTCATCGAGAACTTCAATGACCGCTTCGTTGTCTTCCAACGTCTTGATAGCGTCCGCTGGGAAGATAGCCTTTTGGTCATCCGTGAGAGCTGCGTAAACGTCTCTTGCATCACTTGAAGCTTCTCTGAAAGCATCCGTGTTGGCAGGATTGCCGATTGCGCCGATTGCGTCCATAACAGGAACGAGTGCTTCGTCATCCGTCAAAGCCTTGATAACGTCTTCAGGAACAAGTGCAAGTTGATTTGGTGTCAACTCATTGTCACACACATTAAGTGCTTCTGCAACCTTGTCTCTGAAGCTTTGCGTATCTTCAGGAGTGCCGATTGCATTGACCTTGTCCATAAAGTCGATGACTGCTTCGTCGTCTTCCAAAACCTTTACGAAATCAGGATCAACGAGATCTTTTTGATCGTCCGTGAGACCATTGTAGAAGCTTCTTGCACCTGCGGTCTTATCTCTGAAATCTTGAGTGTTTTCAGGTTTCCCGAGAGCGTCAATATTGATCATCGCATCGTATGCGGCCTCGTCGTCTTCCAAGACTTTGAGTGCGTCTGCCGGGAATTCTTCTTTTTGATCCTTGCTGAGTTTGTCATAAGCATCTCTTGCGGCTTTTATAAGCGCCTTGCATTCAGGCGTAAATTCGATGTCGCCGATAGCATTGATCTTGTCCATAGCGGCGATGATTGCTTCATCGTCTTCCAACGTCTTGAGAACGTCTGCCGGGAAGATTGCTTTTTGATCGTCGCTGAGAGCGTCAAAACCGTCGCGAGCATCTTCAACGTCGGTTCTGAATGCATCCGTATCGGCAGGTGCGCCGAGAGCATTGATTTCATTCATAACGACGATGACTGCTTCGTCGTCTGTTAGGACTTTCTTCACACTCGCAGGGAAAATCTCTTCTTGATCATCAGTGAGAGCATCAAATTGGGTTCTTGCCGCTGAAACTGCGTTTCTGAATTCAGGCGTATCGGCAGGTTCGCTGAGAGCCTTGATTGTGTCCATTGCCGAGACGACCGCTTCATCATCCGTCAACACTTTTAAAGCAGAATCAGGGAAAAGAGCTTGTTGATTTGCAGAGAGACTCTCATAATCCGCTTTTGCACTTGAGACTGCGGTTCTAAATGCGTCCGTATCCTCAGGTGTGCCAAGAGCATTGACCTTTTCAACGACAGGAATGATTGTTTCACAGTCCACCAAATCGTCAAGATCGTCATCAGGGAAAACGGCTTGCATATTTGGATCGAGTGCTTCATAGTGAGCGCGAGCAGTTTGAACTGCTGTCTTGAATGCTTGCAAGTCCGTGATCGTCTGAAGGGCGTTTATCTCAGCCACCACTTCCCCGACAGGACCGTAGAGTGCTTCTGCATCTTCGAGTGCCGTAAGTTTGTCCGCGTTCACGAGTGCGCGCTCGGAGTCTGAGAGCACGTTGTCAAAGTAGTCTCTTGCTTCCGCGATATCCGCCGCTTTTTCATCCGAGTAGTCACCCGAGCCGATTGCGTCGATCTTTGCCTCGGTGACGTGAACTTTTGCAGTTGAAAGTGCGGTTTGCAGATTTGCAACTGCTTGCGCCACGTCCGCTGCTGTAACGTTTGCGTTGTCTCTAATATTGTTCTTTATATTGTCAATAACGTCTTTAAGATCGCTTGCTATAGATGAATAGTCATCTTTTATATTGTTGTAATATTCGTCATCCGTTGCAAGTGGATCTGTGAGAGCCGTCTTGTCAACTTCTTTGATAACTATCGTTGCAGAACCTTGGTATTGAGTATATCCGGCTTTGTTCACGTAGAAATCAATTGTATAACTGCCAACATTTTTCTTTGCAGGATTTACATTCGTATTGGATGATGTTTCGGGATCGCGATACAAAATGGAATAGCCACTTTCAGGATCTGTCACAGTGACGGTGATGGTGTGTGAGTCTCCGTCATAGTCCGCTTCGTAGCCTTCTGATGACACAGTCATATCCTTTGTGTAATATGCGTAGAGTGTCGCATCGTTTGGCTTGTCCCACGCTTTATTTGATGCACCTGTTCCTAAAATATAGAGAGTGCCTGAAGGAGATGCCACTCCATCCGCATTTTGTTCGTCATAGTAGCCTGCAAACGTATAACCTGCCTTTGTAGGAAGCTGTGCTTCTGCAATTGGTGCAAAGTTTGAATCAAAATATACTTCCACAGACCCCGGTCCGCCTGAGCCATTGTTGTCGTCAAGCGTCACGGTGTATTTGTTTGCAGTCCAATTTGCCGTATAGGTTTTGTTGCCGGTTGAGCCTTTGGCAACGCTAACGCTCGTTTGTGGTGTAGAACCATTTGAGCCTGTCCAACCTGCAAAGGTATAACCCGTTCTCGTTGGGTTGTTGAGAGTAAATGTCGCCGTCTCAATGTTATATGACGTTGGATTCGTTGCTGTTCCGCCATTCAGCGTATAACCGATAGTATAATTTATCGGCGTCCAATTTGCCGTGTAAGTTTTGTTGCCGGTTGAACCTTTGGCAACGCTAACGCTCGTTTGTGGTGCAGAACCATTTGAGCCTGTCCAACCTGTAAACGTATAACCTGTTCTTGTCGGATTTATGAGCGTAAAGTTGTTTGTGGTCACGTTGTAGGACGGTGGATTGGTGCCGCTCACCGATCCGCCATTCAAAGTGTATCCGATTGTATATGTAATCACATCTGCGGAAACCGTGCCAATATTCGACGAGCCTGCTTTGGCGGAACCAACGCGGTATTTTGCGCCTTCGGTGTCTGCCGTGCCTGAGACCTTTGTCCAACTGCTCTTTGCCTTATAGCCCTTTGCAAGTTCTGCAAAACCATAGACGGTTGAGTCGTTGGTAAATTCCGTTCCGCTTGCGCTACCGCTTGTGGCAGTACTGCTTGTAGAAAGATAAACGGATTTAACGCCCGTGCCTTTGGTGATTGTGACAGGTGAGCTTAACGCGACGCCCTTGAGCGTGATTGTTAAATCGGAAATAAGAAATTTTCCATTACCGAATAAAATTCGAAATTCGTCGCCTTCGACAAAATAATTCTCCCCAAAATCAAGCGTACCATCAACACTGTCGACGTTGTTTGCTACTGTTACATAATAGGAGCCATTCTCTTCTTTTCTGAGTTGAAAAAAGCTTATCGTACTACCAAACGTTGCTGAATACGTTGCTGAGGTTGCCTTATAGCCGGCTGGAATGGTATAGCATATCCTGGCCGTATAAGACTCATACACATATATATTGCCGCTCTCTTTAGTAATTCCCCTGGTGCTCCATCCACCACCAACAGACGTATAATCATCTACAGCGTCGACACCACCGACACCACTCTTCAAGTTGTCCAATGTGATTGTTGCGATGGTTATTTCTGCCGCTTCCGCAACGCCTTCCGTTGTCGTGGAAAACACTGTCGTGCCTGTGAGCACGGCAAATGCCAGTGTCAACACAAAAAGCACTGTGAGCAGTGCTATTGGCATTGTTTTCAAAACTCTTTTCATTTGATATCTCCTTCCCAAATGTACGCATAATGCGCGCATTTTATTTTTTCTATCACTATCATAACATCCAAAGTGCAACAAAAGTGCCACAAACTGCCACACGTACGAAAAAAATTGTAAAAAATTTTTATTTGAATGAAGAAGAATAAAAATACACAACTGCGTTGTGATGATATGCACTCTTCGAGTGGTGATATACAATCCTGAGGATTGATGATATACAACACGACGTGTTGATGATATACACGGCAAGCCGTGATAAAGGAAGAATTGAATTTTATTCTTCCTCAATATGCCGTAGGCATATATCACCCGCTCTGCGGATATCATACCGCAGGTATATCACCCGTTCGGAGAACGGATATAATTGAAAAGAGCATTTCAACCGAAATGCTCTTTTCATGGTGGAGATGCGGGGCGCGACGCGTTAAGCGGACAATCCTGTGAATTGTCCGTAGCCCAAGCGAACGAGGCGGATGCCGTTGGCAACGCCGAAGTCGGAGTTGTAGGGAGCGGAATGTGCAAATATTTTTCAATGATATATCGCTTTGCGATATGATATACGGCTTTGCCGTATGATATACACGCACTTCGTTTGTGCATGATATAATATCCGTTCTTCCTCCATATGCCGCAGGCATATATCGCCCGCTCTGCGGATATCACACCGTAGGTATATCGCCCGTTCGGAGAACGGATATCATTGAAAAGAGCATTTCAAACGAAATGCTCTTTTCCTGGTGGAGATGCGGGGCGCGACGCGTTAAGCGGACAATCCTGTGAATTGTCCGTAGCCTAAGCGAACGAGGCGGATGCCGTTGGCAACGCCGAAGTCGGGGGCGGACCCCGAGAAGGGGTTCACACGGCGGAGCCGTGCCACAACTATGTTGTGGGACTCACCGCCCTCCAACAAAAATACCGCACCAGTTGTGCGGTATTTTGTGGTGGAAGTGCGGGGAGTCGAACCCCGGTCCAAATGCCCATATTCGGGACTTTCTACACGTTTAGTTTATGTTTGGATTTTTCGCGGTCAGGCACACAAACAAGCCGTCGGTTGATGAGTCCTTGGTGACAACAGCCTTACAGGACGATAGGGCTGCGTTGTCTGTTTTTCTGATGCCGCTTGCCGAGGGAACAGAAAACCTCGGGGCGACATGCTGACTAAATTATGCAGCAAGGGCGAGACCCATGTTGGATGGTCTCTTTTCGTTATTTTTTGCGTTTAATTTTAGGTTTCCGTTTTTACGTAGCCGAGCCTACGACGTGCTTATACCGCTTCAAGACAAGTGTCGAATCCAGTACACCCCCGTCGCACAAAGGAACGCAATAACCTTTTGCGCGAGGTGAAATGATTATAGCATATTATGTCCAAAAGTCAACAAACTTTTGCAATCAATAGTTGTTTGCGCTGACTTCGAAGTAGCTTTGCGGGTGCGCGCACACAGGGCATACGTCGGGAGCCTTTGTGCCGACGACGATATGGCCGCAGTTTCTGCATTCCCACACCTTGACTTCGCTCTTTTCAAACACCTTTTGCGCCTCGACGTTGGCAAGAAGTGCGCGGTATCTCTCCTCATGGCGCTTTTCTATCGCCGCCACTCCGCGGAATTTTGCCGCGAGTTCTACAAATCCTTCTTCCTCGGCGGTCTTTGCAAACTCTTCATACATGTCCGTCCACTCGAAGTTTTCGCCGTCCGCAGCCGCCGCGAGGTTTTCGCTGGTCGTGCCAATGCCGTTCAGTTCCTTAAACCAAAGTTTTGCATGCTCTTTTTCGTTGTCCGCCGTCTTCAAAAAGATGTCCGCGATTTGCTCATAGCCTTCCTTTTTTGCCTTGGACGCAAAATAGGTGTATTTGTTTCTCGCCTGCGATTCTCCCGCAAACGCCGCGAGCAGGTTTTGCTCGGTCT
>ONYW01000059.1 GCA_900322215.1 uncultured Eubacteriales bacterium | reverse complement strand
CTTCGCGTCGCAAGGCTTGAAAAAGTTATTGCGAGCATGAAGAAACAGGGTTTTGAGCCTACACCTGCAGCTTCGGATGCACGGCAGGTGTGGAAGCAGGTTGCATCCGGTCTTGAAAAACGAAATATGAAATTCCTTGCCTTTGCCGCGCTCGAGGCGGAAGTCGAGGAGATAGGGGACGAGTTTGTCGTGAAGATAGCCTCTCCCGCAACGCTCGGACTCTTCCTTGACAAGCAAAACAGGGACGTAATCAACGAGATTTTCGCGCCTATCGGAAACGGTAAGAAACTAGTCTTTAAGGACGTTGTTCACCTCGACGAAGACAAGGCTTTGCCGTATATCAAAGAGATGTTCGGCAAATGGCTGGAGATCAAATAGCGAATGCTATTTGAGAGTGAATTCTCGCACACTTCGTGCATTAACTTTTATTTTAAATAATAAAACATTATATAGGAGAAAACAACTATGGGATACGGTGGCGGCTTCGGCGGCGGCAATATGCAACAAATCATGAAACAAGCACAAGCAATGCAAAGAAAACTTCAAGAGGCTCAAGAGCAAATCGCTGAGACGGAAGTGACGGGCAGCGCTGCGGGCGGAATGGTAGAATTCAAGATGATGGCGGACAAAACGCCTGTCTCTATCTCTATAAAACCGGAGGCGGTCGATCCCGAAGACGTCGAAATGCTTGAAGATATGATCCTCGCCGCAATAAACGACGCAAACGAACAAGCGGACAAGATCCAAAAGGACCTCATGGGCCCGTTCGGCGGCGGAATGGGAATGTTCTAATATAGGGAAATATGTAATATATCGAACCGCCTATGCGAACTTATCGCGCAAGCGGTTCAAAGGTGTTTTAAGTAAAAAACAGTATGAAATATATCGAACCGCTTGCCCATCTCATCGGGCAACTTACAAAACTTCCGTCCGTGGGGGAGAAGACTGCGGCGCGCTATGCCTATGCCATTCTCAACTCCACCAACGAGGAGACGGAAGAACTTATTGACGCTATCAGGGACGTAAAACAAAACGTCCACTTTTGCTCTATCTGTGGCAACTACACGGAGGACGACGTCTGCGACATCTGCAAGACGCGCGAAGCAAAGGTTATTTGCGTCGTAAAAGAGCCTCGCGATATTGTCGCGCTCGAAAAGGTCAAGGACTTCAAGGGGGTATACCACGTCCTCGGCGGCGTAATCTCGCCAATGGAACACGTCGGACCAAACGATATTCGCATACGCGAACTCCTTGCCCGTCTTGACGGCGTGGAAGAAGTCATCCTTGCAACCAACCCCGACGTGGAAGGGGAGGCAACCGCGATGTACATCGCCCGCCTCATCAAACCTCTCGGCATCAAATGCACCCGCATCGCCCGCGGTCTCCCGGAGGGCAGCGTCATCGAATACGCCGACGAAAGCACTCTCTCAAGAGCTATGCAATCAAGGATCGTACTTTAACGGAGTTGTAAATATGTCGCAAGAATAACAAAATAAACACGCGAATTGCGTGTTTATTTTTATGTTTTGATGAGATAAAGTGCTTGTTTTTGCGTTTTTCCGCAACTCACGGTGTACCGTGAATATCACTCGCCGTGAGGCAAATATCACCACGAAGTGATATCACTCGCAAAGCGAATATCACTCGCAGATTCCGATAGGAATTTATCTCGCGTTTATTCGCACACAGTGTGAATAAACTTGTCGAAGGCGGATTGACCGTCATCGGTGTTTTTGAAGACGGCGGTGGTGTCGAGGATTTGTTCGCAGGCGTGGTTGATGTAGTCGGTGATCGCTTCGCTGGCTTTCTTTTCGCTGATGCCTGTGCCGTAGTCGACGACGAGTTGTGTTATCATGCCGAGGTGTTTGTGGAGCGGGTGGTCGTCTTTTGCAAGTGCCTCGAAGTCGAGCGGGGCTTTGCCTGTCAAAATGTCGCGCATTTGATCCGCTTCGGCTTTGAGTCTGCCGGGGAGAATGAAGAGTCCCATAACCTCGATGATACCGATGGATTCCTGCTTGATATTGTGAAGTTCGACGGCGGGGTGGAAGATGCCGAAGGGGTGAGCCTCGTCCGTCCTGTTGTTGCGGAGGATGAGGTTGAACTCATACTCTCCGTCTTTGTTGATAGACGCGATAGGCGTTATTGCGTTGTGCTGGACCTTTTCTCCGTCCTTTTCCGTGTGGGAGAGGATGTTTTGTTCCACGTCGTCCCACGTGTCCCAAACTTTGTAGAAGCGATTCACCGCTTCGAGCGCTTGCGCTCTGTTTTTGCTTGCAATCCTCACGATAGAGTTGTACCAGTCCACGACGGAGACTTCGACTTCGGGTAGAGACGCGATTTTGAAACGTCTGCGTGCGGGGCGCTCGAAGACGGGGAGGACTTTCTTTCCGCCTTGGTAGTGGTCGTGGGCAAGTATAGAGCCTCCGACGATAGGCAGAGCCGCGTTCGAACCGATAAAATAGTGCGGGAACATATCGAGGAAGTCGAGCATACGCCTGAAAGTCGCATCGGTCACGCACATAGGACGATGCTCCTCGCAAACCGCGATGAGGTGCTCGTCAAAGTATTGATACGGGCTGTATTGCAAAAACCAGTTTTCGCCGTCCAACTCGAAGGGGATTATGCGGATATTTTGCCTTGCGGGCTTCGCCGCGTTGCCTGCAAAGCCGAGGTTTTCCACGCACAGCATGCACTTCGGATACCCACCCTTTGCGAGTTTTGCAAGGCGAACTTGTTCGGGAGTCTTCTCGGGTTTTGAGAGGTTTATGGTTATGACGATCCTGCCTCTTTCGCAGGCGTCTTCCCAAACGATATTTTTGTCAAGGTCGGGACGACGGAGATATGCCGAGTCCTCGCCGAGTTTAAAAAGCATTGAAGTCGCGTCCTTTGTGCCCGAGTATCTTGCGATATCGTCGAACATATCGATGACTTTCGACGGCGACGGCATGCAAAAACCTATGAGTTTCGTCTCGAACAAAAGTTTTTCGTTTTCTTCGATCAAGCCCTTTTTGACGGCGTACGAAGAGAGCGCGTCCATGACGGAATAGAAGTCGTAGTCTCCGACTTCCGCTTCGGACGGTTCGGTGAGTTTTAGGGCATCTAACAGGATATTTTGCACATAAATTGCATCATAGTCTTGCAAATAAAGTTTGCGCGTTGCATAGTCGACAAGGCGTTTTACGTTGAGCTTTGCCGTCTCTTCAAGTGATAGTCTTGGCATAGATCCTCCAAAATGAGAAAATAAAAAAATTACTCTTCGTATTGTAGCATATTCGCATTTTTCTTTCAATATGAAAACAAAAAATATTGCGGAAAGCGGAAGACGTTTGAGACTTAAATATGCGAAACGCATATTTATTTCTCTAAAACTTGCTTTTGAACTTTTTGTATGATACAATAACTACAATTATTATATAATTATGGGGGCATTATGGCAACTATATCACAGAATTTCTTTAAAAATAATCCCGCTTTCGACAAGATTTGCGAAAGCGTTTACAGTCTTCCCGCTTCTTCTGAAGAGCCGAGATTTTTGGAACTTGCGGACATGCACGAGGAAATCTTTAATACGAGAGACGTAGAGTATTATTCTTCACCCGGCCGTATAGAGATCGTCGGCAACCACACCGACCATAACGGCGGAAAAGTGTTGTGCGCGGCAATCAACTTTGACACGCTCGCAAGCGTATCCACGCGTACGGACGGCATAATCGAGGTCAAGTCAAAAGGCTACCCTATGCTCAAAGTGGACACCGCCGACGTGAAGTTTTCCGTTGCGGAGGTCGGCACTTCGACCGCGCTCATAAAGGGCGTCGTGGACTACTTCATTCACACAAACAAGAAGGTGGGAGGTTTTTCCGCTTGTATGACTTCTTCCGTGCCAAAGGGCAGCGGCGTGTCCTCTTCAAGTTCGTTCGAACTTGTCATCGCGGAGATTTTGAACGTCATGTACAACGGCGGATCTCTCGACGCAATTTTCAAGGCAAAAGCCTCTCAATATGCCGAGAATACTTTCTTTGGCAAGCCGTGCGGACTTATGGACCAGAGCGCAATAGCCCTCGGCGGTGTAAACCTCATCGACTTCAAGGACTTTGAAAACCCTGTCGTCGAGAGGGCAAATTGGGCTTTTGACGACCTTGACATATACGTTATCGCAACGGGCGGAGATCACTCCAACCTCACGGACGATTATGCGGCTATTCCGTATGAAATGAAAGAGGTCGCAACCTGCTTCGGCGCAAAACTCTTGCGCGAAATCCCGAGAGACAAGTGGGAGAGAGACAAGCAAAATATCAAGCACAAGGTGTCCGAGCGCGCATTCCTTCGCGCCGAGCACTTCTTTGAAGAGAACGAAAGAGTCGAAAACGCGGTCAAGGCGATAGACGACAAGGCGGAGCAAGACTTCCTCGACATCGTCAACGAGTCAGGACTCAGTTCGCGCTTCAAACTTCAAAACACCTATTCGCCTGCCGGCAAAAACAAGAACCTTGAAAACGCCCTCGATAGAGTCGTAAAAATCGACGGCGTAGTGGCAAGTCGCGTGCACGGCGGCGGTTTTGCAGGCACGATCCTCGTCTTCGCAAAGAAATCCGCAAGCGGTGTTGATAGTGCTTTGAACGTGATGTTTGGCGAAAGCAATGTGTTTAAATTGGCTATTCGTCCTACCGGCGCAGAAAAATTGTTCTAAACTGTGCTATTTTGCGACCTGCTTTGTTATTGCACTTCGCCCGTTCAACCGTGTACGTCAATGTACACTGGGTTGTCCGTTCGAAGCACAATGCCGCGC
>ONYW01000039.1 GCA_900322215.1 uncultured Eubacteriales bacterium | reverse complement strand
TCTATTCTTTGCCACTTCGCCTTTGGGACGCTTCGCAACAGAATGTCCCAAAGTCTCGTACTGAGTGCAGACCGAGGCACTCCGGGGACTCCGCCTTGCAGAGTCGGTTCCGTCTTCGAATGAGTAAATCGGGACTCCCGCGCGTCTTCGAAAGAGTGAGTCGGAACTCCGGCGCGTCTCCGAACGGCTAATGCGAAAAATTCATTCTCCCACAATGGAGCAGGCTGTGCCTGCGAGAATTCACGGAGCGCAAGCGAGAATTCATGGAGTGAAACGAGAATTAATTTTTACACAACTCCTAACTCATCGCGCCTCATTCAATCTACGGCTAACATAATTTATTTTCAATTATTCATAATTGAAAATAGTTCGCAAGCATACAAAGTATTGGCCCGACGAGGACGAAGACGTGAAAGACGGAGTGCATATAGCGTTTGTGGATTTTGAACACTATCGCGCCGATAAGACACGTGATGAGCCCCGACAAATACAGCGCGCCGACGAGGCGTTGGTTTGTTATTCCGCTACCCGTAAAATACGACACGAAGAATGCGGCAAATAGGAGCGCGCCGACGGTAAACGTCGAGCCTACGCACCAACTCATAAACTTTTCAAAGGCAAACAAACACCCGAAAAGCATAAAAAACGATAGGGCGAACGAGAGTCCGAACGCTATGTAACCGTAGATATGTCCGTAAAGCAGGCAAAGACTTGCTCCGCAGGCGATAACGTTGAGGTTTACGGCGGGGTAGTCCACTCTGCGCCAAATCTTTTTCCTTGAGATTTTTCTCGCGCCGTGATATGCGGCGGAAATAAAGAATTCAAGTCCTATGCAAAAACAACTTAAAATCGCCGTAGCGACGGCTTCGGGCGTTTTTGCGCGCAAGAGCATTAAGACGAGGCAAACGACGGCAAACACGGCTCCGAGCGCGTGAGTAGTCGTGTTGAAGAGTTCCTCGAGAGGCGTATAGTAGACGAGGGAGTTTGCTTTGTATTTGGCTTTTAACTCGTCTACGTTTGTCGGCGTTTGTAGTGCTTTTATCATGGCATTATCGTATAACAAGAAGGGCGTATTTGCAAGGATTTTTTGATAGCTCGGCGCAAAAATGTGGATATATGCTAAGAATTGCGGCAAAAAACATGAGTTTTTTGAAATTTATTATGATTTTATCCACATTTTTTACACAAATCGTGTTTTTATGCTTGCATTTATAATGATATATTGTTATAATTATTTTACTTATTATATTGTAAATATAATATATTACTAATTGAAATATATTTTATATAGGAGGAAAAATGGCAGACGAAGTCAAACACAGTTATGACGCCGGTGATATTCAGGTTCTTGAAGGGCTTGATCCTGTCCGCAAAAGACCGGGCATGTACATTGGTTCTACCGACGTAAGAGGCTTGCACCATTTGGTGACGGAAGTTGTTGACAACTCTATCGACGAAGCGCTTGCGGGATTTTGCACGCACATCACGGTGGAGATTTTGAAGGAAGGCGCTGTCAGAGTCACGGACAACGGCAGAGGTATTCCTGTCGGCATTATTGAAAAAGAGGGCAAATCGGCTGTTGAAGTCGTGCTTACAAAACTCCACGCGGGCGGAAAGTTCGGCAGTGGCGGATACAAAATTTCCGGCGGTTTGCACGGCGTTGGCGTATCCTGCGTAAACGCACTCTCCGAGTGGCTTGAAGCAGAGGTTCGTCAAGGCGGAAAACTCTACAAGATAAGATTCAACCGCGGTATTGCGGAGCATCCTCTTCGCGAAGTCGGAACGGCGGAAGGTACGGGCACGACCATCACTTTCTACCCGGACGATCAAATCTTCGAGACGCTTGAATTCAACTATGACACGATGAAAAATCGCCTCCGCGAACTTGCATACCTCAACAAAGGTCTCGTCATTGAAATCGCGGACGAGAGAGTCGAACCCGAGCGCAGGGAGACATTCTGCTATGAGGGCGGTATCGTATCGTTTGTCGACAGTATGAACGCGACGAAAGAGACCATCTTCCCCGAGACGATCTATTTCGACGAAAAGTACGTGGATAGCGAAATCGAAGTCGCAATGCAATACAACGACAGCTATTCAGAGACTATTCTTGCGTTTGCAAACAACATCAATACGGAAGAGGGCGGTACGCACCTTGACGGCTTCAAAGCGGCTTTAACGAAAATTATCAACGACTACGGCACAAAGGCGGGCATCCTCAAAGGAAGCGAAAAACTCAGCGGTGAGGACGTGAGAGAAGGTCTTACGGCGGTCATCTCCGTCAAACTTGCCGAGCCGCAATTTGAAGGACAAACAAAGACGAAACTCGGCAACAGCAGCATGAGATCCGCCGTTGCAAAGGGCGTTACGGAAGGCTTTGGCACGTATCTTGAGGAGCATCCGAAGGAAGCGAAAGAACTCGTGCTCAAAACGATTACCGCACAGCGCGCACGCGAGGCGGCGCGTATGGCGAGAGAGACGGCAAGAAGAAAGAGCGCGCTTGAAAGCACGACGCTTCCGGGTAAACTTGCCGACTGCTCAGACAAGGATCCGAGCCATTGCGAGATCTACCTCGTCGAGGGCGACTCCGCAGGCGGATCCGCAAAGCAGGGCAGAGACAGACGCTTCCAAGCGATCCTTCCTCTCCGCGGCAAAATCTTGAACGTTGAAAAGGCGGCTCTTCACAGAGTGCTTGAAAACGAGGAAATCAAGGCGATGATCACGGCGTTCGGTTGCGGTATCAACGCCGAGTACGACGAGTCGAAACTTCGCTACCACCGCATTATTTGCATGACCGATGCCGATGTCGACGGAAGCCACATCAGAATCCTTATGCTCACATTCTTCTTCCGCTTCATGCGCCCGCTTATTGAGAACGGTCACGTGTTTATCGCGCTCCCGCCTCTCTACAAGATCGCAAAGGGCAAGCAGGAGTTCTACTTCTACGACGACGATGCGCTTGAAAAATACTATGAAGAAAACGGCAGGAAGAGCGGAGAACTCCAACGCTACAAAGGTCTCGGCGAGATGAACCCGGAACAACTTTGGGAAACGACTATGGATCCGCAACACCGCACCCTTTTGCAAGTCACTATGGACGACGCAATCGAAGCGGACAGACTCTTCTCCATTCTCATGGGCGAACAACCCGAACTCCGTAGAGAATTCATCGAGCAGAATGCAACTCTCGTCACGGATCTTGATATTTAAGGAGGCTAAGTATGGCAAACATAAGAGACGACAAAAACAACGAATATGTGCAACATCTTCAAGACTCCATAGTAAAACCTGTCGAGATCAACGGCGAACTGAAAAAGTCATTCATCTCCTACGCGATGGCGGTCAACGTATCGCGTGCTATTCCTGACGTAAGAGACGGCTTGAAACCTGTTCATAGAAGAATCCTCTATGCTATGAGCGAACTCGGCCTCACCCCCGACAAACCGTACAGAAAGTGCGCTATGGTCGTCGGCGAAGTGCTTGGCAAATACCATCCGCACGGCGACAGTTCGGTATACGACGCAATGGTGCGTCTCGCGCAAGACTTCTCCATTCGCTGCCCGCTCATCGACGGACACGGCAATTTCGGTTCGGTCGACGGCGATCCGGCGGCGGCATATCGTTATACGGAGGCGAGACTTTCAAAAATCGCCCTCGAAATGATTAGAGATATCGACAAAAAGACGGTTGACTTCTATCCGAACTTCGACGATACGAGAGAACAGCCGGTCGTTCTTCCGTCAAGATTCCCGAACCTTCTCGTGAACGGCTCAGACGGTATCGCGGTCGGTATGGCGACGTCCATTCCTCCGCACAACCTCGGCGAGGTTATCGACGCTTCCGTGGCGCTTCTCGAAAACCCGGAACTCACCGTCGATGAACTTATGGAATATATTCCCGCTCCTGACTTCCCGACGGGCGCGCTCGTGCTGGGCAGAAACCTCATCAAGCAAGCGTACAGGACGGGACGCGGCGCGGCAATTCTCCGCGCAAAGGCGGAAATCGAAGAGATGGCAAACGGCAAGAGCCGTATCATCATCACGGAGATTCCGTACCAAGTCAACAAGGCAAAACTCATCGAAAACATCGCAGACCAAGTCCGCGACAAACGTCTCGAGGGTATCAGCGACCTCAGGGAAGAGACGGACAGACACGGCATGCGTATCGTCATCGAACTCAAAAAGGACGTCAACGCACAAGTTCTTCTCAACCAACTCTACAAGCAAACCGCGCTTCAAACGACTTTCAGCATGATTACGCTCGCGCTTGTGGACGGCGTACCGAGGATTCTCAACCTCAAAGAAGTACTCGAGTGCTATATCGCGCACCAAAAGGACGTTATCGTCCGCCGTACGCGTTTCGACCTCGAAAAGGCGCAGGAGAGACAACACATTCTCCTCGGCTTGCATATCGCGCTTGAAAACATCGATGCAATCGTCGAACTCTTGAAGAAGTCGAGAGACAGACAAGACGCTATGCAAAAACTCATGGACGGCTATGCGCTCTCCGACAAACAGGCGGCGGCAATACTCGATATGCGTCTCCAAAGACTCACAGGTCTCGAAGTCGAGAAGATCAACGAGGAACTCGGATTCTTGGACGAACAAATCAAATACTTCAACCTCGTGCTTTCCTCGGACGAAGAGGTCAAAAAGATCATCATCAAGGAAATCACCGAGATCAAGGAAAAATACGCGACGCCAAGACTCTCCGAACTCACGTACGACTACGGCGATATAGACATCGAAGACCTCATCGAAAAGGAAGACGTCGTCATCTCTATGACGCACGGCGGATACATCAAGCGTATGCCTGTTGCTGAGTACAAGGCTCAACACCGCGGCGGCGTGGGCATCACGGCGCACAAGGCGAAGGATGAGGACTTTGTTGAGAAGATCTTCACCTGCAACACGCACGAGCGCATTATGTTCTTCACAAACTTCGGCAAGGTCTTTACGCTCAAAGCGTACGAGATTCCAGAAGCGGCAAGAACGGCAAGAGGAAGAGCGGCGGTCAACCTCCTCCAACTCGAGCCGGGCGAGAAGATACAGTCGTTTATGTGGGCTCCTGAGGACAAAGAAGGCTTGTTCCTCATGCTCGCGACAAAGAAAGGTCTCATCAAAAAGACTCCGCTTGAAGAATTTGCATCAATCAAGCGCAACGGCAAGATCGCTATCAAGTTCAACGAGGACGACGAACTTATCGACGCTATGATTACAAGCGGCAACGACGAGTGCCTCATCGCTTCAAGCGAGGGTATGTGTATCCACTTCAACGAGAAAGACGTCCGCCCTGTCGGCAGAACGGCTATGGGCGTCAAGGCGATGAACCTCGGCAAGGACGCAACGCTCGTCGCACTCGCGATCGTCAACCCGGGTTCGGAACTGCTCACCGTCACGCAAAACGGCTACGGCAAGCGCAGCCCGATAGAGGAATATCCTCTCCAAGGCAGAGCAGGCAAGGGCGTAAAAGCCGGCGTGTTCAACGACAAGACGGGACCTGTCGTATCTCTAAGAGTGTTGCCGCCTGACATGGACATCATGATGATAACGAGCGGCGGCGTCATCATAAGAGTCGAAGCGGACGAGATCAGCAAGATCGGTCGTGCAACGCAAGGCGTCCGCATTATGAAACTCAAAGATGAGAAGGTGAACGTTGTGGCGACGGCGCTTACGCCGCACGTCGACGAGGACGAAGAAGCGGAAGTCGCCGAAGATGCAGGCGAGAATGCGCCTGAATCATCGGAACCTGTGCAAGAATAAATCCGCGCTATTGAGCGCCTAACTTTGTCAAAACCCACTTTCCCAATCTCATGTACTACGTGTACATTAGGGCTTGTGAAAGCGGGTTTTTCCTTGTTATCCATCTCAATATCGAGTTCTTAAACGAGAGAGTAATAATGAAGAATAGAAGACGAAGAGGCGGAAGTCGCCGAAGATTCAGCTGTGGAGACAATAGAATCTTCAGAAGAGCAAAACGAGCAATAACAGCACAAACGAGTGTTAATACGCACAAAAACGGCGGTTAAACCGTCGTTTTTGTTGTTTAATAGACTTTGATTTGTATCGGCATATTGCCACTTTGATATCTTCAATGCGGTGTTCATTATGGTGAATAATGCGACTGCGCGTGAGCATATAGTTTAAGAGAAGTGTTTGGCAAAATGCAGTGGGAAACAAAAATAATTATGAGATTTATTTGTGTTGACGGCAACTTGTTTATGCTTTATAATTATATCGATATCAAATGTCAATGATTGCAGAGCAATCAAAAGGAGAAACAACATGAAAAAAGCAGTTATTACAATTTTGGCAGTAGTTATGCTCGTCAGCGTTCTTGCGGTGACACTCACCGCCTGCAACACAACGGTTTCTGCAGATTCTATTCAATCAGGTCTCACCAAGGCAGGCTACAAGGTTGACAGATTCAGCCCGGTAGAAGCCGAAGCATATGTTCAAAACCTTGAAACAAGCAAAATGGAAGGCTTGCAAGCAGTTATCCACGGATACAAAGAGAATGATTCTAAAGACGAAATTTTGATTTTGGTTTTTGACAAGACCAATCATGCAACAGTCAGCGATGAAAAGATGTTCATGATGCACGACTGGGGCAAAGAACATGCACCTGAGACAGAATCTTCTGTTTACGGCACGCACAACAACTGTGTTTGGGCAGGCTCTCAAGCGGCGAGAAACGCGGCGGGATTGAACATTTGACAACGGCGACAAACAACAAATTGTGCATCCTTTTAGGGTGCACAATTTTTTTATATTTTGACAAAAGAGGGCAAAAGCGTGCGCGTGCGGGTTTTTAAAATTGTCTCTTGCGCGCGCGTGTAATCGGTGATACAATATAAATATAATGAGCACAAAAGTGCAAAGTGTACAAAGGCACGAAAGCAATTATACCGCAAAAACGTGAAATTGTGACGTACGACAGCGAAAAGCGCACGAAGTGCGAGATAGTATTGTGAAGGACAAAAGAAATAACAAACACACGAAATACAAAATAGCATTGCAGAGTACACAAGCAATAACAAACACACGACGAAATACAAGATAGCATTGTAGAGTACATAAGCAAAAATAAACACACGAAGTGTGTGAGGTGACAGTATGGAAGAGAGAAGATGGTTCAAAAGCATGACGCTATATCAGGTGTGGCCGCGCTCGTTTGCCGACGGCAACAACGACGGTATCGGCGATCTCAAGGGTATACTTTCAAAACTTGAATACATAAAGTCGCTTGGCGCGGACGCGGTGTGGTTTTCTCCGCTCTACGTCTCTCCGCAAGAGGACTACGGATACGATATAGCGGACTACAAAAACATAGATCCCGCCTACGGCACGCTTGACGATTTCAAGGCGGTGCTTGACCGCGCGCACGAGCTTGGGCTCAAAGTCATCATGGATCTCGTCATCAACCATACGAGCGACCAGCACGAGTGGTTCAAAAAATCTTGCGCGAGAATAGAGCCGTACACGGATTTCTATATTTGGGAAAAGGGCAGAGGCAAGGACGGCAAGAAGCTTCCGAACAACTGGATGTCCACCTTCCCGGGGCCGGGCTGGGAATATAACGAGCAGAGAGGGGAGTATTATCTCCACTTGTACGCCAAAGAACAGCCCGATCTCAACCACGACAACCCCGCGGTGCGCGAGGCGATAAAAGACGTTATGAGATTCTGGCTCGATATGGGCGTGGATGGCTTCAGAGAAGACGTCATTACGCAAATCAGCAAGCGCAGAAACAAGAAGGGCAAACTCCCGAACGGCAATTGGATTATGCCTGCGTCGCGCGGTATGGAACACTACAACAACGGACCGCACATCCACGACTTTTTGCAGGAATACAGAGAAGTCATCGAGGAATACGACGATAGATTCCAAGTCGGCGAATCTCCTATGGTCAGCCCGAAGACCGCGCTCAAATACGTCAACGAGAACCGCAAAGAACTCGATATGATGATAGGCTTCCAACAAATGGAGGCGGACTGCATTCTCATCGCCTGGGTACACAAGAAGTTTGACCTTGTAAAACTCAAAAAAGTGTATTTCAACTGGCAGACGCAACTCTACCACAGGGCGTGGAACGCAAACTATTTGGAGTCCCACGACCAGGCAAGAACAATTTCTCGCTACGGCAGCGAGAAGTTCCACGACGAGTCTGGCAAAGCGCTCGCTATCATGTATTCCTTCCTCAGCGGAACGCAGTTCGTCTATCAAGGTCAAGAGATAGGCATGACCTCTCTCGACTACACCAAATACCCTGAGGGCACGGATCCGTGGGCGCAATTTAAGGATATATCCACAATAACCGTCAAAAACCTCATGCGCAAGTTCGGCTTCTCCGAGGAGAAGATCTTGAAGACGGCGCATACGGCGGCAAGAGACAACGCGCGCACGCCGATGCAGTGGACCGCGGGCAAAAACGCGGGCTTCTCGGACGTTGAGCCGTGGTTTACCGTCAACCCGAATTATAAGACGGTCAACGTCGAGACGGAGGAACAGGATCCGAATTCTATCCTCAACTTCTACAAAAAGGTCATCGCTCTCCGCAAGAAATATGCCGACGCCGTAATATACGGCAAATTTGACATGTACTTGAAGGGTGACAAACGCCTCTTCGTCTACGACAAGACGAGCGAGGACGGCAAGCAAAAGCTCCGCGTTGTCCTCAATATGAGCGAAAAACCCGTCTCTAAAAAGCGCGTCGCCGCCCTCATCCCCGAGAACGCGCAAGAACTCCTCTCCGTCTATGACGGCGAACTCGGCGATAAGTTGCGCCCATACGAAGGACGAGTGTATTTACTACATAAATAAAAAACCGCGCTATTTGGCGAACAACATTGTCAGAACCCTCCTGCGAGGCGGTTACGTACGCTTTAGTACGCGCCCTTCTCGCAAGAGGGTTCTTTCGCGTTCTTCATCCAAATATCGCGGTTTGGGAAATGTAAAGAACAATTTAGAATATCCCGCGAGAGATATGCACTTCGTGCGTTATATTCGCTTCGCGAGTGATATTCGCCTTACGGCGAGTGATATTCACGGCAAGCCGTGAGTTGCGGTAAAATATGAAAAAAGCCTTCCGTCCGGAAGGCTTTTGCTTTTTTACAATACCTAATTTCAAACAAAATTTCTAACCAGATATCTAACAAAATATCTAACAAACAAAAACTGCGTGATTTAGATGAAGAACAAGGAAGAACCCGCTTGCGAGAAGGGCGCGTACTGACGTACGTAACCGCCTCACAAGCGGGCTCTGACGAAGTTATTCGCTAAATCACACAGTTTTTACATCTCGTTAGGGGCGTCAATGCCAAGCAAAGACAATCCTGTTTTAAGAGTGTTTGCAACGGCTCGTGTGAGGAGCAGGCGAGCGTTTCTCGTGCCTGCGTCGTCCACGACGATGCGGTTGCCGATATAGAAGCGGTTGAATTTTTCCGCAAGGTCAACGATATGGCGGGAGACGAGGCATGGTTCTCTGAGTTTGCCTGCCTGCGCTACGCTGTCGCCAAAGGAGAGTACGATCTTGACAACTTCGTACGCTTCGTCGCTTGCGATTTGTGAGTAGTCTACGTTTGCAAAGTCGATGTCTCCGCCTTTTCTTAAAGCCGATAGGCAACGAGCATAGGTGTATTGAACGTAAGGCGACGTTTCGCCGTCAAAATTGAGCACCTTGTCAAAGGAGAAAACGATATCTTTTATTCGGTTGTTCCAAAGGGCGGAGAAGATGACGGCGCCCACGCCGACGCTCTCCGCAATTTGTTTTTTGTCCTTTATATTAGGGTTCTTTTCTTCGATGATTTTCTCGGCTTTTTCTACGGCTTTGTCCAGCACGTCTTTGAGCCAAATGACGCGACCTGCGCGTGTTGACATAGAGCCGTCTTCCATAGAAACCATACCGAAAGCGATATGCTCCATATCGTCCTTTCCTGCAAAATCCATAAGTTTAAGCACCTGAAACAGTTGCTTAAAGTGCAGATTCTGCTGATACGCAACAACGTACAAGCATTTGTAGAAGTCGTAGGTTTGTTTGCGGTAATACGCCGCGGCGATGTCTCGCGTGGCATACAAAGTCGCGCCGTCCGCCTTGACGAGCAGGCATGGCGGCATGCCGAATTCGTCGAGATTCACCACCTGCGCGCCGTCGCTCTCCACAAGCAAATTCTTTTTGCGGAGAATGTCAAGGCACGGCTCCATTTTGTCGTTGTAAAAGCTCTCGCCCGCATAGGAATCGAACTTGATTTTGAGGCGGTCATAGATCTTTGAAACCGCTTTCATCGTCACGTCTTTGAACACGTTGAAATAGGAGGTAGCCTCTTTGTCGCCGTCCTCGATACGCTTGAACCAGGCGCGCGCTTCGTCGTCCATTTCGGGGTGTTCCTCCGCTTCCTTGTGGTAGCGAACGTAGAGGGAATTGAGGAAGTATTCGTCGTTTGCCGCGACTTCTTCAAGAGAAGACCACTTTCTTGTCGCAACTATGAGTTTGCCAAACTGCGTTCCCCAATCGCCGAGGTGATTTATGCCGACGACCTTGTAGCCGAGGTGCTCGAATATGCGGTAGAGCGCACCGCCTATGACTGTCGTGGAGAGGTGTCCTATATGGAAAGGCTTTGCGATGTTGACGGAGCTGTAATCAAGGCATATTGTCTTGCCCTCGCCCTCCGTCGATCTGCCCACGACTTCGCTGTCCACCGCTGCGGATTTTAGGCTCTTCGCGAGGTTTTCGCGAGAGAGGAAGACGTTGAGGTAGCCACCGACCACTTCGACTCTTTCGACAAAGTCGAGATTTTGAACGTACGGCAAAAGTTTTGCCGCAATAGCAGGCGGTGCCTGCCTGAGCGTCTTCGCAAATTTGAAGCACGGCAAAGATATATCGCCGAGTTTTGGCTCCTTCGGAGTCTCAAGCGCTTGTAAAACTTCGTTTTCGGTTAGCCCCTCCACCGCTAACGCGGCAGCAAGTTGTTTTTCGTACATAATTTACCTATTCTATTTCACGTTATAGTTTTATTTTTTTAATTAGTTTTCGTCTCGCAAAAGCAACGATAGAATGAATTCTCGCTTCGCTCCGAACAGGCTGTCGTTGTGCAACCCTAAATGAAGCTTCCTTTCTCCTTCGTATGGTTCTTCCCAAAACGGTTACCCCAAAGGGTCCCACCGTCTTTGGGACGACCCGTCGGTGCCCTCAAAGGTATCGTTCACTCATTATGCCACGCCTCTTTGGGCGAAAAAGAACGGAGCCTCGCCGTCGAGGCGTACTGCATATCAGTCGGGACACACTCACGCGGTCGTCGCCGTTG
>ONYW01000037.1 GCA_900322215.1 uncultured Eubacteriales bacterium | reverse complement strand
ATGGATTTTACAAGCGGAATGTTTTCGACAATAAGTCTTTCTTTTGCCTCGTCACTGCCGTTTTGCGCCTCTTTGATCAGGGACAAGGTTTCTTCATGACTCAGCATTTTTGAACACCTTTTTAAATCTCACCGTCGTGCCGACGTTCACGGTCGATTCAACGCTCATTTCGTCCGAAAAAGTGTCTATTATCGTAAAGCCCATACCGCTTCTTTCCTCGTCGGGCTTCGTCGTGTAGAAGGGTTCTAATGCGGATTTAAGGTCCTCAATTCCGCACCCGAAGTCCTGGACGGTGACCGTGATAGAATTGTCGCTTGTGTCAGCTTCGCCCGTGATTTTGATTTTTCCGCCGTTTTCCCCGTATGCGTGTACGACCGCGTTTGTGACGGCTTCGCTCGTGGCGGTTTTGAGGTCTCCGATTTCTTCGAGAGTCGGGGAGAGCGCGAGCGAAAACGCCGCAACGGTCGCTCTTGCAAACGCCTCGTTTTTGCCGTCGGCGTTTATTGTCAGTTCAAAAATATCTTTCATATTGTCTCCTTACAAATTGATTTTTGGGACGAAAGTGTAGACTCCCGCCGCTTTGAAAACTTTGTCCACCTGCGGGCATACGTGAGATACGAGAAGTTCTGCGTGATTTTGCCGAATTTTTTTGTATCTGCCAAGCAAAAACCCGAGTCCCGTGCTGTCTACAAATTGGACGTTTTCCAGGTCGAAGATATAGGCGCGGGCAGGGTGGCGAGCGATACATTTGTCAACGTCATCCTTAATTTTACTCGCGCCGTACTCGTCCAGTTCGCCATAGAGTTTTATAAGAACATCGTCTTTTCCGACGTCAAAAATTGCCTTCATACGACCTCCTGTCAGCATCATAAAACTTCCAAAGTCAAAAATAACGGCTATTTTGTGCGAAAAAGTGTCGAACAATAAAAATAATGTCAAAAATTTCTAAAAATCATCTTGAAAAATCATTGACATTGTCGCCAAATTATTGTATATTATCAAAGTCGCAAGCAAGCGGCATCATCCGCTGGGGTGTAGCTCAGTTTGGCTAGAGCGCTTGATTTGGGATCAAGAGGTCGCAGGTTCAAGTCCTGTTACCCCAACCAGAGAAACTATGTGATTCGTCACTTGTTGATATCTTCACAAATGATTCGGGCCTTTAGCTCAGTTGGTTAGAGCAGTCGGCTCATAACCGATCGGTCCGCGGTTCGAGTCCGTGAAGGCCCACCAAATCAAATTTGGCCCGGTAGTACAGTTGGTTAGTACGCCAGCCTGTCACGCTGGAGGTCAGGGGTTCGAGCCCCCTCCGGGTCGCCAATGTTGTGGCAGTGAGCAAAATCACTGCCACAACAAACATTAAGACAATAACAGGGTATATATTTGCCTCGGTAGCTCAGTAGGTAGAGCAAGGGACTGAAAATCCCTGTGTCGGTGGTTCGATCCCGCCCCGCGGCACCAATATCCGCTGGTGTAGCTCAACAGGCAGAGCAACTGATTTGTAATCAGTAGGTTGTTGGTTCGATTCCGATCACCAGCTCCATAAGGAGAGGTTCCCGAGTGGCCAAAGGGAGCAGACTGTAAATCTGTTGTCAGTGACTTCGATGGTTCGAATCCATCCCTCTCCACCAACAAAGAAGACGCGTAAGCGTCTTTTTTGTTGTGGTGAGCAGGGTGGATTGCTCCTGCAAAAATAAAATTTTTTGCAGGAGACAAACACGAAGTGTTTGCGAACCATCGTTCGATGCTGACGCTGCGTCTTGCGCAAGCGGCAGACTGCGCTACTTCACGAATCCATCCCTCTCCACCACAAAAAAGCGTCTTTTGAGTATCAAAAGGCGCTTTTTTGAACGATGTGTTCCGCTTTGCGGAACGTGATGTATGGCAAAGCCAAATGATGCGCACTTTGTGCGTGATGTGTGCTTGTGGCACGTAGCGGAACATATCACATCATTTTGTGTCAAAGACACAAAACATCACTGTTTGCGAAGCAAATAACATCACTTGCGCCTACGCGCAAACATCATTAATATTTATTCTCAAATATTCTTGGGAGGAATACAAAATGTCCGAGTCTAAATTAAAACAACTTTCATTGGACTTTTCCGTGCAAATCATAAATCTCGTCAAAGAGTTAAAAGACATGCACGAAACCACCATTTCAAATCAAATAGGTAGGAGCGGCACCAGTATTGGTGCAAATATATATGAAGCCAATTATGCACAAGGAACGAAAGATTTCATCTCAAAGTTGGAGATTGCCTTAAAAGAAGCGAGCGAAACGGGCTATTGGCTTGACTTGCTGTTCAAAACAAATTATATTGATGATGTCACTTATAGGTCTCTTAGCGACCAATGTACAGCCATACGCGTTATGTTGATATCATCATGTAAAACTGCAAAAAATAATCTGCAAACTGATTAATACATTTATGCGTCAAAAGAAGTCAAATTTTGTTTATATTGGAGAGATTGTTGAGAGGCGAGGGCAAATCGAGGGAGTTATCGCTTTGCTTGACGAGCTTGGCGTGCCTATAAACAGGAGCGTAGAGTTCAAATACAGCCGAGCAAAGTCATATCTCGGTATGTGCATGAGGCTGAGAAACGGCGAGCGGAAGTTCAGAATTTTGCTGAACAAGAGCGCGCAGGGCGAAGCATTTGAAAACATCGTCATTCATGAACTCTTGCACACCATAAAGATTAAAGACGGGCACCGCGGAAAGTGGAAAGCGTATGCAACTCTTGTGAACGAAAACACGGATTATCACATCACGCGTATCGCAAAGCCCGAATCCGCAGGCAAAAACGTTTAAGCACCCGTTCGGGTGCTTTTGTATATTGACTATTTGTGAATATTTGATATAATATTTTAAATAAATATATGGAGGACAAATATGATTATTGCAACTACTTTTAATAACGGTGAAGTTTTTCAACATTTCGGACATACCGAGCAGTTTAAACTCTACCATGTGACGCTCGGCAAGATCACGAGAGAGGAAATAGTGGACACGAATGGACAAGGACACGGCGCGCTCGCGGGATTTTTGACAGAGCACGGCGTTGACGTACTCATTTGCGGAGGCATCGGCGGTGGCGCACAAAATGCGCTGAATAGCGCGGGAATCAAGTTCTTTGCAGGCGTTCATGGCGACGCTGACAAGGCAGTACGCGACTTTTTGGACGGAAATCTTGCATACAACCCGAACGAGATGTGCAATCATCATCACGAACACGAGGGCGGAGACTGCGGTCACGGCGACTGTTCAAAGCACTAAGACACAATTAGACTGTTATGAACGTACCGATTGATGTTTCAAACGTAATACTCAAAACGAACAGGCTCACTCTTCGCCCGTTTTGTCAAAGCGACTTGGACGAGTTGTTTGAGTACGCAAGCGTAGACGGCGTCGGTCAAATGGCGGGGTGGAAACCGCACGAGAATATTGCCGAGTCGCAAAAAATTCTCGATATGTTCATAAACGAAAAGAAAACTTTCGCACTTGTTCTTGGCGGTAAAGTGATAGGATCCGTCGGTATCGAGCGCTACAACGAAGACTTATATGCGGAATTTGCCGACAAAAAGGCGAGAGAAATCGGCTACGTTTTGTCAAAAGACTATTGGGGACAAGGGCTCATGCCGGAGGCTGTCAACGAGGTTATCAGATATTGCTTTGAAGATTTAGGGCTTGACATGCTGTTTTGCGGACATTCCGACCTCAACAAACAGTCGGCAAGAGTGCAGCAAAAGTGCGGTTTTCACTTTTGCAAAACGTACGAATATGAAACTCGTATGGGAACTATCGCAAGTTGTATCGGCAATATTTTGACAAAAGAAGAGTGGCTGTCGCGCAAAATTTAGTGCCTTTCAGCAAATAACCTAATTTCATCAGCAGTTTGTTATCGTTTACTCAAATTTCAAAAAGTGCTCAACGAGCACTTTAATTTTGTGTTTTTACTGTTTTTGAAAACCCGCACAAACTTTCGTTGTATTTTTTGAAAAAATTTTTAAAAAAGTCTTGACAAAATAAAATCAATTGAATACAATTAAATTGAAAAAAATAAAATTTGAATTTTGGAGGAAACAACAATGGCAACAATTTATGATTTTACAGTCAAAGACAACAAGGGCAACAACGTGTCTCTCTCCGAGTACAAGGGAAAAGTTCTCCTTATCGTCAACACGGCGACAGGTTGCGGATTCACTCCACAATACGACGGACTTCAAGACCTCTATGAGAAATACCAAGAAAAGGGCTTTGAAATTCTTGACTTCCCATGCAACCAATTTGCAAACCAAGCACCGGGAACGGAAGAAGAGATTGAAAGCTTCTGCCAAGCAAGATTCGGCATTACGTTCCGTCACTTTGCAAAGATCGACGTCAATGGCAAAAATCAAGCGCCGCTCTATGAATATCTCAAATCTCAACAAAAGGGCGCACTCGGCAGCAATATCAAATGGAATTTCACAAAGTTCCTCGTCGATAGAGACGGAAACGTCGTAGCAAGATTTGCACCGACCGTCACTCCCGAAAAACTCGACGCGGACGTTGCAAAGTATCTTTGATTATGATATAATTTGATAGTCAAAATTTTGGAGGCAGTTATGGAATACGTATACAAGACAAATATGGTATGTTCACAAGAGATTCATTTCAACATTGACGGCAACGTCATTTCAAACATTAGTTTTGTTGGCGGCTGCAACGGCAACCTCAAAGCGATTTCAAAACTCGTTGACGGTTGGACGGTCGAAAAAATCGAGGAATATCTCAAGGGCAACACGTGCGGCAGACGTCCGACATCCTGCGCGGACCAGCTTGCGATAGGCGTCCGTCAAGCCTACAATGAACTTGCAAAATAATTTGTTATAATATCACATTTAGGCATTTTATGGACAAATACGATTCGTTGAAACTTGAAAACCAGTTGTGCTTTCCGCTGTATGCCGCGTCGCGTGAGATAGTCAAACTGTATTATCCGTATCTTACAAAACTCGGGATTACGTACACGCAGTATATCACGCTCATGGTGATGTGGGACGCAAAGTCTATTTCTTCAAAAGAACTCGGCAAAAAGTTGTTCCTTGACAGCGGAACGCTGACGCCGCTTCTTAAAGAACTTGAAAAGAAAGGATTTGTCACACGCACAAGGTCAAAGGACGACGAAAGAAACCTCATAGTCGATATTACAGACGCAGGCATGGCTCTTCGCGATCAAGCGCTCGAAGTACCGATGATGGTGAGCGGGTGCATATCTCTCCCGCCTGACGAGGCAGTGACGCTCTATAAAACGCTCTACAAAATTTTGGACGAACTCAAATAATTCTCTTTCCTTATATAATTTAGATTAAGCACATACTCGTATGTGCTTTTTCTATTTTTAGTATATTAAACCGGCATAAAATCATTGTGACGGACAAGCAATCGAATATTTCACTTGGACTGTAATGAGCGTTTTTTTTTGTTTTCAATATGGTAGCTTACATTTTGTTTGCATAACTTTTTTTTCTTTTGGCAAAAATCATTTTATGAAAAAGTCAGACGGAAATCTCTCCGAACACACGGAGACGTATTTTTCAAAAATTGAAGACAAACTTGGGAAAGATTTGCTAAGTAGCGTCTTAAACTGCGACGTAGGGACTCAAAATCTCAGCAATTTGACGGACGGAAATACGGAACAAAGTGAAAAGGTATGATTGAAAGAAAAGAATATCAAGATTATGTAGACAAAAATTCGCCTAAGACGCCGATGATTAGGACGTTGTTCGCAGCGTTTTTGGTCGGCGGAATAATATGCTGTATCGGTGAGGGCATCAGAGACGCGATAAAAGCGATTTTCCCAAGCATGGCGCAAAAGGACGTTGCGATTTGGGAGAGTTGTATTATGATTTTTCTCGGAAGTCTCTTTACGGCACTCGGCCTCTACGACAAACTCGGGCATTTTGCAGGTGCGGGATCGATAGTTCCTATCACAGGATTTGCAAACTCCATCGTGTCGCCCGCAATGGAATTCAACCGAGAAGGCATATTCTTTGGAGTATGCGCAAAGATGTTCGTTATTGCGGGACCTATCATCGTGTTTGGAACGGTGGCGAGTTTTCTCGTCGGACTTATCACGTGGTTTACGACGCTTTGACAGTCGTTAAGGCAAAGAAATACGGCGTTAGAATGCTGAAATCTACTGAGTAAGTGGCTGAATAAGCGCCGCAAAATCCAAGCCAATACGTCGAAAACGTGACAAAAAATTATATTAGTCTTAGGAGAAAAACAACGTTAAGAGTATGAGAACTGTATTTTTTAGAAATCCAATATATGTAAAAAGCGGTTTTACGATAGTCGGACCAAAAGAGGCTGACGGAAACTTTGGTGACTGCTTTGATATTGCGCTCAAAGACGATATTTGGTGTGAAAAGTCGTATGAAAAGTGCGAAAGCAAGATGCACAGAGACGCAATCACCGGTGCGATATGCAAAGCAGGCTTGGAAAAGGAAGATATAGACTTTATGCTTGCCGGCGATCTTATCAACGAATGTGCGCCGACTGCGCTTGCCGCAAGAAACTTTCCGACCGCTTTTTTTGGCTTGTACAACGCATGCTCGACGTTTACCGAGGCTGTTTTGCTCGGTTCTATGCTGATAGACGGCGGATTTGCCCGTTTTGTAACGTGTTCGACATCATCGCATTATTCCTCCGCGGAGAGGCAGTACCGATTTCCGCTCGAACTCGGCAACCAGCGTCCTCCGACGGCGCAATGGACGGTGACAGGGACGGGTTGTACTGTGTTGAGTGCGGAAAGACCTGCGCTTGAAAACCGTCAGGTGTATCAAGACGACGTTATCGCCATAGACAAAACGCTGAATATTGACGATAAAACTCTCGAAAAGTACAAAAAGAGCATAGAAAAGCAAAAAAAAGTGCTAAATAAAGATAAATCCAATATCTTTGAAGAGAATTTTGCAAGAGAACACAACGATTACGGGACGGCGCCGACTCACTATGTAAAAATAACGTGCGGAACGGTTGGAAAAGTTGTGGACCTCGGCATTGACGACGAGTCGAATATGGGGGCGGCGATGGCGCCTGCGGCGTTCGATACGCTTATGACTTTCTTTAACGACACAAAGACAACGCCTGCCGACTACGACGGAATATTTTCGGGAGATCTCGGTAGATTTGGTAAGCAAACGCTGCAATACTTGTTTGAAAGAGAAGGAATGCCTCTTCCTGACTACTATACGGACTGTGGCGCAAGTTATTATGAACCGCGTCAACAAACCTTTCAAGGCGGATCGGGAGCGGGGTGCGTTAATACTGTTTTTAACGGTTATATTTTGAAAAACTTGCAAAAAGGGAAGTTTAGACGTATCGTCGTCGTTGCTACGGGTGCGCTTCTCAACAAGGATACTCCGCTCCAAAAGGAGACCATTCCCGGCATAGCGCACGCTTTTTGCATAGAAACCGAGCCCGCAAGCGGTGAGGTAGAGTAGAGGGAACATCAGCCACCGAATGTAGATAAAACGTAAAAGTAACAATAAAGTATTATAAAAAATGCTAAAAACGAGAAATGTTTTCTAAAATCAAAGCGATTTTATAAGACTTTTGACAAAATATGGTGAATATGGAAGTATTTTTGAATTATTTGAAAGTGTTTGCCGTCGGCGGACTCGTGTGTATGGTTGGACAAATCCTCATCAACAAAACAAAGATGTCCTCCGCAAGGATTTTGGTGCTGTATATGATTGTCGGCGTTATTCTCGAAGTGAGCGGTGCCTTCAAGTATATAAAGGAATTTGCTCATTCGGGGATTACGATACCTATCGTCGGTTTCGGCTCTAATCTTGCAAAAGGTGCATTGGAAGGCGCGCAAAAGGAAGGACTTTTGGGAGCGATAACGGGTGGACTGTCGGCAGTAGCCGCAGGGTTGACTACCGCTATAACCTGTGGTTTTGTCTTCGGACTAATCTCTCGCTCGCGCTCTAAAAAGATTTAGCGTAATATTCAGTTGCAAGCAACGTTTTTTAAAAGAAAACTTTTCTATGTAGTGAAAGACTTGTTTGAAAGCGAAAGTTGCTTGGTCGTTGCTCTTTGAGTAAACCTGACGTTTTGCGTGTTTACGGCGTAAGGTCAAACATTGTTGACAAATCCTGCATGCCGAGATACGTGCTTGGCACTTTGCCGACTATAAGGTTTTCACACACCAAGATTTCCGCTTTGACTTGCACAGTCGGCTCGTCTATCGGGGTGATGATGTTGACGTCGGCATAGACGTCGATATAAATCTTGTGAAAAGTTTGGTTGATTCCCGCCGACTGAAAACACGAGACAAAATCGCAGTTTGCCGCGCCTATCGGGACGATTTTTATAGTTACGTCGGGACCGAAGCCCGTAAGAAGTGCAAGTCCCGTGAACGTTCCTGCCGAGATTTCCACCTCAACCGTGCCGAGGCTGTCGAGATTTGCCTGCGCAAGGTTTGCGATTTCTCTTGCAATCGAGTTTATGCGAGGGGAGTTTGCGCGGATGAGCGCGACGTCGCCGTCGTTGTTGTATTGCACGTCAAACAGTTCGTCATAGGTGATTCCACCGTTTAGAACGCTCGTTGCGGCGAGGTTTATCTGATTTGTAGCAATCGCTCTGACCTTTGCGACGGAACTTCCCATGACGGTCGGGACGATGTTTTTGCGAAAGTATATCGTGCAAAATATAAACACCAAAACAACGACGAGAAGTGCGATGACAACCCGCACGAACTTCGGTTTCATATCCGAAAAGTCTCTTGAATATCTCCTCTTTGAATACTCTCGCACGGTTTATTATATTCGCTTTGCACTGCGATATTGACGAGTTTTGCTTTCTTTCGTTTATTTCTTTACAAAGTAAAGTTTTGTTGATATAATCTTGTCAATGGATTTGTTCGATTTGCAAAACAACGTAGAAAAGATGGCTCCGCTTGCGGAGCGTATGAGACCTCGCACGATAGACGAATTTCTCGGTCAAGGGAAGATCGTCGGCGCAGGTTCTCTTTTGCGTAGGGCGATTGCCGCGGACAAACTCGGCAGTTGCATTTTCTACGGCCCTCCGGGGACGGGCAAAACCACGCTTGCAAACATAATCGCCGAGAATACGAACGCAAACTTTGTGAAACTCAACGCGGTGACCTCCGGCGTTGCCGACGCCAAAAAGGTGATAGAGGACGCAAGAGACCTGCTCAGAATGTACGGAAAGCGCACGTATTTGCTCCTCGACGAATGTCATCGTTGGAACAAGGCTCAGTCTGACAGCGTTTTGCAAGCGATAGAGCAAGGGTATATCATCTTTATCGGCTCCACGACTGAAAATCCATACGTGTCCATGACTCGCGCAATCGTGTCGAGGTGTCGTGTTTTCTCCTTCTCGAGACTGTCCGAACAGGACATTTTGACGGGCTTAAAACGCGCCGCCGAGGACAAGGAACGCGGACTTGGAAATATGAATATTTCCATATCCGACGAGGCGTATAACCACCTTGCCTGGGCAAGCGGAGGCGATATGCGTACAGCGCTCAACGCGCTCGAACTTGCGGCGCTCACCACTCATCCGTCCGCTGACGGCGTGATCCACGTCGGAAAGGACGAAGCGGAGCAGTCTATACAACAAAAGGCGCTCAGTCTCACGGACGACATGTACTACGACATGATTTCCGCATTCATAAAGAGTATGAGAGGAAGCGACAGTTCGGCGGCTGTATATTGGGCGGAGAGGCTCATCGAGGCGGGTTGCGATCCGCTTCTTATCGGCAGGCGAATAATGATCCACGCATGCGAAGACGTCGGACTTGCCGATCCGAACGCGATAGTCGTCGCACAAGCGGCGGTTGCGGCGTTTGAAAGGATAGGTCTCCCCGAGGGGAGAATTCCTCTCACGGAGGCGATAATCTACGTCAGCGAAGCGCCTAAGTCAAACAAGGTCGTAGAGGCTCTTTATTCCGCGGAAAAAGCCGTAAAAACCATAAAGCACGAGACTGTGCCTCTTTATCTTCGCGATCCGAACTATAAGGGAAAAGATGAGGTCGTCAGCGGATACAAGTATCCGCACGACTACGGCGGTTGGGTTGAGCAACAATATTTGCCCGACGAGATAAAGGACGCGAAATTCTACGAGCCGTCCGACAACGGATTTGAAAAGGAAATAAAGCGCAGACAAGAAGAGCGCACGGCAAAAGGCAAGAAGAGCGGAACAAACTTTGACGAACTGCACAAATATATGTAAATCCGCTATCTAACCGCTTGGATTTGAGATACTATACAAACAGTTTTGATGTAGTGGCAAATTGTTCGCAAACAGCCAAAGTGAAACTGTGTGACTAACAGCAGAGTAGGCATAGCCAAAAAAAGAGAGTATGTACAAACACAAAATAGCACTTGACGTCGGAGACGTAAGAATAGGCGTTGCAGTCAGCGACCTCCTCGGAATAACAGCAAATCCGAGAGAGACCTACTGGCGCAAGAAAGGGGACGCGGAGGCTGATATCCGCTATTTTTGCGAGTATGCAAAGAAAGAGGACGCGGATATGTTTGTCCTGGGCCTGCCGAAGAATATGGACGGAACGGAAGGACCGCGTGCGGAAGTCACGAGAGAGTTCGGCGATATGCTCGCAAAAGAGAGCGGGCTGCCCGTCGTCTATCAGGATGAAAGACTCACGACCGTCTCGGCCGAGCGTATGCTCATTGACGCCGACGTAAGGCGTGAAAAGCGCAAACAAGTCATCGACAAAGTTGCCGCAACCATCATTTTGCAATCCTACCTCGACAGTCATACGTTTTGATACAATTTACATAGTAAATTGAGTTGATAGAAAATAACTATTTGGAGAATATTATGGCAAAAGATTCTGAGAAAGAGTTTGAAGAACTCGAAGACGATATGATCGTTCTTTACAACGAAGCAACCGACAAAGACGAGAAGTTTTACGTGCTTGAAATCATGGATTACAAAGACAAACAATTCGTCATTTTGCAACCTGCCGAGCACCTCGACGATATCGACGACAACGAACTCCTCATCTACGAACTCGGCGACGAGGACGACGAAGAGAACTTTCTTATTCCTATTGAAGACGAAAAACTCCTTCAAGAAGTTTTTGACAAATTCATGCACGAAGCGGAGGAGTATGAAAAGGCGCTCAAAGAGAGCATGCAAAACCCGGGAGGATGCTCGGGTTGCGAGGGTTGCTCGGACTCGGGGGACTGCGGAGGCTGTTCGGGCTGCTGCAACGACTAAGTGTAGGCTCTTAACAATGATAAATCGGACGAAAAATGCGTCCGATTTTCTTTATGCCTCGGCTAAAAAGTCAAAAATTGTTCAAAAAAGTGAAAAAATAGTCAAAATTGACCTTAAATTTGATTGCAAAATATTTTTATATAATATATAATTCCAAAAGACCGCACACCCGAGCGGAGTTTGCTGTGTTCCTTTATTGGTAGTGCAGACATTGAAACTCGGGGAGGTAAAAACATATTTAGGAGGACCACACAATGGCCGTAACATCAATGAAAGCCTTGCTTGAAGCAGGCGTACACTTTGGACACCAAACAAAGCGTTGGAATCCAAAAATGAGCAAGTATATCTATGCAACGAGAAACGATATTCACATTATCGATCTTCAAATCTCCGTTGACCACGTCGAAGCCGCTTACCAATTTGTAAAGAGCGTCGCACAAGAGGGCAAATCCATCCTCTTCGTCGGCACGAAGAAACAAGCGCAAGACGCAATCAAGGCGGAAGCAGAGCGCTGCAACATGTTCTACATCAACCAAAGATGGCTTGGCGGTACGCTCACAAACTTCAAGACTATCCGCACAAGAGTTGACAGACTCAACAAGATCAATCAAATGGAACTTATCGGTGAGTTCGAACTCCTTCCGAAGAAAGAAGTTTCCGCACTCAAGAAAGAGCGTGACGACCTCGAGAAGAAGGTCCGCCCTATAAATAAAAAAATCTACATCCGCGAGGGCCTTCCGGTCATTTTTACAGATGTGGAGACGAACGGGATCGATTACCTCGACCTGCTCTTTGACATCGGAAATATCGGCCTCGATGACGCAGCAGGCTTTGCCTTCGGCATGAGGCTTTTAGGACTGGTTGACACAAAAGACTATAGCTATAAGGACTTTGCGACCGAGGTAAACCTTCACTTAGGAAGCCTTTCAGCAGACGTCTCAGTCATCGGAACCGGAAATGGAGACATAGAGCCTCTCCCGGGAGCCAAGACCGACGGCTATAGATTTTTCGCAGATATAAAGACGAAGTTTACCTACGAGGAAGCTGAC
>ONYW01000035.1 GCA_900322215.1 uncultured Eubacteriales bacterium | reverse complement strand
GCTGAGAAGAATACCTGAGTTCCCCCTCAAGCCCCGTCATAATCTTCATAATGGACAGACACTTCTCCGTCGAATACTTGTCCGCCATGACTTTGAGCGAAGCGTATATGTCGTCCGGGAGTGCGAGCAGCTGCTTTGCGGACGAGCAGTTTTGAATGTACAGCACGTTTCTAAAAGTCGTTGCGATGTCGCCGGCCAAGATCGTCACGCTCTTGCCGAGGTCGAGAAGTTCCGCGACTTCCCTCAGCGACCTGTCAACGTCTCCGTCCGCGATTGCCGTGCAAAGCGAATCGAGTTTTTTAGGGTCCGAAGCGCCGAGAACTTCAAGTACGCCCTTGTAGGTGACGTTTCCTTCGCAATAGCTCACACACATATCCGCAACGGAGAGCGCGTCACGCACGGAGCCGTTGCCCGACGCGGCGATAAGTTCGACCGCACCCGGCTCGTATTTGCAACCTATATCGTCAAATATGTAGCGAATACGCTCCGCAATGACGGAGTTTGAAACGAGTTTGAAGTCAAAGCGGAGGCAACGGGAAAGTATCGTTGGCAAAATTTGATGAATCTCAGTCGTCGCAAGGATAAAAATCGCATGCGCGGGAGGCTCTTCAAGAGTTTTGAGAAGCGCGTTGAACGCCGCCTTCGAGAGCATGTGAACTTCGTCTATGATGTAGACTTTGTATTTGCCTATCGTCGGAGGGAAATTGATTTTTTCGGTAAGTTCCCTCACCTGATCGACGGAGTTGTTGGACGCGGCGTCGATTTCGAGAATATCAAAATTCCCGCTCCTTGCAAGTTCTATGCAGTTTTCGCACTTTCCGCAAGGCGAGCCGTCCACAGGATGCAAGCAGTTGACGGCGCGTGCAAAAATTTTTGCGACGGACGTCTTGCCGGTGCCCCTCGTGCCCGTAAAGATATAAGCGTGCCCGACCTGACCTGTTTCTATTTGGTTTTTGAGTGTTCGCACGATATGGTCTTGTCCGATAACCTTGTCGAAGGTGTCGGGACGATATCTGCGATATAATGAAGTGTATGCCATAAATAGTATTATAAACTAAATACACTTTAATAGCAAGAAAAATTTCACACTTCGTGTGTTTGTTAAAACTGTACTCACACTCTTTCGAAGTCGCGCACGCGAGCCGCCTAATGTACAAGAAGTACATGACGGTGAGCGCACGAAAGACTGACGCAGAAAATCGCTCAATCACACAGTTGTCATGAGTGATTGATAACAAAATACAACCTGCACAAGCGCGTATCTTATTGACGAGCAAGTCGAGGCGACGGAGCCGTACTCTATGCCGTCGAGGAGGGCAAGGGCTGTGATGAGAGCAAGTTTGATTTCGGTGATTTGCGGCTTTGTCTCTTTTTGCGTATTTTGATAAAAAGCGGACTTTATATCTTCAATATGTGTATATAAAACCCGTATTTGCGTTTTTGCGTCGCCCACGCTCAGCGTGTTGTCGTTGAGAGAATTCGAGACTTCAAACAGTTTGTCAAAGGTCAAATCAAAATAGGTCATTGCCTCTTTGACGGCTTGTTTTAAGTCGCCCTCGCACCAGGAATAACTGCTCTCTTTGACAGTTATTTCTTTGATATACGCCGTGTGGTCGCCGAGGGTTTCCAAGACTTTTTCCGCCGGAGTTTTGTCCTTGTAGACGGCAAAAATTATCTCTATATTCTCAATTCCGTCCTTGGTTTCCGAGCGCACGTAGCCTGCCCCTCCGCGAGATTTTATCAGTTCCGCGCTGTTTCTTGCGAGCGTCATATCTCCGTATCCGCCGACGGCAACGGCATAAAAACTCCTCGTGCTTTCTTTGTCAAAGACTCCGGCAAGACTCAAAAATCCTTTCCCCGAAAAGATGAACGACAACCCGAGCGTCACTGCAAAAGACAGCACTATGACCGCAACGACAAAGAGATTGCCTTTGTCCCTTTCTCCCTTCACTCGCCTTTCTCTCATACTAAGTTGTATGCGCGAGAAAGATTTGTATGACTGTTTGCGCTCGCATGCGCTTGCCGCTCGTGTATTTATTGATATATTCAATTGTCTCGCGAATATTAAATCTTATACGCCGTATGAGCGCGAAAAAAAAATTTCAATATAACAAACAAATGTCTTTCAAACCGTTGACACATTCAAAAATAAATCATAAGATAACAGTAGTAAAAATCTCCGGTAGGTGAGGCTACCATCGGGATACGGATTGCTACCGACAAAATGTGGAGACACATTGTCGCGCGGTTAGCAGACGGCGTCGAAACCAAGGCGCAGTCTAACGCAATTTCATCGCCCGATGATGCTAAAGCTTGTAATGGTAGGATTTGCATATTTGTGTGTATTCCGTGCTGTTGCAAGCACGGTTTTTTTGTTCTCCCCGCCGCAAGAAAAGGAGGTCGAAATGCTCGAAAGATTCAAAATCCTCTTAGAAGCAAAAAACTACGCTCAACTGAAACTCGAACTCAACGATATGTATCCGCAGGATATAGCGCTCCTACTCGACGAGTTTTGGGCTGACGACGAGCGTCAAGCGCTCATTCTCTTCCGCCTGCTCACAAAGGAAAACGCCGCGGAAGTCTTTGTCGAAGTCAGCAGCGATACGCAAGAATATTTGATCAACGCCTTTTCGGACGCGGAACTTAAATCCGTCTTTGACGAGATGTTCCTTGACGATACCGTTGACGTCATCGAGGAGATGCCCGCAAGCGTCGTTTCACGTATCATCAACCAGTCAGACCCTGAGACAAGAAAACTCATCAACCAAATCCTCAAATACCCGAAGGACAGCGCGGGAAGCGTTATGACGGTCGAATACGTGTCATTGAAGCGCAATTGGACTGTCAAGGAGTGCTTTGACTGCATAAGACGGCAGGCGGTTGACAAAGAGACTATCTACACCTGCTACGTGACCGACGAGACGCGAAGGCTGCTCGGCGTCGTATCCGTCAAGACGCTGCTTCTAAACGACTACGACACGATTGTCGAAACTATCATGGAGACGGACGTCATCTCCGCCGACACGTACGCCGACCAAGAATACGTCGCTTCCCTGTTTTCAAAATATGATTTGACGGCGGTGCCTATTGTCGATCAAGAAAACAGGATCGTCGGCATCATCACGGTTGACGACGCTCTCGACGTCATCGAAGAGGAGGCGACGGAAGATATCGAAAAAATGGCGGCTATCCGCCCGTCCGACAGACCGTACCTCGAGCAAAGCGTATGGCAAATATGGCTCAACCGCGTGCCGTGGCTGCTTATACTCATGGTATCCGCCACGTTCACGGGGCTTATCATCAACTCGTACGAGTCAAAACTCGCCGCTATCTCCACCGTTCTTTTTGCCTGCGTGCCTATGCTTATGGACACGGGCGGAAACGCAGGTTCGCAAGCCTCGGTCACAGTCATTCGTGCCCTCGCTATCGGCGATTTAGAACCGAAAGACGTGTTTAAGGTTATGTTTAAGGAGTTTAGAGTATCGATTCTGCTCGGACTCGTACTCGCACTTGCGTGTTTTGCAAAACTCCAACTCATAGACAGACTGCTCTTCCGCTTTGACGGCTACGACGTCGTGACGTCGCTTGTCGTGTCGCTCGCGATGTTCATAACCATCGTACTTGCAAAGTTTGTCGGTTGCCTGCTCCCTCTCTTTGCAAAGAAGATAAAACTCGACCCTGCCGTCGTCGCAAGTCCTTTCATCACGACCATCGTCGACGCCTTGTCGCTCATAATCTACTGCACGATTTCTATAGCGATTTTGAGTTGAATGATTTGAAATTAAATGCGGATAGAGTTTTATAAAATGTAATTAAAATATTATAAAAAAACATATCGCCGACACGCATTTGTGTGTCGGCGTTTTTGATGAATAACGCGAAAGAGCCCGTTTGTGAGAGATGAGCGTACAAGTAGTACGTGACCCTCGAACAAACGGGCTCTGACAAAGTTAGTCGCTAAATCACACGGTTTTTAATACATGTCTGGGGTTTGAGCTGGCATAGGCGGTGCCACAGGCTCCTTTATGTCTGTCACAAGTGCCTCGGTTGTGAGCAACGTGCTTGCAACGGACGCCGCGTTTTGAAGTGCGGAACGCGTGACCTTTGTCGGGTCCAAAATACCGCTCTTGACCATGTCGCAATAGACTTCTTTTGCCGCGTCATAGCCGTAGTTTTGTTTCTTTGCGTTTTGAATCGTGTTGACAACGACGCCGCCGTCTATGCCTGCGTTTGCGGCGATTTGACGGATAGGAGCCTCCAACGCGCGGAGTACGATGTTCGCGCCTGTGAGTTCGTCGCCTTCAAGCCCTTTAATCGCTTTCTTGACTGCAGGAACAACCGAAAGGAGCGCAACGCCGCCGCCCGGGACGATACCTTCTTCGACTGCCGCGCGAGTTGCGTTGAGAGCGTCCTCGATTCTGAGTTTCTTCTCTTTCATCTCGACTTCCGTCGCCGCGCCGACGCCGATGACCGCTACGCCACCTGCAAGTTTTGCAAGGCGTTCTTGGAGTTTTTCCTTGTCATAATCCGACGTACTCTCTGCGATTTGGGCGCGGATTTGCGCGACACGAGACGCGATATTTTGTTGTTCGCCAAAGCCGCCGACGATAGTCGTCTTGTCCTTTTCGACAACGACGCTCTTTGCCCTGCCGAGCATATCGAGCGTGACGTCTTTGAGTTCGTAGCCGAGGTCGGAAGACACGTACGTACCGCCTGTAAGAATTGCGATATCTTCAAGATACGCCTTTCTTCTGTCGCCGAAGCCCGGCGCCTTGACCGCTACGACGTTGAACACGCCTTTGAGTTTGTTGACGATGATAGTCGTGAGCGCTTCGCCCTCGATGTCGTCGGAGATTATGAGGAGTTTCAAGCCGTTTTTGAGAACTTGCTCGAGAAGAGGAAGTATCTCTTGAATGTTAGAGATTTTCTTGTCCGTGATGAGGATAACAGGGCTGTCGAGTTCCGCCTGCATCTTGTCCGTGTTGGTGACGAGATACGGTGAGACGTAACCGCGGTCGAATTGCATACCTTCGACGACTGAGAGTTCAGTCTCCATAGCCTTGCCCTCTTCTATTGTGATAACGCCGTCTTTGCCGACCTTTTCCATAGCGTCGGAGATGAGTCTGCCTATCTCTTCGTCGCCTGCGGAAATCGAAGCGACTTGCGCGATAGCCGTCTTGTCTTCAACATCTTTGGAGATGTTTTTGAGTTCCGCAACAGCGGCGTCCGTCGCGACCTTTATGCCCTTTTTGAGGACGATCGGATTTGCGCCTGCGACAACGTTGCGAAGTCCTTCCTTTACGATTGCCTGTGCAAGCACTGCGGCGGTCGTCGTGCCGTCGCCCGCCACGTCGTTCGTCTTTGTGGAGACTTCGCGAATGATGGACGCGCCCATATTTTCAAACGGGTCCTTGACCTCGATATCCTTTGCTATCGTCACGCCGTCGTTTGTGATGAGCGGTGCGCCGTAGGGTTTGTCAAGAACTACGTTTCTACCCTTTGGACCGAGTGTGATTTTGACTGTATCTGCAACTGCGTTGACGCCTGCTTCCAAAGATCTTCTTGCGTCATCGCCATATTTGAATTGTTTTGCCATAAAAATCCGCCTCCTTAGTCTACGATTGCGAGGATGTCCGCTTGTCTTACGATAACGACCTCTTCGCCGTCAATCTTAAATTCCGATCCTGCGTACTTGCTGTAGAGCACCGTATCGCCGACCTTCACTTGCATTTTGACTTCCTTTCCGTCAACCATACCGCCTGGACCGACTGCGAGAACTCTCGCAAGTTGCGGTTTTTCCTTTGCTGCGCCCGGCAAAACGATACCGCTTGCCGTCTTTTCGTCTTGTTCGATTGCCTTGATGACAACTTTGTCAAACAATGGTTTGATTGCCATATATATGCCTCCGATAAATAATTTCCTTGAGATTTAGCACTCTCGGTGCTTGACTGCTAATAATATATACCCGAGCCGTGAAAAAGTCAATATATTATGCCAATTATTTTTTTATTTTTGGCACAAAATTTGCGTTCGCGTGTTGAATATTGTCTTTTTGTATGATAATATTATTTTATAAATCCAAATATACGGGTGGTCTTATGAACAAATGGGATGAAAGATTTATGAATATGGCGGAGTTCGTCTCCACTTGGACAAGTTGCGCGAGAGCGGGCAGAGCCATCGGCGCCGTCATCGTACGCGACAAGCGCATTCTCACGACGGGCTACAACGGAGCGCCTGCCGGCGTCACCCCCTGCAGGGACAAAGGCTATTGCATGCGCGACCGCCTCGGAATCGCAAGCGGTACGCAAGCGGAAAAGTGCTATGCCGTGCACGCCGAACAAAACGCAATATGCCAAGCGGCGAAACTCGGCGTATCCCTTGAAGGCGCAACGCTCTACTGCACGCACCAGCCTTGCACTATTTGCACTCGCCTCATCATAAACAGCGGTATCAAGCGCGTTATCTACAAATATCCCTACCCGGACGAGTTTTCTATGCAACTCTTCGGCGAAGCGGGAACGCTCGTGCAAAAGTATGAAGATTTGAAAGACGAAGAATAAAAACCGCGGCTTTTGAATTTTCAAACATTTTTTCAAAACAAAACGCACACACTACTTTGTAAACAAATTATTATCCAAAGGAGAAAACTATGTCAAAAAAATCAAGACTCATAACTTTACTTCTCTGCCTTCTCGTCGGAGAACTCGGCATTCACCGCTTCTACGTCGGCAAAATAGGCACGGGCGTGCTTTGGCTCTTGACGGGCGGCGTCTTGGGCATCGGCTGGCTCGTGGACCTCATTTGCATCGTACTCGGTTCTTTCAAGGACAGCGACGGCAACGAAATCACCAACTGGGACGTAAACGGAGCGGATTAAGCAACTTCGTTGCCTTATATAGCAAATTAAAACCCGAGCAAACGCTCGGGTTTTTTCTTGCTATCGTTTTGCGATTTATTGCGCCGTTTCCGGTTCATACTCAGGCTTTAACGTGTAGTCAAGCACGAGGTAAACCGCACCGTAATTGTCAAGTCCTGCCGTGACGAGCGCCCAATTCGTAGCGTTCAATGTCAGTCTATCTTGCTCCTTAAAGTCGTCGTCAAACACGCCTATCTTCCACTCGAAAGTCGCAAATTCGTTTCCGCTCGAATAATCGACGTATTCGCTCGTGGATTTTTCAAACTTGTGATAGATTATGCTGTCCGTTGCGGGGAGCGCGTCTTGGACTTCGGAGAAATTCTCTTGCACGACAATCGCATAAGACGCTTGTTCTTGCTTGAAATCGAATCTCTTGCCTGCTTCCCAGTCCGCTTCCGGCAACATGAAATATACGTACGCTTTGTCCTTGTCTTCCCACCTTGCTACTACGCGCATTTGGACGGCGCCCGCCTCGACGTGTGCCCGGTAGTTATCGGGAGTAAATTCCGTATTGTCGTCAGCAAAGTACCAACCGACAAAGTTTGCGTCGCTCGGCGCCTTCACGTCCGTGGACTTTGGCATGGCGAGCATCTTCTCGATTATAGTCGTACTCGTCACGACAAATTCAGGCGAGCGATGCGTAAAGTTGTTGTGAGTTTTGCGGTATGAGTCTTCAAAATCCGCCTTGTCGTTGTCAAGGTCAAAGTAGACGACTTGCTGTCCGACAGGAATCCAACGAGCATAAAGGACATACTTCTTTGCGTCGTCCGCCGCGTCGCGTTGGAATTTGTTCCAGTTGTATGCGGAAAATTCCATTCCCTCGAAGTTGGTATTGTCGAAATACCAACCCGCAAACGCTTTGCCTGCAGGGGCGACCATATCGCTACCCTTTGGCAAGCCCGTTGAGAAATTCTTGTATAGATCCTTGTTGACGACCTTGATGATGTTTTTTGATTCTATGCCGTTCGCCTCTCTGTATTCTTGCGTATAATCCGCGTCCTTGTCGTTCAGGTCAAGGCGGAAGTGCGTGATGTCGTCGGGGTTGCATCCGACAAGCGCAACGAGCCCTACCATCATCACAAGCACGACGAGAAGCAGCACGGTCAATATTTTCGTTTTCATAATTGTGCCTCCTTCGGGGACTTTGCCCCACGCGGTAGAGTTGATCTCTGTCTCTACGTCCTTATTATAACACCGCAAAAGCGCAAAAGCAAATTTCTAAAGATTATATAAGGTTGCAAAGACGGCACAAAACCTCCGATTTGTCGCCCTTGCAATTTTCAGCACAACAAAAAAATGTAAAAATGTAGAAAAATGTGTCAAATATATTTGACATAGACCTGCATTTTCTCTATAATCATTTTATCAAATAAAGTTTAGTTTTGCTAAACTTTTGACTTAAAATTGCGAAACCTTGTAAACTTTGCGTTGATTTTTGCTAAACCGAGGCAAAAGTTTAGACAAGGTAAACATACGACACGCATTGTGTTTTGGAGAATGGCATGGAACTCGGCATCAAAATCAAGCGTTTGAGACTTCAAAAAAACCTCACTCAAGAGGAGCTCGCGGACAGGTGCGAACTCACAAAGGGATACATCTCGCAACTCGAAAACGAACTCACTTCACCGTCTATCACGACGCTCGAAGACATTCTGAACGCTCTCGGCACGACTTTTGCCGAGTTTTTCCGTGATGAGAACCAAGAAAAAGCCGTGTTTACGGAAGCGGAGTTCATTGAAAAAATCGCGCCTACGCACAAGATCGAATGGCTTGTGCCAAACGCGCAAAAAAACGAGATGGAGCCTATTCGCGTGACGATAGAGCCTCACTCCGCACTCGAAGAGGACGTGCCTCACGAGGGTGAAGAATTTGGATACGTCCTAAAAGGCAGTCTCACTCTCCACATCGGCAAATCCGCGTACAACGTGAAAAAGGGCGAAGTGTTTTACTACTCGTCCGAAAAACCTCATCACCTTGAAAACCGCACGAACGAAAAAGTCGTCGTGCTGTGGATAGCAAGCCCGCCTACGTTTTGATGCAGAGCATCGAAACGAGTGATATTCCCTGTGGGAGTGATATTCGCTTTACGGCGAGTGATATTTGCTTGACGCAAGTGATATTCACGGCTTTGCCGTGAGTTGTGGAAGAATATAGCTTTTTATCCATGGCGCTGCAAGGCAGCATGTCACGTCGCTTGCGACATATAACTCAAGAGGCAGGAAACAAGACTATAAATGTGTGTTTATATTTATAGTAAATAGCATGATAAATTTATATTAAATCCAAATATAAGGAAACAAAGGAAACAGCCTATGAAAAACATCACACCTGTTGACAACATTATCGAACTCCGCAACGTCTACAAGACGTACGACGTAAAAGCCGCGGTGAAAAACGCAAGCCTCACGATAAAGCGTGGCGAATTTGTCACTTTGCTCGGTCCGAGCGGCTGCGGAAAAACGACGACACTTCGAATGATCGCCGGTTTTGAAATGCCTACAAGCGGAAAAATCATTTACAACGGCAAGGACATAACAAACGTTCCTCCGCACCTCCGCCCGTTCAACACCGTATTCCAAAGATACGCGCTGTTTCCTCACCTCAACGTTTTCAACAACATAGCGTTCGGTCTCAAACTCAAAGTTGTTCCAAACGGCACGAAAGTCAACAAGAAGGGCGAAACCGTTCAACTCTTCCGCAAATACACGAAGGCGGAAATCAAGGAGAAGGTCAATAGATTTTTGAAACTCGTCGACCTCGAAGACTACGGTCACAGGAACGTATCTTCTCTCTCAGGCGGTCAACAACAACGCGTCGCAATCGCACGCGCGCTTGTCAACGAGCCTGAAGTTCTTCTCCTCGACGAACCTCTCGGCGCGCTCGACCTCAAGATGAGAAAGGATATGCAACTCGAACTCATGGACATGCACAAACGCCTCGGCATCACCTTCATCTACGTCACGCACGACCAAGAAGAGGCGCTCACGATGAGCGATAAGATTGTCGTCATGAGATACGGCGAGATTCAGCAAATCGCGACGCCGGAAAAGATATACGACGAGCCTGCAAACGCGTTCGTTGCGGACTTCATCGGAGAAAGCACGATTCTTTCGGGCGTCATGCTCGACGACTACAAGGTCGAATTTTGCGACCACGTGTTCGAATGCGTGGACAAGGGCTTCAAAAAGGACGAGCCTATCGACGTTATCATCCGCCCCGAAGACCTCAAAATCAAGGATAAAAACGACAAAGACGCTCTCATCACGGCAGAGGTCATCTCTTCCGTATTCAAGGGCGACCACTATCAAATCACCCTCATCGCAAACGAAAACGAGCTCGTCGCACACGATACGTCCAACTATGCGGTCGGCGAGACGGTCGGGCTCTATATCAAGCCGTTCGACCTCCATATCATGCACAAGACTCGCCTTATGAACGAACTCGACACGGTCATCACGGGCGAAAATCTCGTGGATATTTGCGGTACGGACTTCGAGTGCAAGACGGACTTGCCGACAGGCACCCCCGTCAAGGTCATCATCGACTTCGACGACGTGGAAATCACGGACGACGAGGACGACGGTATGATCTCGGCAACGGTAGTCTCCTCTATCTACAAAGGAAGCTACTATCAAGCGATCCTCTCCACGGACGATCACTACAACTTCTTTGCCGACACGGACTACGACTGGTTCAAGGGCGACCGCGTAGGCATCAAGATCGCGCCTGACAAGATTATCATCGAAAAGCGGGACGAAAACGAGGTTCAAGAAGAAAAGGTCGTCGTTGACGAGACTTTGACCGCGGAAGAACAGGCGTATATCGAAGAAATCCGCGAAAAAGAGCCTGAAGAGTTTAACGCGGTCGAAGAGATTCTCGAAGAGGCGGAAGTCTCCGAACAGTACGAAAACGCGCTCGCAGACGACAACGACGTCGCGGACAACACGGAAAAGGAGGAAGAATAAGTTGGCAAAACTGAAACTCAAAAAATTCAGGCTGACAAAAAAGGTGTTTAGCGTGCCTTACATCCTCTTTTTGTTGCTGTTTGTCGTGATTCCGCTCGTGTTGATACTCGTCAATGCTTTCCTCGATTCCGACAACAACCTGACGCTTGAAAACTTCAAGACGTTCTTCACGTCACGCGCAAACCTCATAGTGCTCGGCAACTCGCTGCTCGTAGGCGTAATCACCACGGCGTTTTGCCTGATACTCGGCTACCCTGTTGCCTACATATGCTCGAAGATGTCGAGCGGAAAGATCATCGTCCTTCTCTACATCCTGCCGATGTTTGTCAACTTCCTCATTCGTACGCTTGCGACAAAGGCGATATTTATCGCTATGGGCGTAGAACTCGGCATGGGCACGGTGCTGTTCGGTATGGTCTACAACTACCTGCCGTTCATGATTATGCCTCTTCACACGACGCTCTCCTCTATCGACAAGTCGTATGCGGAAGCGGCGCAGGACCTCGGCGCGAACAAGGCTGCCGTATTCCTCAAGACTACGCTCCCGCTCTCGACCAGCGGTATCATCAGCGGTATCACGATGGTGTTTATTCCGACCATCTCGACATACGCGATTTCACAACTCCTCTCAAACGGGAAAATCTTCCTTTTCGGTGATTCTATCCAACTGAGTTTTGAGCAAGGACTCTACGGCGTCGGCTCTATCATGTCCCTCGTCATGCTCGTGTTCGTGCTCTTGTCAAACCTCGTTATGAACGCGTTCAACTCAAATTCTAATGCGGTAAGGAGGTCGTTATGGTAAAGAAATTCAAGAGTTTACTCGAAAAATTCTATCTCCTTATAATCCTCGTGATTTTGTACGCGCCTATCGTACTTCTCATCATCTACTCTTTCTCGAACAGTTCCAACTTCAACTTTTCGCAGGGCTTCACGTTCGAGGCGTACAAGGCGATCTTCACGTCGGACAAATCTCCGGAACTTTGGAAAGCGATCGGCAACACCTTCCTCATCGCCGCAATCTCGTCGGTCGTTGCGACCGTCATGGGCACGTTCGCCTCTATCGGTATATTCAACCTCGGCAAGCGCATGAGAAGAGTCGTTGAAAACGTCAACCAATTCCCTATCATCAACAGCGAAATCGTCATGGCTGTATCGCTCATGATCTTCTTCGTAACGTTCGCGTTCCCCGAAGGGTATCTTAGACTCATCATCGCGCACATCGCGTTCTGCACGCCGTACGTCGTACTCAGCGTGCTTCCAAAACTCGAATCTATGGACCCGAACACTTACGAGGCGGCTCTCGACCTCGGCGCGAACCCGATGAAGGCGATGACAAGAGTTATGATTCCTATCATTGCACCGGGCATTTTCAGCGGATTCGTCATGGCGTTCCTCATGTCTATGGACGACTTTATCATCACGCAAATCAACAAAGGCGCGGCAACGGGCATCAACACCCTGTCCACCTACATCTATTCCGACGCGCGTGTGCAAGGCTTGGAGCCGTTCTGGTATGCGATATTCAGCATTATCTTCGTGATTATCGTTGCGGCAGTCCTCGGCACAAACGTCTACAAAGTCAGCCGCGGTAAGAAGAAAGCAAAGGAGGCAAAATAATGAAAAAGTCGTTGAAACTCATTATTGTTATCACCATCGTCGCCTGCTTGCTTCTTCCGCTCCTTTCCGCCTGCAACAAGTCGGAGACTTCCTCTTCAAACGGTGCGGATAGACTCGTCATCTACAACTGGGAGGACTATATAGATCCCGACATTTTGGACGACTTTGCGGACTACTACGAGGAAGTCACGGGAAGATCCCTCTCTATCACCTACACCACGTTTGACACCAACGAGACCATGATGACAAAGGTGCTTAAAGGCGACGCAAACGTAGACCTTATTTGCCCGAGCGAATACGCGATCGAAAAACTCTTGACGGCGGGTTGCCTCATGAGCCAAAAGGAGATATATCAAGAACTCCAACCTCGCCTCGAAGAACTGGATATCGACTTTGACAATATGTCCTCTCTCGGCAAAGGCTACGGCAAAGTCGAGGACGAAATCATGGACGTCATCTCCGAGATGTTCAAAGAAATCAAGGCAAACGACGGCAAAACGTATGATATGACGGAGTTTATGGTGCCTTATATGTGGGGCACGCTCGGCATACTCTACAACGTCAACAAGGTCAGCGAGGAAGAACTCGAAGAATACGGCTGGGGCGTGCTTTGGAACGTCCAGGAAAACGAGGATCTCGAGAATATGATCCTCATGAAGGACAGCGTCCGCGACACGTACGCCGCAGCAGTCCTCTATATGAAAGAATATGACCTCCTCCCCGCGGGACACGGCTATGAGGACTACTCGATTGGAGACCTCATCAACTGCACGGACACCGCTATGCTTGACGCGGCGGAAAAAGTGCTTACCAAGCAACGTGACCATATCTCCGGCTACGAGGTTGACTTCGGCAAAGACGATATGCTCAACGAGATCGTATACGCCGACTTCGCTTGGAGCGGCGACGCGCTTTGGGCGATAGAGGAAAGCTACGACGAAGAGTCCGACGACTATATGCTCGGCTACTACGTCCCCGAAATCGGCAGCAATATTTGGTATGACGGTTGGGTTGTTCCAAAATCCGTCAACAACAAACTCGCCGCTATGATGTTCATAGACTATATGTGCGAACCGATGTCAGGCATCCGCAACTCTATGGAAATCGGCTACACCTGCGCCGTCGACAAGGAATCTCTCCAAAACGACCAGGACGTGTGCGACTTCATCGAAGAAAACGAGTATGACCTCGACGAATACTTCGACGACATCGGCAGATACCCCGAAATCAACGAGAAACTCGGCGTTATGCGCGACTTCGGCGCACGCGGCGAAGCCCTTGTCGGTATGTGGCAACGCGCAAAATCCGGCAACGGCGTCTCCCCTGTCCTTTGGTGGTGCCTGCTCGGCATCGCAGGCGGCGTCGGTCTCGCCCTCGGCGTTTACTTCTTGATTCAAGCCCTGCGCTACCGCTCCCGCAAGATAAAATAAAACTGCACATTTTTGCGATCTGCGTTGTCAGTCTTGCGGGTGCTCGCCCGTCACGTACGCCAAGTACGCTTAGGGTTCGCGTACGCGACTTCCTAGCACCTCATCAAAATTGAGCAGTTTTAAAGAATTGTAGTTTAAAAGCACCACATAGTGGTGCTTTTTTCTTATTGCTTTATTAATTTTATTAACATTAAAAGTCTGAAATTCCAAGCAAATAATCTAATGAAACATTAAAAACAGAAGCAATTTTAGCAACAACATCAATTCTTGGAACTCTTGTACCATTAATATATCTGCTAATTGTAACTTCGGTTGTACCAACTTTTTCTGCTAAATCTTTTTGTTTCATGTTACACTCATCTAATAACACAGTTAATCTATAACTAAAATCTTTTAAATCAAAGTCCATAGATATACCTCCATAAGTGATATTATAGAACTTTAACTTATAAGTTAGAAGAAAATTTCCAAAAATACAAATTACAACAATTAAATTAACCAATTGGTAATAAAATATATTTTACTAATTTATTGAAGTTGCTTGTTCTTGAGTAATATACCCATATTCAACCATTTTACTTAAAACATGAGCTTGACGTTTTTTAGCTAAATCTGCATTTACAGTAGGAGCGTAAACTGAAGGTGCATTTGGAACACCAGCAAGCATAGAAGATTCATTTAAATTTAAATCTTTTGGTGCTTTATTGTAATAACCATAGCTTGCATTATAGATACCGTAATAGTTATCTCCAAAATAAGCAGTATTTACATATAATTCAAAAATTTCTTTTTTGCTATAATTTTTCTCTAAATCATAAGAGGCAAAAATTTCACCAATTTTTCTAACCCAAGTTTTATCTTGATTAAAAACTAAATTTTTAGCAAGCTGTTGAGTTATTGTGCTTCCGCCTTCTTGAAGTTCACCATTTTTAATATTACTAAAAATTGCCCTTCCTACTGCAATAAAATCGATTGGACCATGATCATAAAATCTGTGATCTTCTACACTTATAACAGCATTTCTATAATCGGCAGACATATCCTCAAATTTAACAAAGTTGGCATTCCCAGTAACTTCATCTACACGTGTTATAAGTGGTTTTTCTTTTAAAGCATTATCATAATAAATTTTACCTATTAAAAGAGCACCTGAACAAATTAATATTATTAATATAAGAATTGTAACTAATAATTTTCTTACAAATTTCATAATAAAATCCTTCCTTTGTATGTAAATATTATACATAAAAAATAGGAATATGTCAAAATTTTGAAGCATAGAATAATACAAAATTTTGTTTGCAGAAGTATTGACTTTTTATCTTAAAATTTATATAATATGCAAAGAGAATAAAAGAAAATGAGGTAAGATTATGAATAACGAAGAAAAATTTTTATATATATTAGGACAAGTAAAAAGAGATGGAATGGAAAATTTAATTGATTTTATAAAAAAGACAGATTTTTTTAAAGCACCAGCAAGCACTAGATTTCATGGATGCTATGAAGGAGGGCTTTTAGAGCATAGTTTAAAAGTTTATGATATTTTGAAACACAAAGTAGAAACAAATATTGAGCCACTTGATGTAAATCCAGAAACATTAATATTAGTACCATTATTACATGATTTGTGTAAAGCAAATTTTTATAAAGTTGACTATAGAAATGCTAAAAATGCATTAGGAGTATGGGAAAAGGTTCCATATTATACAGTTGATGATACTATTCCTTATGGACATGGAGAAAAATCTGTTATGATGATAACAGAATACATAAAATTAACTCCAGAAGAAAAGTATGCTATTCGTTGGCATATGGGATATACAGAACCAAAAGAATTATATAATACGATTGGTGCTGCTTATAAAAAGTATCCACTTGCATTATTAACACATGAAGCAGATTTAGAAGCAACATATTTTTATGATATATAAAATTGTGAACAGTTATTATAAAATACAAATGGTTTAAAGGAGAAAATTTATGTTAGCATATATAAAAGGTACATTAGAAATGAAAATGACAGGATATGTAGTAATTGATGTTGGTGGACTAGGATATAAAATATTTATGTCAGATTCAGCAATAGACAAATTAGGAGATATAGGAGATATTGTAAAAGTACATACATATTACAGAGTTAGAGAGGATGATATAAGTATTTTTGGATTCAATAGTCTAGAAGAATTAAGGATGTTTGAATTACTAATTTCTGTAAGTGGAATTGGGGCAAAAACTGCCATATCAATGTTGGATGTATGTGAGCCAACGGAATTTGCACTTGCAATAATTTCAGAAGATGTAAATACATTAAAACAATTACCAGGAATAGGAGCAAAATCAGCACAGAGAATTATTTTGGAATTAAAAGATAAG
>ONYW01000032.1 GCA_900322215.1 uncultured Eubacteriales bacterium | reverse complement strand
CGCAGACGAACGCGCCTGCGCCGAGTCTGATATGTACGCGGAAGGAGAAGTCGGTGCCGAGGATATTGTCGCCGATGAGACCGAGTTCTTCAGCCTCGCGAATAGCGATCTTGAGGCGGTTGACTGCGATCGGGTATTCCGCACGGACGTAGAAATAGCCGTTTTGTGCGCCGATAGCATAACCTGCTATCATCATACCTTCGATGACTGCAAGCGGGTTGCCTTCAAGGATGGATCTGTCCATAAACGCGCCCGGATCGCCTTCGTCACCGTTGCAAACGACGTACTTTTCGCCGTCAGGTTGCGCGTATGCGAATTGCCATTTTCTTCCCGTCGGGAAACCGCCGCCGCCGCGACCGCGAAGTCCGGATGCGAGGATCTCGTTGATGACTTCTTGTCTGTCCATCTTAAGGGCTCTTGCAAGGCCGCGGAACGCGCCTGCGCCAAGACCTTCTTCGATCTTTTCAGGGTTGATGCTTCCGCAACCGTGGAGCGCGATACGAACTTGCTTTTTGTAGAAGTTGATATCGTCTTGCTTTGTGACTTTCTCCTTTGTTGCAGGATCGACGTAGAGCAAACGCTCGACGATCTCGCCCTTCACTATATCGGTTTCGACAATGTCTTCGACGTCGTCGATTTTGACCATTCTGTAGAGTGTGTCCTCAGGATAAATCTTGACAAAAGGACCTTGAGAGCAAAAACCGAAGCAACCGACTTGGTTGACAGTAACTTTGTCGTCCAAGCCTCTCTCCTTGATGACCTTTTCAAATTTTGCTCTTATCTCGTCGGAGTGGGAGGACAAACAGCCCGTACCACCGCAAAGCACGATGTGACGCTTTCCGTCAGAGCCCGTAAACTTCGCGTCAAGACAGGACGAACATTCAGCACATTTTTGTTCGAGTTCTTCAAAATTCTTAATCATTTTGTAGCCTCCTTTTGTCTGTATTCGTCGATAATGCCTGGAACGGCGTCAACGGAGACCTTCGGATAGACCTTGCCGTTTATTGAAACCGCCGGAGCAATACCGCATGCACCGATACAACGGAGCGCGTCAATCGTAAACAATCCGTCTTCTGTCGTCTCGCCCGGACCGACGCCAAGCAGTTCTGAAAACTTGTCGATAATCTGTTGAGCACCCTTGACGTAGCAAGCAGTACCGAGACAGCAACCGATAACATACTTTCCCTTCGGTTTCAAAGAGAAGAAAGAATAGAATGTGACGACGCCGTAGATTTCCGCGACAGAAATGCCGGTTCTTTCGGAGACGATCTCTTGCACTTCAAGAGGAATGTAGCCGAAATACTTTTGGATATCGCTGAGAATCATCATAAGCGGTGTCTTCTCGTCTGCGTACTTGTCGCAAATCTCGTGGACACGCTTTGCCGCAACTTCGCTTAAATGAGCCATAAAAAGCCCCTCCTTTGTTGATATTTGTTTGTTTTATAAATAAGATTATAAATTATGTAGAAAACAAAGTCAATACCCAATCGATATATTTGTAGCGAAAAATCACCATTTTTTTGACAAAACTTTTTATCGTGTCAGAAGTTGAAATTTTTGTCATATTTTGACGGTAAAAAATGGCGATTTTTGCTAGTGAGGAATGAGAAATTAGGAATGAGGAATTGTGGAAAAATGAATATTTTATAACAGCTTGTTCAGAGTGTAGCAAGTCAATTAACTCACTCATTCGAAGACGGAATTGGAGTCGCAACGGCGACGACCGCGTGAGTGTGTCCCGACTGATACGCAGTACGCCTCGACGGCGAGGCTCCGTTCTTTTTTCGCCCAAAGAGGCGTGGCATAATGAGTGAACGATACTTTTGAGGGCACCGACGGTGCTTCCCGGAGCGGGTATACAGCCTTGTAGAGAATAGCAAGGTCAAAATGCGACCATCTCATTTTCCATAAATCGAGCATTTTGACTTGTGTTCGGTACTGGCGCGGTGGGAAGAACCATACGAAGGAGATGGGAAAACTTCATTTAGGGTTTAAAACGCACAGATAATGTCACGCAGGAAGGGGTGTTGCATTTAGGGTTTTACACGTACACCCCATTGAGAGCAACCACGTTTCCAAAAGCTATTTTGAAAACTAAAACAATAACAAAGACACGAAGTGTTCGAAATGACGGCATTATCATGTAAATTAAAACAACCACACTCTGTGTGTGGTTGCTCGCTCTCGCAAAAATCACAAAATCAGTATTCTAACAGGCTAAAACAGGTCAAAATCACACGAAGTGTGCGAGAATTAACTGAACAAGCCTCGCTTGTGAGAATTCACTTTCCAAACTCAGTTTGGAAACACCAGCGGCATTCTTCTCTTGTGCGCCGTGCTTCTTTCGGCTTTTTCTATCTTGGCTCTCACATCGGGGGCGACCTCTAAACCGCGGACGTACTTGTCGACGTCAGCGTATGAGATGCCGAGTTCTTGTTCGTCGGTTTGTCCCGGGTACAGCCCTGCGGACGGGGCTTTGGACACGATGTTTTCGGGTGCGTTCAAATATCTCAAACAGGCGTACACTTCCTCTACGTTGAGGTCGGAGATAGGGTTGAAATCGTAAGCGCCGTCGCCCCACTTTGTGAAATAGCCGAGCGTCGTCTCGTCGAGGTTGCCCGTGCCTGCGACAAGGTAGCCTCTCGCCTGCCCGAGTGCATAAAGAGTCGTCATTCTTAGGCGCGGATTTATGTTGACGCCCGCCATTTTGACGCTATGCTCCCCTGCCGAGTCCTTTGTGAGTTCGTCGCCAAGGGCGGACAAAAAGTCCTCTTTTACCTTTGTGAGGTCTATGACGATTTGCGGAATATCGAATCTCTCGCCTGCCGCAAAAGCGTCCTGCATATCGCTGCCGTAGTTTTGCTTTGACTGACACGGCATTATGACGCCGAGTACGTTCTTTGTCGCCATGCGCGAGAGTGCGCCGACGAGCGTGCAGTCCTTGCCGCCGCTGTTGCCGTAGATTATTCCTTTTGCTCCCGTCGTTGCAAGAAGATTTTTGATCCACTCGACTCTTTCTTGAATGGTTTTTGCTATGTCCATGATGCACCTTATATATTGTATTGATGATTTTATTATAATTATTTAGAAAATAATTACAAGCACTTTATAAAAATTTTGTCTTGAGAAATTATCATTTTTCAATTTTTAATAAAAAATTTGTTAAAAAACTCAAAATTTTTAACTTTTTCACAAAAAATTCTTAAAAATCTGCCATTTTTTTGCGATTTGGGTATTGAAATTGTAAATTATAAGTTATATAATATTCTCATCAATAAAACCTCATACAAGGAGAAAATTTATGAGAAAAGCATTTATTTGTCCAACAAAGTATGTCCAAGGCGAAGATGAACTTCTTAACCTCGGCTATTTCGTCAAAACTTTCGGTAAGAAAGCACTCCTTATCGGCGACCCGTTCGCACTCGGTCTCGTAAAGGATAAACTTGAAGCAACACAAAAGAAATACGGTGTTGAATTCATCACGAGCGACCTCTTCAAAGGCGAATGCTCAAGAAACGTCGTCAAGAAACTCCAAGAGTTCGCAAAGGCAAACAAGTGCGCTTGCACGATCGGTCTCGGCGGTGGCAAGGCTATCGACACGTCAAAGTGCGTCGCAGCAGGCAACCCGCTCATCATCTGCCCGACAATTGCAGCAACAGACGCTCCGACGTCACACTCCGCAGTTCTCTACACGGACGATCACGAATTTGACGACTATGCATATTTCCGTCAAAGCCCGTCCGTCGTTCTTATCGACCTCAACGTCATCGCAAACGCACCGTCTCGCTTCCTCGTTTCCGGTATGGGCGACGCACTCTCCACATACTTCGAAGCAAGAGCAAACGTTCGTTCCTTCTCCAACGTCAACGCAGGACTTCCATGCGGCGCGGACAGAAAGAAAGGCACTCTCCTCGGCTATGGCACACACACGGCTGCCGCACTTGCGGAACTCTGCTATAAAAACCTCATCTCCGACGGCGCAAAGGCAAAAGCGGCTTGCGACGGCAATGTCGTGACACCTGCATTCGAGAAGATCGTTGAAACAAACATCCTTCTCTCCGGTCTCGGCTTTGAATCCGGCGGTCTTGCAGCGGCACACGCAATCCACGACGGTCTTACAGTCGTACACGACATTCACAAATGCCGTATGCACGGTGAAATCGTTGCTTTCGGTACTCTCTGCCAACTCGTTCTCGAAAACAGCCCTGAAGAAGAACTCTACGAAGTTCTCGACTTCTGCTTGACAGTCGGTCTTCCTGTTTGCCTCAGAGACCTCATGACAGACGTCAAAGAAGGCAAAGTTCTCCGCGAAGAACTCACGGAAGAAGAATACAAGGCAGTTGCTCAAAAGACATGTATTCCTGACGAATCCATTCACAATATGCCATTCCCTGTCACAGAAGAAATGGTTATTGCAGCAATCAAGACAGCAGACAGACTCGGCCGTGAATACGCATACGGTCTCGACGACTAATTTTTGAAATAGAGGTACTCTCTCTCGCGGAGAGTACCTTAAATTTTTTTGAGGGCGTGGCATCACGCTCTCGTCATAAGGAGAAATATTATGAAGAAAATTATGAACACACCTGAATCTTTCGTTTACGATATGTGTCACGGTCTCGCCGCTGCACATCCTGAACTTGAATTTGTTGAAAAGTTCAAAATCGTAAAGAAAGTCGACATCAACGAAGACAAGGTCTCCCTTATCTCCGGTGGCGGTTCCGGTCACGAGCCGGCGCATGCAGGTTTTGTTGGCAAAGGTATGCTTGACGCTGCGGTTTGCGGCGACGTATTTGCATCCCCTTCCCAAGTCCAAGTTTACAATGCTATCAAAAAGTGCGCGACTGACAAGGGCGTACTTCTCATCATCAAAAACTACTCCGGCGACTGCATGAACTTCAACAATGCAATGTCCGACGCTCAAGAAGACGGCATCAAGGTCGACGCAGTCTACGTCAACGATGACATCGCTGTCAAAGACTCCCTCTACACGGTCGGACGTCGTGGCGTTGCGGGCACGGTGCTCGTTCACAAGTGCGCAGGTGCCGCGGCAGAACAAGGCAAAGAACTCGAAGAAGTCAAGCGCGTTGCAAACAAAGTTATCGACAACGTCCGCTCCTTCGGTTTTGCTTTCACTTCCTGCACGGTTCCGGCAGCAGGTCACCCGACATTTGAAATCGGCGACGACGAGATGGAATTCGGCGTAGGCATCCACGGCGAACCGGGTCGTTTCCGCGAGAAGATCGACTACTCCAAGGGCACGTTCAGCGATGACCTCTCAAGACGTATCGTCACCGACCTCGAAGAAGACCTCGGTCTCAAGAAAGGCGAAGAAGTCGTCCTCCTCATCAACGGCTTTGGCGGAACACCGCTACAAGAACTCTACATCCTCAACAACTCCGTCACAAAGGCTCTCGGCTCAGACGAAATCAAGATTCACCGCACTATCGTCGGCAACTTCATGACGTCTATCGATATGGCAGGCGCGTCTATCACGGTCCTCCGCGTCGATGAAGAACTCAAGTCCCTCATCGACTACCCTGTCTCCACTCCTGCTCTCACTTGGGGCGCGGCAATGGATTCTCAAGCTGAAGCGGCAGTCGAGGCAATGAACGCAATAAGAAAGGCTCTCGGATATGCTCCTGCACCGCAAGAGGCACCGAAGAAAGCAAAGAAAGCGGCAAAGGCTGAGGAAGAAGACGCAAACGCAGTCTACGAAGTCGAAGGCAAACCGGAAGTCGGTGAAAAGATCAACACGGCGGCTTTCGTCCAAATCGTTGAAAAGATGGCTGACGTCATCATCGAAAACGAAGTTCCGTTCTGCGAAGCAGACCAAATGGGCGACGGCGACTTCGGTATGTCCATCGCAAAAGGCTTCCGTCAACTCAAAGCCGACTGGGCAACGAGAAAGAAAGGCGACATCGGCGAATTCCTCGTCAGCTGTTCCGAAATCATAAAGGAATACTGCGGCGGCGCGTCCGGTCCAATCTGGGGCTCTGCATTCAAGTATGCAGGCAAAGCAATGCTCGGCAAGAAAGAAGTTGACCTCAAAGACATCGCATTCCTCTTCACCGAGGCAAACCGCGGCGTCTACGAGACAGGCAAAAAGTCATTCGGCAAAGGCGCAGAAATCGGCGACAAGACTCTCGTCGACGCTTTGAAGCCATGCGCTCTCGCCCTCACAAAGGCTGCTGAAGAAGGCAAGAAATTGCAAGAAGGTCTCGACCTCGGCGCAAAGGCTGCACACGAAGGCGCAGAAGCGACAAAGACGGTCGTTGCAACACTCGGAAGAGCGGGCACGGTCGGCGAGCGTTCTATCGGCTTCCCTGATGCAGGCGCACACGGTCTTGATGTAATCTTCAACGAGTTGGCAAAATACATCAATGGCATGAGAAAGTAATTTCTTAAACAAAACAAAAACGCATCCTGCGGGATGCGTTTTTTAATTAGGAATTAGGAATGAGGAATTTTACAAGTGCAAGCACTTGCTCTGTTGCGGAAAAAATATTCAACAAAATAAAGCCTTCCCAAAAGGGAAGGCTTTATAATAAAAAAAACAACCTTATTAACAATATCAAACAAATTAACACTCCGACTCTTTTTCACATATAAATATGTAAATATGTTTGAAAACCAAGACGAGAAAACAATATCTACACTTGCTAGTATTCTAAAATGCGTTTGTTCGAGCCCTGAACAAATGAACACTTGCGCAATTTTGCTTGCCTCTACTATTGCTCGCAATTCCTCAAAAGACGAAGTTTTCAAATTGACTCACTTTTTCACTCTCATCTCCTCCGCCCTGCGCTCATATATATAAAAAATGCCGATATGAACACGTTTTCATATCAGCATACGTTCATTTGAGAATAGTCCGTTAGTCTTGCGGAGACCAAGTCGGTTGCAGTTCTTCTATTTGCAAAACGCCGTCAACCTTTGCGGCGATTTGATACTTGTCCTCATACACGATCTCCCCCGGCATATTGGTGTACACCAAAAAATACGGATGATTGTATCTCTCGAGCAGCCAAAGCGCAGGCCTTATCATCTTGAGCATCTCATGTGCGTTTTCCGTTTTGAACCAGCAAACAACGGGCTCCCTGTTTTTGCACTGCTCCGGCCAAGGAAGATTCTCGGCAAACCAAGCGTCGATTTCGCGGTACAAATCCGCGTCCTCATCGCTCATAACGTCGTTTTGAATGAGTTGCCAGCACATGCTGAACACGCCTTTTGCATACATAGTGTTCTTTGCAAGTTCCTTGCCTTGAATCCTGACATACTTGTACCGCGTCATATCCATATCGTCACCCCGCCGTAAGTTCAATTGTATTATATGGCATTTCTCGCCAAAATTCAATACTCAACTTTTGCGTCATGCTCATAAAAGAAAAAATGCTAACTCAATATATGAATTAGCACTTAAACTAAAAACTGATCGCAAATTTACTTTTTGTTCCTTGCTTGTTTTTTTTCGATGTTCAAAACGTCGACTTTTGTGATGTTTTCGTTCAGCAAAAATTGATTTGCAAGATATTTCAAAGTCAATTTGTTGGTTATGTAGCTGAAAGTGATTTTCAAGACGGTTTCTTTTTCGTCAATGCTTTCTACTGTGGTATTTTTGATTATTATGCCGTTTCTATCGCACATTTTTCGGCACTCTTCGATGATCGGAAAATCTTTCTGACAAGTCACAATAATAGACGGCAACTTGATAAATACTTTAGATGAAATATGTCCGAAGCCAATAAGCAAAATCAACGTTAAAATCGTCACGAGGATTGCTTCGATGACAAATCCGACACCGCATGCGAGTCCGATTGCAGAGCAAATCCAAATTGATGCCGCAGAGGTCAAGCCTTTTACGGAAAATTTGTCTTTTATGATAACGCCTGCGCCCAAAAAGCCGATACCCGTAACAACGCCGGCGGCAATTCTTGAAGAATCATAACTTAAAGTTTGCAAATTTTGATTTCCGTCAAAAATCAAAATCCCGTCGGCAACTCTTATAGCCCAAATCGACAAAGTCATCATAAGCGAGCAGCCCACAGCAAGAAGCGCATGCGTCTTTATGCCTGCGGATGCCCCCTTGGATTGTCTTTCTACGCCGATAGCCGCGCCCAAAATCGTTGCAATGCCTGTGGAGATAAGCACAAAAAGTACGATACCCCACCCTTCATACTTGTCAATAAGTTGTAATAGCCATTTATCCATACCGACTTCGTCTCCATATAAATTTAGTATTATAAATCATTTTTATGTTACTATATTTGGATTCAAAAATCAATACCATTTTGATTTTGCTCTCCGCCACAGTATCATTTCACTTTCTTTCAACTTCCGCGCGCAAGATTATATGCTAAACCCTACGAGAGTGATACAGTCAAGCCACTTTTCGCATTATTCTTGCGCTTGGAGACTGATGTGCCGAAAACAAATAAATTTTGTCAATTTACTTTTGAAAATCTCTTGACAATATAAGTAATAAATCATATAATAAGTAGGCTGTGAGCGGTCATGGCGGAATAGGCAGACGCGTACGTTTGAGGGGCGTATGGTGAACCCGTCCGAGTTCAAGTCTCGGTGACCGCACCAAAACAAAAAAACACGAACCGAATGGCTCGTGTTTTTTTTATTTGCGCGGACACAAAGACTTGAAGTTTGCGAATGCAAACACACAAACAAAGTTTGTGTCTCGGACGGAACCGTCCGTTGCACGCGATTGAAATCAAAGATTTAACAATCGCTGTAAGGCAAGTCTCGGTGACTGTGAGCGGAGTAAATGGAAAGCGCGGAGCATTTTCCAGAGCAAAGCGAAACAGACGAAGTGCCTGCACAAGACCGCACCAAAACAAAAAACACGAACCGAATGGCTCGTGTTTTTGTTTTTGCGGGCGCCGAGACTTGAATGTTGATTGCGAGCAATCAACACAATGCAAAGCATTGTCTCGGACTCCGTCCATCGTGGCGCTGACAAAGTCAGGCGCCAAGCTGTGCGGGTTATCTCACAATACACACTGTTAAAAACCGCTCAGGTTGGATGGATGACGCGAAAGGGACGCGATGAACGGAGGGCGCGAACTGGACGTACGTAACCGACGGGCATCGTGGCGCTGACAAAGTCAGGCGCCAAGCTGTGCGGTTTTTTAATTTTCTATTAATTTGCGCTTTCTATCATTAATCACCGCAAAGCCGTCTTTCAAAGACTTTTCGGCAGAATCAAGGATGTTGAAAGCAAGGGATCTTGCTTCATAGTCCATCTTGCGGTAGTTCTCCTCTGCCTCGGCTTGAATACTTGCGGCTTGGGCTTCGGCATTCTTGACGATTTCCGTCTCGGAGACGAGTTCTCTCGCCTTAGCCTCGGCGTTGTCCATGACTTGGTTGGCATACTCTTCCGCCTTGGAGATGATCTCGTCGCGCTTGCGTGTGAGTTCGTTTGCCTCTTTGAGCGCCACGGGATAGTTGGATCTAAGGCGAGACACGAGTTCGAGCAAAGTATTCTTGTTCACAACGATGTCCGTACTGGAAAAAGTCGCTTTTTTGGCTTTCAAAATTTCGCTTTCTATTTCGTTTATCAACATCTCAATAGTTTCCATAAGACGCTCCTCATAGGTTTATAAAAATAGTATAGAATAAATTTTTTGATATGGCAAGTCATTTTGCCTTGCTCCGCAAAAGTTTAGACGTCATTACGCGAGTTTTCGCACGAAACTGACCGCGATTAAGCAAGGTTTCTAAACTCTTCAGAGTTTAACAGCGGAATGACGCATGCGGGGACGTTTTTGAAATTGCCGTTTTCGATTTGTTCACGCACAAGCGTAGAACTAATGTCTCTGTAGCCGTCCACCTCGATAAACAGCGTGTCAAAGCCGTGCTCTCGGTTGTAGTCCGCCATAGCGTTTTCGTATGCCTTGTCGCCGTCTCCGCGAATACCCCTGACAAGCACGCTTGCGCCCACCTCTTTTGCGACGTCGACAGCGTCGCGAGAGGAAAATATCGCCCTTGCGCCCTTCTTGCACTTGCACACCTCCTCGGCGATAGCAAGCCTTTGCGCGTCCGAAAAGGTATAGTTTTTGTCGGGGTTTATGAGACATGCGACGACCACCTCGTCAAATCTTGCGAGAGCCTCGTCAAGCACCGCCTCGTGACCTCTCGTGAAAGGATCAAAACTCCCCGCCATCATGGCGACGGTCTTGTGCGTGACGATCTCCGCAGTCACCGTACCCATAACTTTTGTTCGAGCCTTGTATCTTGCGTCGGCAAGTTCAAATTTTTTGTCGCTGCCGTGCTCGTACACGATTATGCCATCGTCCTTCAAGAGTTCCAAATCAAAGACGGTTTGCACCGCAATTTCACCGAGGGGTGAGGCGTACGGCGGATCGATAAATATAAGGTCGTATTTCACTTTTTGCACGTATGCCGAACGGAGTGCGGACATAAAGTCCACGTTTTGCACGGTATACTCGCCGTCTATGCCCTTGAGATTTTGATATACGAGGGCAATGCTGTCCTTGGACCTGTCCACAAAATCGACGTGCTTTGCGCCACGCGATATAGCCTCTATGCCGAGCGCACCGCTCCCCGCAAAGAGATCGAGCACGACGCTGTCCGTGACATAGCCTTGCACTATGTTGAACAATGTCTCCTTGATTCTCGTCGTCGTCGGGCGAACGTCGTCATTCTTTGGAGAAGCGAGATTTTTGCCCCTGTATTTTCCTGCTACAACTCTCATTTGTTCACTCCGTATGGATTTGGAATTTGCTTGTCTTTTGTTAGCACTCTCGTCTCGGTGACGAGCATATCGAGCGAAATATCGTGTGCTTCAAAGTCCACCCCGCTCACCTCTTGGCAGTCGAACGCTATACCGATTTTCAGGCACTCGCGATCTTGCAAAAAGCGGTCGTAGTACGCCTTGCCGTGTCCGACGCGATTTAGTCCGTCAAAAGCCGCAATCGGCACGACAGCCACGTCAACGTCCGTTATGTCGTGTCCGCCGACAGGCTCGAGAATGCCGTACCCGTTTCGTTCGAAATTCGTAAACGGAGAAATGACGACCGCGTGCATACCGTCTTTCTCTATGCGAGGAACGGCTACCGTGCGTTCGAGCGCGAGCGACAGCCCGACGACCTCTTCGGTATCAGGCTCAAGAGGTGTGCCGAGAAAGATAAAGACGTTGTGCGCCCTGCAAAGCGCCTCGAAAGAACTGAGATAGTCGGCGATTGCCCCGCTTGCCCACTCTCTTTCTTCCGCGCTCATTCTCTCGATCTTTTCTCTTGCCTGTTTTCTTGCTTGTTCTTTTGTCATTTCGGTGTTCTAAACGTATATCTTGTCAATTCTTCCCCGCCAACGCGTGAGCAGCGTATATGGGATCGTTTGCATTGTTTTTGCCTGCTCGTCAAGCGTATTTCCGTCAAGCAAAACGACTTCTTCGCCTGTCTCAAGCATATCGCCCCGCGTGTCTACAAGAAATGTGTCCATGCACACGCAAACGACTTTGTACGCTTTTCCCTGCGCATACACGCAGGCAAATCGTTCTCGGTCTATACCGTCGGCATATCCGCCGAAGACTACGGCAATATTCGTCCTGCCTTCTGTCTTGTAGTCGCCGTAGCCGACGTATTCGCCGCTCTCGACGCTCCTTGCTTCTATCACTTGGCTTTTCACGGTCAACGCACCCGTATATGCCGACAATCCGACTCGCACGCAGTCATATCGGACGCTCTCGTCATCCAACTGGTGACTTGACGCTATATGCCGTTTTATATTCGGAAAATACCACCTTGCAACGTTGCACGCCTTGTCAAATCTTTCTTTTTGGTTTTCGTAGTGGTCGCCGAAGTGGGAATATATTGCGTTCACGCTCACTCCCGCCGTCAGCAAAGCCCTGCACACGCCGTCCACGTCACCGACGTCAAAACCGAGCCTGTGCATACCGCTGTCAACCGCTATACTGCAAGAAATCGCCTGTGAAGAGACTTTGTCTCCGCCGTCCGCACCTTGCGCAAACCCGTTTGCAAAACGCAACAATTCTTCAACTTGTTTAAAGTCGGAAAGCCCGATATTTACGTCGTTTTCGACTGCGGTTTTGATTTCGTTCGGAGCGATATAATTTGCAAGAATCGGGGTTTTCCCGCACGTTTTGCGGAGATTAACCGCCTCTTCAAGCGTTACGACGCCGTAAGCGTCCACCAAGTCCGCGGTCGCTTTTGCCACTCTTTCAAGCCCTAAGCCGTAGGCGTCGGCTTTTAACATAAGCAAAAACTCAGTACCGTTTTCTCTCTGCTTTTCGCCCTTCCCTGCTTCGAGTTTTGCTCGAATTGCCAAAATATTGTTCCTGACCTTTTCAAGGTCTACACACACTTGCAGTTTGATATTCCACCTCGCCCGCACAGTCTATGCGTGAGCGAGACGCGAGGTGAAAAAAGAACCCCAAAGCGGTGAAACTTCACGGCGTTGGGGCGTAGATTATTTGTTTTTCTTGCGTTTGTCCTCTGACGTGAAGACTTCGATTATTATGTCGGGCATCTTCTCTCTCGCCGCCTCGATAAACCTTTGTTCGTTCTTCGGAGACGTCACGATGTGAAGACTGCCGATCCCGTCCTGCACCTGCTTGCCTTTGGCGAGGATATAGAACTCTTTCGTCCTTGAATCCTCTTTTATGCCGACGATGTTTTCATACGGGATTCTGTCCTTGAAGACGCCGAGCAAAAACACGAACGCGCCGTCCTCGAATTTGTAAAAGCTGTTGACGAGCACGATAAGCGCGGCAAATGCAATAAGCACGGAGGCGCCAAGCGATACGCCGGCGACGGCAGGCATCGACGTTTCGAGCCCGTTTGCGCCTGCGAGCATAGCGATATCAAGCCCCGCAAGCGTGAGCGCGCCCGCGATGACGATGACGAGAATAACCGTTTTTACTATTCCAAAATTCATTCTGAATTTCATACGCACCTCTTATTTGTCGCTGTCCTCGAAGTTCTGTTGCATATCCTTGCGGTAGCCGTACTCGACCGTGTTGACGACGTTGTTTGCGTCGACGTAGAAACTGTACCCTTTGATTTTGAAGTAGCCGACCAGTTCTACCGTTCTTAACAGGAAGAAGTATATGGACGGAAGAAGAATGAGCATAATTCCGCCCGCGTATATAAGACTTCTAAGCAAATTGACGTACACTCTCTCCTCCGGGTGGTAGAGCGTCCTCGGGAGCCAGCCCGCAAAGAGCATTGCTCTAAGCGTGCAAAAGAGTACGCCGAGAAGCACCGCGATAGGCAACACGAAAACGTAGATGAGCGGGAACAGCCCGAAGATCACGCAACACATAATCACGACGAAGATGATGTCGATAGGCAGGCTTATGCTGAGCCTTGCAAGCGAATATCTCGCCGCGTTTTTGAGGTTCAGGAGCATGCTGTTTGCAAAGCCGTATCTTAGGTTTGACGTCATGAGGTTGTTGATGATATACCCCATCGGAACGTAGCTGAGCCCGAATACGAAGCAGTAGAAAGCGTATACAAACAGTCCGCCGAACACAAGTCCTACCGTTGCTCCCGTGTTTGCGGTCATGGACACAAAGACGTTTTCAAGGCAATCGGAGCCTTCGTGCAAAAGTCCGCGCAGGGAAATCGAGCCGTCAAGGAAGCCGTTGCACTTCGCAACAAGTTCTGAAAACCAGTAGGATGCCTCCGTTGTCTCCCCTATCACGCTTGCGAGCGGAATGATGATCGCGCACCCTACGGCGACTGTAAGAAGTAAGGATATAAGAATCCACACGAGCAGTTTTAAGGTCGTGCCGGCGTTTGAAAACAGGATTGATATTGCATGCTTAAATTCCATATATCACCTTATGCAAACATACTGAGTTTGTCTTTGAGTTTGTCAAGTTTATCCTTTGCCTTTTCGAGTTTTTCTCTCTCGTTATCCACGAGTTTTTGCGGAGCCTTTGCCACAAACGCGCCGTTTGCGAGCAGTCCTTCCGTCTTTTTGATAATCGCTTCCGTCTCCGCGATTTCCGAGTTTATACGCTCGATTTCCTTTTGCGTGTCTATGAGTTCGCCGAGCGGAATGAGGATTTCGGCGTCGTGCGTGACGACAGCCGTCGTGCGCTCCGACACTTCCTCCTTGGATTTTACGAGCTTGACCTCCGAGATGCCAGCGAGTTTGTTCAGATACTGTGCGGCGGACGCAATAAACTTCTCGTCCTTTGCGATGACGTATGCGCTCACTCTCTTGGACGGCGCGACGCCCATCTCGTTTCTTATGTTTCTTATGGCGACGACTATCTCTTTGAGTCCCTCGAAGTTCGCCTCGTCGTGTCTATACACAAACTTCTTGTTGAAGGTCGGCCAACTCTCTATCATAAGCACCTTTCCGTCGGAATACTTTGAATATATCTCCTCGGTTATGAACGGAATGAACGGGTGCAAAAGTTTCAAAATCTCGGTTAGAACGTAGACGAGCATGGCGACCGCGTGATTATGCTCTTTCTTGTTGTCGGAGTAGAGCGCGTTCTTGCTCATTTCTATATACCAATCGCAAAATTCGCTCCACGTGAAATCGTAGAGTCTCGAAGCCGCGACGCCGAGTTCGTATTTGTTGAGGTTGACCGTCACTTCTCTTATCACGTCGTTGAGGCGAGTGAGTATCCACTTGTCCGCGCCGTTGAGCCTTGTCGGGAAGGAGAGATCGTCGTCCTCTTTTATGTTCATGATGACAAAACGCGAGGCATTCCAAAGTTTGTTGACGAAGTTTCTATACGACTCGATCTTCTCCTTTGAAAACCTTATATCGCTGCCCGGCGCAACGCCGTTTATGAGCGAAAAGCGGAATGCGTCCGCGCCGTACTGGTCGATGACTTCGAGCGGATCAATGCCGTTGCCGAGCGACTTGGACATCTTTCTGCCCTGTGCGTCGCGCACGAGTCCGTGAATAAGCACTTCGGAAAACGGCGGTTCGCCCATAAACTCTATACCGCTGAAAATCATACGGGCAACCCAGAAGAATATGATGTCGTAGCCCGTCACGAGCGCGCTCGTCGGGTAGAAATATGCAAGATTCTTCGTCTTCTTCGGGTAGCCGAGCGTGCTGAACGGCCACAGTGCGGAACTGAACCAAGTGTCCAAAACGTCCTCGTCTTGATGCATCTTGCCTCCGCACTTCGGGCAGGTCAAGACGTCCGTCTTAGAGACTACCATCTCTCCGCAGTCGTCGCAGTAGTATGTGGGAATGCGGTGTCCCCACCAAAGTTGACGCGAGATACACCAGTCTTTGATGTTCTCCATCCAACTGAAATATATCTTTTCAAATCTTTGCGGAATAAACTCGATCTTTTTGCTCTTGACAGCCTTGATAGCAGGCTCCGCAAGAGGCTTCATCTTGACGAACCACTGCTTTGAAACGAGCGATTCGACGGTCTCGTGACAGCGGTAGCAAGTGCCGACGTTGTGCGCGTACGGCTGAATTTTGACCATAAGCCCGAGAGACGTAAGGTCTTCGACGATTTGTTTTCTTGCCTCCAAGCGGGAGAGCCCTTGATACTTGCCCGCGTTCTCGTTCATAAGTCCGTCTTCGCCGATGACCTGAATTACAGGCAAATTGTGGCGAAGTCCGAGTTCGAAGTCGTTTGGATCGTGCGCAGGCGTGATTTTGACCGCGCCTGTTCCAAAGCCTATCTCGCAGTAGTCGTCGCCGACGACCGGGATCTCGCGGTTAACGAGAGGAAGCATAACGGTCTTGCCGATATACCTTGCCATATTCTCGTCTTTGGGGTTGACTGCGACAGCCGTGTCGCCGAGCATCGTCTCGGGGCGCGTCGTCGCTATGACGATAGCGTCGTCCTCGCCGACAACCGGGTATTTATAATACCAAAGGTTGGACTGTTGCTCTTCATATTCAACCTCCGCGTCGCTGAGTGCCGTACGGCATTCTGGACACCAGTTGATGATCCTCGCGCCTCTATAGATAAGACCTTTTTTGTAGTATTTGACAAACGCCTCTTTGACTGCCGCCGAGAGGTTTTCGTCCATAGTAAACGCCTCTTTTGACCAGTCGCAGGAGATGCCGAGCCCCTTCATTTGCTCGACGATACGTCTGCCGTACTGCTCTTTCCACTCCCAAGCGCGCTTCAAAAACTCGTCTCTGCCGAGTTCTTCCTTCGTCACGCCTTCCGCGCGGAGTTTTTCGACAATTTTGACTTCCGTCGCGATAGAGGCGTGGTCGGTGCCCGGCAGCCAAAGCGCCTCGTAGCCGTTCATACGCTTAAAACGCGTGATGACGTCCTGCATGGTCTGGTCAAGCGCGTGTCCCATGTGCAGTTGCCCCGTGATGTTTGGCGGTGGCATCATAATCGTAAAAGGCTCTTTTTCAGGGTTGACGTGAGCCTCAAAATACTTTCCTCTCATCCACTTTTCGTAGATGCGTTTTTCAAACGCAGGGTTGTAAACTTTGTCCATTTCTTCCATAATTCTATTACCTCACAGGCTATGCCTGTATGTTTTTTCTTTGAAAAAAGTGAATTTTCGCTCTATTCAGCGAGTTCTCTCTCACTTTGTGTGTTCAGCGAGTTTTCGCACACTTCGTGTGTTCAGCGATTTTTCCACAATTCGCGGGCTTGTCCGCGAACAACATTTGCCATAGGCAAACATCATTTGCGATAGCAAACATCATTCACGCTTGCGTGAACATCATTTCAAAAGGCAGGCTTATCTGTCTTTTTGACTCGGAGCGCCCAGTCCTACCGCCTTGCCTTCCGCAACTTCCTTTTGGTCCTCTTCTTTTACGGACTCCGCGGTGGCTGCTTGCATCTCGCCTTTTTCTATCTTTTTTACTTCGCCGATGACTTGTCTCAAATAACTTATTGCCGCCGCATAACTGAGTACGATACCCCAAGCGAGGATGCCCCAGTCCGCATACTGCACGAATTGATGGAAAAATCCGAGGATTACGCCGATGGAGATGGTGAAAGACGAGATTTTTCCAAGCCAATTCGCCTTGACCGTCGCGCCCTTTTTGATGACGTAGACAGCGATAAGGAGTTGAATCAACTCTTTGACAATTATCGCGACGACAAACGCATAGTGCACAAACCACGGATTTTCAAGCGTGCCGTTTGCGACGAGGTTTTGTCCGAGCGGAGTAAGTCCCGTGCAAAGCGCGAGGCAAAGGAGAACGGATATGTGCATGAGTTTGTCCGCGACAGGATCGAGCGCCATGCCTATACCGCTTTGCATGTTGAACCTGCGCGCGATATAGCCGTCCACGAGGTCGCTACCGCTTGCCACAAAGAACACTCCGAGCGCGGCATAGAACATATAGAGGTTGTTTTTTACTCCGCCGAGCGCCATAAGCGTCACGAAGACGGGCACACAAAGAATGCGGAAGTAAGTGATGATGTTTGGAATTGTCCAAACTTCTTTGAAGTCGATTTGACCGAATTTTTTTGCCATTATGAACTCCAGTGCGCGCAACGTGTGCGCGCAATAAATACAGTTATAGAGATTATAGCAAATTAATCTAAAAGTGTAAACAATATTTTACTCTTGTTTGCACAAAATAATCTTGACAAAAGTATATTGGCAAGAGGAAAAAATGGAAAATTGTCTGATAATCATCAACAAATCCGCGGGCGGAAGCAACCGCATATCTTTTGACTATGTCAAAAACGTGCTTGGAAGAGGCTTCAATTATACTTGTCACACGATACCGACGGACGGCGAGCCGAACTTGGACGGCTACTCCACCCTCGCTGTTTGCGGAGGGGACGGAACTCTATCAAACGTACTGAGCCGAGTGTACAACAAGCGCAAATCCGTATACTATTTCCCGAGCGGAACGCTCAACGACAAAGCAAAAATAAAGCAAAAGACGAAAGGCGGAGAGTCCTCCCTCTCGCATGCCGTTATCGGCAAGATTGCGGGAGACGCGAACGCGGTGTTTTCGTACGTGTTCGCGGCGGGCTCGTTCACGCCCATCGGGTACGTCGCAAGCGTGAATATGAAAAAGCGTTTCGGAGTGCTCGCCTACCTGTCGCATATAATAAGCGAATACAAAGTCCACCGCATACGCGCAAAAATCCAAACGCGGGACTCTGTCTACACGGGCGAGTTTACGCTCATCATGTTTTTGAAGTCGCCGAGGTGCTTCGGATTCAAGTTCAACAAGGCGTACGACGAAAGTGCCGAGAGCGGACACATGGTGCTTATCCGCTCTCCGAGACACGACGGATTGCTTGGCAAAATCGAGATGTTCTTTCCCTTTTTCAAAGTGTTTTTCTTAGGGCTGAAAAACGAGCGCGACGGTAAAATAGTTTTCAAACAAGTTGGCACCGTATCCGTCGCCTTAGGCGGAGAGACAGCCTTTTGCAAGGACGGCGAAAAGGAGATTGCAAGCGGCGATTTCACCCTGTCTTTTGAAAAAACCGAATGCAATCTAAGTCTCGTTCACAAAACAAAAACGGCACTTTATCATAGCGATTTTGAGTGATAAAATGCCGTTTGTACAAATTTATTCCAAATTTTATTTTTCTTTCAGCACAAGGCTGACAACGTCTTTCGGAGTGCGCATGATATAATCCGCTTTATACTTTTCAAACTCCTCTTGGTCGCCGTAGCCCCAAAGCACGGCACACACGTCGACGCCGCTTTCCTGTGCTCCTACGATGTCGTAGAGTCGGTCTCCGACCATAAGCACTCTTGTCTTGTCCGTGACTCCGAGATTTGCAAGCGCAGAATTTATAACGTCGGCTTTTGACTCCTTGCTCGCGTCGGCGGACGCACCCGCGACGTAGTCGAAATATTGTTTCAAGCCGAGTTCCTCAACGATTATATCAGTAAACTTTATCGGCTTGCTCGTGGCAACGGCAAGTTTTTTCCCTGCGTCTTTCAAGGCTTTGAGCATGTCAAAAACGCCGTCGTATACGGATATAGCACGCCAACCGCCCGCGCCGTATTGTCCGCGGTAGTCAACGATAAGCTCTTCGATTGTCGGCATATCCAGCCCCAAAAACTCTTTCATGGAAACTCTGAACGGCGGTCCGACCATCTTGTCGAGGATAGCGTCCGTATAGGCGATGCCGTGCTTGTCGAGCGCATAGCGTATGCAGTTTATGATCCCCGGCTTGCTGTCCGTGAGCGTGCCGTCGAGGTCGAATAAAATATAGTCGTAGTTTTTCATTTGTAAGTCCTCTATATTCTTATTATACATAAACTCAAAGAGTTTTCAAAGCGGATTTACGCTTTTTCTTCTCTACGACAAAAGGCTTGTTTGCGTTCCATATTCTCACATCGCGTTTTCTATACGAATTGCAACGAGTCACCTTGAAACAAATATCTCACAGGCACGTCGAGTATCGTCTTGGCACCCGTTTCGCCCTCTTTCCACATGCGGTAGTTTGCCTTTGCATAAGCGGTCATCACCTGCGCGGTAAAGTCGGGATTGCTGTCAAGTTCGAGGCGAAATTCGGCGGAGTTTTTGACCTTTCCCGCCTTGCACGGCGGGTTGTCGCCGTACTTCTCACCCGTGCAAAACACCTTTCCGCACCCGCACTTCATATCTTTCTCCACCGCGATGACTTTGCCCGCGTGATATGCCTGCGTGTGTTTTGCAAGATACTCCTCTTCGCTCACGAAGTTCACTGTCGTGTCATAATCCGCAAAGTAGTTCGGCATACTCTTGATAGCCGTCGATATCCTTTGTCTCAAATCCTCTCTTTCCTCTTCCGATACGTCGCACCTGCCGTAATATTTCGCGTAACCTGGCACGACAAAACAGATTCTCTCGTGTTTTTCGCGAGCGGACAATTCCGTCTCCCCTCTCATCGCGCTTTCAACAGCCTCGGGTTTCGGCACGGTATACTGTGTGGCGTACTTCACGCCGTCTATCTTTCGTATTGCCTCGCTGTGTCCCTGCGATACGCCCTTGCCCCAAAAAGTTTGCGGTTGTGATTGTGGCATAACTGCGGAGAGCAGCGCGCGCTCGAGCGAAAAGACGCCGGGATCCCAGCCCATTCCCACAAAGGAGAGCGTCCCGCACATTTTGTTTGCCGTGTCAATGGTTTTTAGATATTCGCTCATTCTCGCGTGAGTATCGAAGCAGTCGAGCGTACAAAACCGCGTCGCAATTTTGACCGCCGTATCTTCAAGATCGAACGCCGAGCCGACGCACAAAATCGCTATATCTATCTTCCCCTCGAAGCGTTCGTCAAAGATCTCGTTTTGAGCGAAGAACTCCGAGCAAAAAGGAGAATGCAAAGCCTGTTTGTCTCGTCGGGAGAAGATGCCGACAATTTCAAAATCGCGGTCTCCCGCGCATATTTTTTCCACCGCTCTGCCGATGTTTCCGTAGCCAACGATTCCAACGCGAATTTTCATACTAAACTATATGCAAAAGTCGCTCAAAATCACACCGTACTCTTGATTTTGCATAAAGATAAGTGAATAATATTTTTGATTATGTCAAAAATTGCGGTATGGATGCTATGGTAAAGCGCGGAGATTTGTATTATGCGGATTTGAGCCCGGTTGTCGGAAGCGAGCAAGGCGGAGTGCGCCCTGTGCTTATCGTGCAAAACAACGTCGGCAACAAGTACAGTCCGACGATAATCGCCGCCGCTGTCACCTCAAAACTCGACAAGGCGAAACTACCCACGCATATTCCCCTCCCTGCGGGCGACTTCGGCTTGCAAAAGGACTCCGTCGTACTGCTCGAGCAAATCCGCACGCTTGACAAAACCCGCCTGAAAGAAAAAATCGGCGAACTGCCGATAAATCTCATGTCGCGCGTCAACGAAGCGCTTTTGATTTCATTAGGTTTCTTTGAAACCTGACACACTTTGTGTGATTATTGTTGCTGTACGTTTTCAAACAGACAAACAAAAAGTTAATTCTCGCTTTGCTCAGTTAATTCTCACAGGTTTCACCTGTTTGTTAGTTATGGATAGTATCAAACAGCTTGCAATACTATAACAACCGGACGAAGTCTGCTCCGTGAATTCTCGCGGTTTTCAACCGCTCAGTGAATTTTCGAGCACAAATGCTCTCAGCGAGTTCTCACGGTCTGCGACCGTTCAGTTGCGGAAGAATAGATTTTTCGTTTTTTCCACAATTCCTCATCCCTAATTCCTAATTTCTCATTCAAACACTTCACGAAGCGCAAGCGAGAATACACTTTTTATGCTCAGTTGTGGATTAAAATCAATCTTCAAAATCTTCACAATTAATATCATCGAAAATCGGTGCCAGCG
>ONYW01000033.1 GCA_900322215.1 uncultured Eubacteriales bacterium | reverse complement strand
CGGAGTCCCCGGAGTGCCTCGGTCTGCACTCAGTACGAGACTTTGGGACATTCTGTTGCGAAGCGTCCCAAAGGCGAAGTGGCAAAGAATAGAGGAAACCGGATTTTAGAGCGCCGACTCGGTGTCCCTGGAGCGAGTAATACACTCTTGTAGAGAATAGCAACGTCCCAATGCGACCAGTCCTGCTTGTTCCTTAGAGCATTGGGACTTGTGTTCGATAGGTTCCGCGGTGGGGAAACCTGGCGAAGCAGGAAGGGGTGTTGCATTTTAGAGTTGCCCGACGATAGCAAAAAAAAAAATTATATTATCTATAATTTGTGTTCGTAAGAGGTTGAAAAAAACAAGATATTGTGCTAAAATTGTTTTGTTATATTGTTTTATAACTATATTTATGTGCGTGCACGCGTAGGGATTTGCTTGTTTGTACCAAAAACCGTACAGCAGGTGTTGTATGATGTGTGCGCAGGTGATTTGAAAAAATAAACTCATATATAGGTAGAAAATGGCAAAACAAGAATACGGAGCCGGCGATATCAAGGTGCTTGAAGGTCTTGACGCCGTAAGAAAACGTCCCGGTATGTACATCGGTACTACCGGCAGCAAGGGTATGCATCATATCCTTTGGGAAATCATCGACAACTCTATCGACGAAGCCGCGAACGGCTATGGCGATACGGTGAAGATAGAACTTCTTGACGACAACGTCGCAAGGATTTCGGACAACGGTCGAGGCGTTCCCGTCGACAAGCACCCGAAACTCAAAATCAGCGGTGTAGAAGTCGTCTACACGCAACTCCACGCGGGCGCAAAATTTGACAACGAGCAGTACGGTTTTTCCGGCGGTTTGCACGGCGTCGGCGCGTCCGTCACAAACGCGCTTTCCGAATGGCTTAACGTCGAGGTCAGGCGCGACGGTAATCTTTACCGCGCGGAATTTTGGTCTCCGCAAGTGAACAACCGTATCAAGAGCGGTGTGGTCAAGACTCCGCTCACTGTCGTCGGCAAGGCAAAGGGCACGGGCACGACCGTCACTTTCAAGCCGGACGAGAGAGTCTTTGGCAAGGAGAAATTTGACTATTCGGTCATCGCCGAGCGTATGCGCGACGTCGCCTACCTCAACAAGGGCGTGACAATAATCATCGACGACAACCGTATGCCGCTTGACGGAGGAACCGACCGCCACGACGTTTTTTGCTATAAGGGCGGTATCGCCGACTACGTCTGCTATCTCAACGAGGGCAGAGCGGTGCTGTATGACAAACCTCTCTATGTCGAGGCGAGCGACGATCACTTTGAGGTGGAAGTCGCAATTCAGCACACGACCGCATACACCGAGAATATCTATTCCTACGTCAACAACATCCCGACTGCCGACGGCGGTACGCACGAGATGGGCTTTAAGAGCGCGGTGACGAGAGTCTTCAACGACTATGCGAGAAAGAACAATATCTTGAAAGAGAAACAAGCCAACCTCCTCGGCGAGGATTTCAGAGAAGGTATGGTCGCGGTCATTACCGTCAAGATGCAAAACGTCCAATTTGAAGGTCAAACGAAGGGCAAACTCGGCAACCCCGAGGTGCGACAGAAAGTCGAAAATCTCTTGACGGAAAAACTTTCCGAACTCCTTTTGCAGCGCGGATACAAGGCTACAGCCGAGAAGATAATCGCAAAGGCAATGGGCGCGGCAAAGACGAGAGAGGCGACAAAGCGCGCAAAGGATCTCAGCCGTCAACAAAACAAACTCAACAGCCTGAACCTTGTCGGCAAACTCGCTTCCTGCTCGGGCAGAAACGCGAGTATCAACGAACTCTTCATAGTCGAGGGCGACTCGGCGGGAGGCAGTGCAAAGCAGGCGAGAGACAGGGGCTTCCAAGCGATATTGCCACTGCGCGGCAAACCGCTCAACGTGGAAAAGGCTACGCTTGAAAAGATCCTCGCAAACGAGGAATTTGCGACGCTCATCTCCGCGCTCGGCACGGGCATAGATCCCGACTTCGACCTCTCCAGCCTCAAATATGACAAAGTCATAATTCTCGCGGACGCCGACCAAGACGGCGCGCACATAAGGGCGCTTTTGCTCACGTTCTTCTTCCGCTATATGAGACAACTCATCACCGAGGGGCACGTCTATATCGGTATGCCTCCGCTTTACCGCTTGCAAAAAAAGGACGAAATCCTCTATTGCTACGACGACGCGGCGCTCATCGAGGGGCAAAAGAAGATGGGCAAAAACGCACTCTTGCAAAGATTCAAAGGTCTCGGCGAGATGAACCCCGAGCAACTTTGGGATACGACCATGGACCCGGCAAGGCGCACGCTCACTCGAGTAGAGATTGACGACGCGGCTATGGCGGACAAGCGTATCACGATTCTTATGGGCGACGACAGCAATATAAGAAAAGACTATATCTACAAGTACGCCGACTTCAACAAGATCGACGACTTCAAGATCAGCAAAAATACCGAGGACTAAGGCAGGGAACAGATTATGGCGAAGAAACAAGTCAAAGAAATCGAATACAATTCCGTAATTTTGAACACCGTTTTTGAAGAGGTCATGCACTCGTCGATGATGCCTTATTCCGAAAGCGTCATTCTTGACCGTGCTATCCCGCGCGTTGAAGACGGTCTCAAACCCGTTCAAAGGAGAGTGCTGTTTTCCATGCACGAGATGGGGCTTACTCCCGACAAACCGCACAAAAAATGTGCAAAGATCGTTGGCGACTGCCTCGGCAAATACCATCCGCACGGCGACAGTTCGGTCTACGGCGCGCTCGTACGTCTCGCACAGCCATTCGCAATGCGAATGAAACTTGTCGACGGACACGGCAACTTCGGCTCGGTCGACGGAGACTCGGCGGCGGCTTACCGCTATACCGAGGCAAGAATGAGCCCGCTCGCCCTTGAAATGCTCCGCGACATCGACAAAGAGACTGTCATTTGGCAACCGAACTTCGACGACAGCGCGGAAGAGCCGACTACGCTCCCGGGACGTTTTCCGAACCTCCTCGTCAACGGCGCAAACGGCATAGCGGTCGGTCTTGCGACGAACATTCCGACTCACAATATGGGCGAGTGTATCGACGCGGTCATCATGCAAATAGACAACCCGAACGTCACGACGAAAGAACTTCTCGAGGTCTTCCACGGTCCCGACTTTCCGACGGGCGGTTTTATCATTCCCGTCGACAGCATGGAGTCTATATACGAGACGGGCAAGGGCAAGATCCTCATTCGCTCCCGCCTGCATATAGAAAACGACGACAACGGCAAGAAGAATATCGTCATCACCGAGATCCCTTATCAAGTCTCCAAAACGGAACTTTTGCAACGTATCGCAGACCTCAAAGAGCAGAATAAAGACCTGCTTGCGGGCATTGCGGACGTCGTGGACGAGAGCGACAAGACGGGTACGCGCGCTGTCATCAAGTTGAAGCGCGACGCCGACGTCAACATAATCATCGCTTTCCTCATGAAAAAGAGCAACCTTGAAATGAATTATTCTATCAACATGGTTGCGATCGCAAACGGAAAGCCCGAACAACTAAGCCTCAAAGCGTATCTCAAATATTACGTCGAGTATCAACGCCAAATCATTGTCAAGCGCGCGATGTATGACTTAAAAGCCGCAAAGGCGAGAGCGGAGATCGTGCGCGGACTTCTCGTTGCTATCAGGAACATCGACGAAGTCATTCGCATAATCAAGGAGAGCGAGTCCACCGCCAAGGCGAAAGATGCACTCCGCGAGAGTTTCGATCTCTCCGACGTGCAGGCGCAAGCGATACTCGATATGCGACTCAAGAGCCTCGCAAAACTCGAAGTCGGCAAACTCGAAGAGGAACTTGCAAACCTCGAAAAGACTATCGCAAAACTCCAAGCGATTCTCGACAGCAAGAAGAGACAACTCGCGGTCGTAAAAGAGGAACTTCTTGAAATCAAAAAGACTCAAAATTCCGCGCGTATGTCAGTCATCGTTTCAAACGAGGAGCAAGCGGAGAAATATCAGGCTCCGTCCGCTGCGGAAGCCGTGCCTTATAGAGACGGTATCATTTGCGTGAACAACGAAGGACTTTTGAGATTTATGTCGCAAAAGGCGTACACGACGGTCACGAAGGACTTTGCGTCCATAGACCGCGAGGCACTGCCCGTGCAGGCGCTCTCCGTCAACAACAAGGGCAACCTTTATGCGTTTACGAACCTCGGCAACGTTGTAAAGATAGACGTAACGAATCTCCCCGAAAAACGCTTTAAGGAGAAAGCGTACAAACTCGGCGCCTTGAACCAAGACGTAAAGACGGGCGAGAGAGTCATAAAACTCCTCTTCTTTGACGGCGCACCCGTCGGCGAACTCATTATGTTCACGAGACTCGGCGCGGTGAAGAGGGCGGACCTCGGCGAATTTACCGAGACAAACAAGACGTATTTGCAGGCGATGATAGTTGCCGACAAGGACGAACTCATAAACGTCGAAGTCGTGAGCGACGATCTCTCCGTCATGGAAGTTTCGACTGACGGACAAGTGCTCGTCTACAAGGCGGTCGAAGTGCCGATTCAGGGCAGAAAAGCCGCGGGCGTCAAGGGTATGAAACTCGGAGACGGCGCGTCCGTCGTCTTTGGCGGTCAAGTGGAAGAAGAGGGCGAAATCGTCGTCGCCACTCAAAACGGCTACGTAAAGCGCGTCATCACCTCGACCATAGACGTATCATCGAGATATTTGAAGGGCGTCAAACTCGTCGAACTTGACAACTCCACGGTGAAATTTATCGCGACAGTCAAGATGCCGTACGACCTTGCGTTCGTGTCCGGCGACGAGACGAGAATTGTAAACACCGAAGACATCCGCCTCGATACGCGCACCACAAAGGGCAAACAACTCTTCAAGTCCGCGCCGATAGATTTTGTCGTCAGAGCGTCCGAATAAAAAGTCTAAACACATTTTGTGTTTACTATTGACATTGCGCAAAAAAATAATAAAATAATTAGCATTAAAACGTGGTGACCCACACAAGACAACACGATTGATTCACCTAAAGAGGAAACACTATGGACAGGATAGGTTTTGACAGCGAACTTTATATGCAAAAGCAGTCCGAGCACATACTCGAGCGTATCAGCCACTTTGACAAGTTGTATCTTGAATTTGGCGGAAAACTCTTTGACGACCTGCATGCGGCGCGCGTATTGCCCGGCTTTGACAAGGCGGCAAAGATAAAACTTTTGCAAAAACTCAAGGACCAAGCGGAACTCATCATTTGCATCAACGCAAACGCTATCGAGCGCAACAAGATCCGCGCGGACTACGGCATCACGTACGGCAGTGAAGTCGAGCGCATGATAGACAACATCTCCGCTATGGGGATCTTTATCAACTGCGTTGTCATCACGATGTTTACGGATCAGCAGGGTGCGCTTGCCTACAAGCAAAAACTTGAAAACCGCGGCATTAAGGTGTATATCCACCGTCCGACAAAGGGTTATCCTCACGAGATCGACACGATAGTCTCCGACGAGGGGTACGGTGCCAATCCGTATATCGAAACGAGCAGAAAACTCGTCGTTCTCACCGCTCCGGGACCGGGCAGCGGAAAACTCGCGACCTGCCTCAGCCAACTCTACCACGAGAACAAACACGGCGTGCAAGCGGGCTATGCGAAATTTGAGACTTTCCCGATTTGGAACCTTCCTCTCAACCATCCTGTCAACGTGGCGTACGAGGCGGCGACTGCAGACCTTAAAGACGTCAACAAAGTGGATAACTTCCACCTTGACGCATACGGCGTTATCACCGTCAACTACAACCGCGATATAGAGGTTTTCCCCGTCGTCAGCAGCATTCTTGCAAAGATCACGGGCAAAGAGTGCATCTACAAATCGCCGACGGACATGGGCGTCAATATGGCGGGCTATTGCATAACGGACGACGAGGCATGTTGCGACGCTTCGAAGCAAGAGGTGCTCAGGCGCTACTACAAGGCGCGTTGCGACTTAAAGACGGGCGCGGGCAGTGAAGACACTATCTCTCGTCTCGAATTTTTGATGACGAGACTCGGCATCAGTCCCGCCGACAGAAAGGTCGCACAGGTCGCAAGAGACAAGAGCGCAAGACACGACAACTGCGGGGCAGTCGCTCTCGAACTCCCGACGGGACAAATAGTTACGGGCAAGAACAGCGACAGAATGAGCGCGTCCGCCGCTTGCGTGTTCAATGCAGTCAAGGTGCTTGCGGGCATCGGCGACAAACAAAAACTCATCTCGCCGTACGTCATAGGTCCTATTCTTGATCTCAAATCTTCAATCCTTCACGAGCATAACAGCACGCTTACTCTTGAAGAAGCGCTCCTTGCGCTCTCAATTTGCGCGGCGAGCGACGCAAACGCGTCAAACGCTATGGAGCAATTAAAGAACTTGCAAAACTGCGAGGCGCACTCCACGCACATGCTCTACAAAGCGGACGAAAATCCGTTTAGAAAACTCGGAGTCAGGCTCACCTGCGAACCGGAGTTTTTGGACGACACATTGTTTATTGAATGAGGATATGCACCTTCGGTGAGTGAATTTTCACTGAACGCAAGAAAAATTTACTTTTGCTTCTATAATTTGCAATTTTTGAAGCAAAACACAAAACACCGAGTTTATCGTGCGAAAACGTGTATATAAACTTCCGAATTAAATTTTTAGGAGAATAGATATGGTATTTGAAAGAGAAAACATCGAAGCAAAATTCAAGTGGAAACTCGAAGATATCTTTGCGACCGACGAGGCTTGGGAAGAGTGCTTTTTTGCAACAGACGAGCGTATCCCGCACCTCGCAAAATATCAAGACAAACTCAAAGACGACGACACCATCTTTGAATGCTTGGAACTCACGACGCGCATTATGCACGACATCATGAGACTCTATTGCTATGCCAAGATGAGAAGAGACGAGGACTCCCGCAACACCAAATACCAAGGTATGACGGATAGGGCGCAAATGCTCATCGTCAAATATTCCTCTCTCGCGTCATTCATCACTCCGGAACTCAGCGAACTCCCGACGGAAAAACTCGAGAGCCTCAAAAACGCCAAGCGTTTCAAAGACTATTCGGTCGAGTTTGCCGACATCATTCGCGACAAAGAGATCGTGCTCTCCAAGAAGGAAGAAAAACTCCTCAGCGAAATGCAAATCTTTGCGGACACAAACGCGGAAGTCTTTACTATGTTTGACGACGCGGATATAAAGTTCAAGCCCGTCGAGGACGAAAACGGCAAGAAGATAGAACTCTCTCACGGCATGTACGGACTCCTTCTTCAAAATCCGAATCAAGAAGTGAGAGCGCGTGCTTTTGACAGCATGTTCACGGCATACAAAGACCATATCAACATGATCGCCGCAAACTACGCCGGCAACGTAAAAAAGGACTGGTTCTTCGCAAAGGTGAGAGGCTTCAAATCCGCGCTCGACTATTCTATGTACAAAGAAAACGTCCCGCCGACCTGCTACAAAAAACTTTTGGAGGCGGTTGACAAGGGCACGGAACCGCTCCACAGATATATCGCACTCCGCAAAAAAGTTTTGGGGCTCGAAACCCTCAATATGTACGACCTCTATCTTCCTATCGTGAAAGAGGCAAAACTCACGATGCCGTACGAAGACGCGGTGAAGACCGTGAAAGAGGCGCTCTCCGTCATGGGCAAGGACTACCGCGAGACTCTCGCGTCCGCATTTGAAAACGGTTGGGTTGACGTCTACGAAAACAAGGGCAAGCACAGCGGCGCATATTCGTGGGGTTGCTACGGCACGCATCCGTACGTGCTTCTCAACTACCAAGAGACGGTGCACGACATCTTTACGATAGCGCACGAACTCGGTCACGCGATGCACACCTTCTATTCCAATTCAAATCAACCCGAACAAAAGTCTGGCTACGTCATTTTCGTTGCGGAAATCGCGTCTACCGTCAACGAAGTGTTGCTGCTCAAGCACCTGTTGAAGACTGCGACGGGAGAACTGAGAAAATACCTCCTCAGTTACTACCTCGATATGTTCCGCACGACGCTTTTCAGACAAACTATGTTCAGCGAGTTTGAAGTCATCGCGCACACAAAGGTGGAGCAGGGTCTGCCTCTCACCGCAAACGATTTGTGCTCCGAGTATCTTGCTCTCAACAAGAAATACTATGGAGAGGCTGTCGAACACAACGACCTCATCAAGTATGAATGGGCAAGGATTCCTCACTTCTACCGCAGTTATTACGTTTACAAATATGCGACGGGCATCACTACCGCCGTGTCTATTGCAAACAACATACTCGAAAAGGGAGAGGCGTATTTTGACAAATACAGACAATTCCTCTCCGCAGGCGGAAGCCTTGCTCCGCTCGACATCATCCGCCTTGCGGACGTAGACCTCGAGAGCGACGCGCCGTATGAAAAGGCTATGAAAGAGTTCTCCGACACGCTTGCGGAACTCGAAAAGTCTTTCTCTTAACCATCGGGACGAAAAATATGAAGACAAAGAGAAAAACAGTGCTCATTTCCGCTCTTCTTGCGGTGCTTGTTCTTGCCACCGTTTTTCTCTTTGCATGCAACAAACCCGCGACATCGGGAGATAAAGAGTACGGCGTGTATATTCGTCGCACCCTCTACAACCCGACGGAGGGAGTGATGACGGTGTATGCGTCGCTGTCCTCCGACGAACGAATGACGATAGAGAACGCTACCGCCAATTGGCACTACGTCAAGTCGGACTACAATGCGTTTTACTACCGATATGACTATACGGTGAGTTTTTCGCCGAAGACGCTATTTAGTGTTATCAAAGACAGCCTGACACAAGAACAACTGATTATGGACGGTGTTGAATATAAGGTCTTGAAACTTGTCTTTGAATATGCTACAATCTATAAATCGTTGGAAAGCGACGGAAACGTATTCGTCTCCGACGGACAATACGTCCACGATTTTCCGATAGATGAAAACGAAGAAGAGTTTGCAACGACTCTCTCAATTCGCACGCAAAACTCCGCAACCTGGTACGGCTTGCTCGTCGCGGCGGCTGTCGTAGTGTTCGGAGCGGTTCTCGGCGCGCTGCTTGCAAGAAGGAAAAAGTATGCCACAAAAGAACGAACAGAAAATAAGTAGGGGTATGCCAAACAACATAAACGCCGAAAACGCGGTTCTCGGCGCTATTCTCATTGACGACAAGGCGGCGGATATGCTCATTCCGACGCTTGTTCGAGATGACTTCTACCTTGCCGCAAACAGAACGATTTTCGGCGTGATGAAAGATTTGCAGGAGAGGAGCGTTCCGATCGACACCGTCTCCGTATCCGATGAACTCGAGCGCATAGGCAAACTTGACGAAGTCGGTTCTATCGCGTATCTTTCCGAACTCGCCGAGGGCATTCCGTCCGCGGCAAACAGCGAGCATTATGCAAATATCGTGAGGCGAGACAGCCTTTCTCGTCGCGTAATCGAGGCGGGCAACGACATCGCAAAGTTCGGCTATGAGAGCGAAGATGGCGAGACCGCACTTGAAAAAGCCGAGCAAATCGTGTACGGCATTGCGGAGCAAAATTCTCCGAAGGCTCTCGTTCACGCCGCAGGCGCACTTGCCGAGGCGATTAAGAATATTCAGGATTTGCAAGCGGGACACGTCGTCAAGAACGCGATATACACGGACTTTCCGCATTTTGACAATATGACGCACGGGCTGAAACCCGGCGAAATCATTTTGCTCGCCGCGCGTCCGTCCGTCGGCAAAACCGCATTCGCGCTCAACATCGCCGCAAACGCCGCGCTCAACCACGAGAAAAAGGTTGCGGTGTTCTCACTTGAGATGCCTGCCGAACTCCTTGCAAAGCGTATGCTCGCATACGTCTCAAAGGTTGAATTTGACCAAATGAACGTCGCAGGCGGTATGAACTCCGGCGACTATGCAAAACTTTTTAAGGCATACAAGGCGCTCATCGCAGCCGACATCTATATAGACGACTATTCAATGAATTCTCCGTCCGACGTGCTGTCGAAGTGCAGAAGACTCAAGCGCGAAAAGGGACTTGACCTCATCGTCATCGACTATTTGCAACTTATGTCCTCGGGCACACGCGCAGAGAGTCGTCAAAACGAAGTCAGCAGTATGTCCCGTCAGCTCAAAATCTATGCAAAGGAACTGAATTGTCCTATCCTCGTGCTTTCGCAAATGTCGCGTGACGTCGAAAAGAGAGACGCTCACACGCCGCAACTTTCCGACCTTCGTGAATCCGGCGCTATCGAGCAAGACGCGGACGTCGTCGCATTCCTCAACAACCCGTCAAGATACAACAATGCGCTTCCGAAAGATCAAGTCATTCTTGACGTGAAGAAGAACAGAAACGGCGCTATCGGCGAAGTGAAACTCAAATGGGACGGCGCAACGACCTCGTTTATGGAATACGAGGATCAAAGCGCGGACTTCACAAAGCCCGAAGAGGAGTACGTCGCGCCCGAAGAACACGAACAAAAGGCTAAGAAAGCGGCGGAGAAGGGTGCAAAAGAAGCCGGCGTCGAACTTACGGACGGCACCGTTCAAGCACCGAAACAGGAGAGAAAAGAGCCTGTTGAGAAACCTGCCGAAAAGCCTGTTCAGGACGCAGATCTCGGCAAGACAAATTCGGGAACTCTTGAAAAACTCGAAGACGTTGCAAGCGACCTTCAAGAGGTAGTGAGCGCGGAAGAACTCCCGTTTGACGTCGACGATCTTCCGTTTGACGTGCCTGCACCATCAGACGACGACGTACCGTTCGACCTTGACGACGATGACGAATACGTTGACGACGGCGATGACGGAGACATAGAGTATTAAGAAAAAATTTTTGCGGGGCTCGCATTTGCGAGTCCCTTTTTTATACAGATTTTTTGTTGCAACACATTGCTCGGGTTTGTTGCCATGTTTGCATTATTGTTTTTTATGTTTCATAGAATTTTGTATGTTTATAGACGAATCGCAAGAGATTTTGAAAATCGGCAACAAAGTTTTTCCGTTTACGGTCACGCTCTTGGGCGGGGAGTGCGCCGTCGTCAGCGGTGTAAAAACAGTCATTCTAAGCAGTCCAAGCGAGCAAAAACTGAAAGTCAAGGGCGGAATTTTGAAGATAGTCGGCGACGGACTTTCCATCCGTCAAATGGGTGGCGGAGATATGTACCTCTCGGGAGTTATAGCGCATGTGGAAATCGAAAAGAAATAACAAAACCGACTCAGAGGTCGTCGACAATCGAAAGAAATCTCCGCATAGTTCAAAGCGCGGAAAGAAAGCCGACTTTGACTTAAAAGGCGGCGCGTCATACGTTGAGAAAAAACCTGTAAAAACAAAAAAACGTCAAAGTAGAATGCAGGTTTTTGCAAATAAATTCGGTTGGACGGACGTTGAGATTCTTTCAAAAAACGCGCATAAAGTCCTGCCCGTACTCTCGGAAAACTTTCTCGTAAAAGTTGAAAAGACGGGCGCGGATTCGAGCGTAGTGCGCGTCAAATCAAAACATTTGAGTCAAGTTATTGCAATATTAAACAAATTATGCTATGATTATAAAATAATTAAGACAATAGGGGCGGTGCCGACTTTTCTTCGCGCTTCGTCGCGGTTGGGAGTCTTGACAGGCGTAGCCGTAGTGACCGTCGCCATTGTCGTTTGTTCGACGTTTATCACGCGCGTGAGCATAGATGGCGTACACGAGCCTGCGCTCATGCAAAGGATCGAAACTTTGCTCGAAGAAAACGGCGTGAAGAGAGGCGGAACCGCCGTAGACCTTGACGACGTGTCTCACAAGCTTCTCGCGCTTGACGGAGTCGCGTTCGCTTCGGTGGTAAGAAACGGCGGACACGTCAGCGTCTACGTGAAAGAGGAACTTCCTCCCGCCGAAATCGTAGAACTTTCAAGCGCGGAGGTCGTCGCAAAAAGGCGAGCCGTCGTGACGAGAGTCATCGTGGACGGCGGAACGGCAGTCGTCGACTACGGCGACGTGGTGGAGGCAGGCGATACTCTCATCGCAAACTACACCGAGTACGGCGACGAAAAGATCCCCGTCGCAGCCGCAGGGGAAGTGTACGGCAAGGTGTACCGTCAAAAAAAGTTGTATTTTGCAAATACTACTTTGAAAAAGACCTACGGCGACGTGAAGACGGTCACAAAACTCTCATTCTTCGGCAGAGTGCCGAGGACTCCCGCCTGCAAGTTTGAAAGATACGAACTTGCGGTGAGCAAAAGCGAAAACGGGTTTTTCCTCCCGTACACGGCGTACACCTACGTGTTTCGCGAGATAGTGAGCGTGGAGGAAACGGAGGGGCTGTCACATGACGAGATAAAGCGCAGGGCTTACTCGCAGGCTCTATCGGACATCGACACCGCAGTCAAGGTGCTGAACGTATATTTTGAAGTCGAGGAGACGGATAGCGGAAGATTTGTCACCGTTACCGTTGAAACGGAGGAGAAAATCAGTTGAGAACGACAGTTGAAAAACAGTTTGAAAGTTATGAGACGCTCATGGGCGTCTTTGGCGAATTGGACACAAACGTCGACAGGATCAAGGCGGAGTTTTCGGTTGAAATATTCGCTTCCGGCAACAGCGTGAAAATTGTCGGTGAAGAACAAAACGTACAGGGCGCACTTAGAGCCTTGAACGCACTTGAAGTTCTCGCAAAAAAGGATACGATAAAGCCTCAACAACTCTCGTCCGTCATAGACTGCGCAAAGAGCGGGGAGGACTTTGACGTCAAGGACCTCTTGAGCCAAGTCGCAGTCACCGCGCGTGGAAAGATCATACGCGCAAAGATGTTCGGACAAAAGGCGTACGTTGACGCTATCAAGAAAAACAGCATAGTTTTCGGCGTCGGTCCCGCAGGCACGGGCAAGACGTACCTTGCCGCGTTCGACGTCAAACAGTGCACGCCCAAGCGCCGGCGCGTGCTTTTCATCGTTCACCGCGAGCGCATCGCCAAGGCCGCCCTCAAGAGCTTCGAGCGCGTCCTCGGCGACACCTATTCCAGCTACGGGCTCTACGGCGACGGCAACGCGGATGTCGACGCCGACTGCCTCTTCTGTACCATACAGACCCTCTCAAAGCAGAACAACCTGCTGCAGTTCAGCCCGCGGGAGTTCGACTACATCATCGTGGACGAGGTTCATCGCGTGGGAGGCAGCACCTACCAGCGGGTCCTCGACTACTTCGAGCCCAAGTTCCTGCTGGGCATGAGCGC
>ONYW01000002.1 GCA_900322215.1 uncultured Eubacteriales bacterium | reverse complement strand
TGTCTCATACGCCGTGCTGATTTGGTGGTTGTATGTGCCGGTTGAATGCGTCTCGCTACCATTTGAGTTTTGGTGAACAAGAATATCGGTGTTGATTGCGCCATAAGGCACTACGGAAACAGTATAGTTGCCATAGTTAGAACCTACTGCGTGCAAATCATTGTCAAGATTGAGATTGAATGTAGCCGTTGAGCCACAGTTGATTTCAACCATAGACTTGTTCCATGCAGAATCCGTTTTGATTGTCTTGCCGGTTGTGTCAATGACAAGAGTTTGCGGAATACCTTCATATGTGAGCATACAAGATGCAGAGAAACCGCCTACACGGGAAGTGACTGTGACGAAAATATTGTCACCGGTAAATGCCTTTAGGCACTTAACTTTTGCCACATTTGAACCGTTTGAAGTTGGCGTGACAGTCACATATGTGTTGACATTTTGATTCGCTCTGCTTGCACTTTGAGACCAAGCAATAGACCAGTCAACGCTTTTATCTGTAGCATCTGCCGGAAGAACTGTTGCCGTAAGAGTCTTTTCAAACGCAGTATCACCATCATCCGATGCAGTCACGGCTTCTGCTTCTTCAAGCAAAATACCGAACTCTTGGAAATCGCTTACTGAAAGCAAACTGATACGCATTTGAGCTTCGACTTCTTCCTCTTCGTTTGCTGGTTCTTCTGCAGGTTGCTCGGATTTCTTATCAAACCAGCCATACGGATTTGCGTTTGTGAAACCTTGTGTGAGTGCTGCTGCAACAGCAACACCGAGGATAAGGATTACGAGAACTACCGCAATCCATTTGATACTATCATTTCTCATATTGTTTTTCTCCTATGGAACGGATACGACTCTATTACAAGCCGTATCCGAATTGCTTAGTCTCTAAGCAACAATGCAATGAGCGCCTTGTCTGATACCTTTGCCGGGATAACCTTGCACTCGTAGATTTCACCTTGTTCGCCAATACTGCGGACGGAATAGCTGTTGCCCGCAATGACATTGCCTTTGTCGTCTTTGAACTCGAACGGGGTGACGATGAAATCTGCTTCGTTTTCTTCGCCGAATACGATATCCAAAAGCGTATAGCCCTGAATGTCCGGAGGGAGAAGCTGAACTCTCACATCTTTGCCGCGAACAACTCCACGAAGACAATAGCAGTTATACTCCTTGTCGTCTTTCATGTAGTGTTCTTTGATGACTTTCAAATTTCTCATTTTTTGCCTCCTTTCGCCTTGCCTTGTTTGCCTTGAATATACTTGTAGGTTTCAGCGTGATCTGTTTGGCATTGGAGATAACCAGATCTCATACCTGCTTCATAAGGTGTCAATTGTTGACCTTCCTTTTTGCCTTTCATATGGACTTTATTTTTGCGTTCCTCAGCCCATTGTTTTGCTCTCTTGTTTGGAACTTTCCACTTCATTTTGAATGGCACTTTTTTCTCCTTTGTCAGCAAATTGCTGACGCTTCTGTGATTTGTTATTTTCGCATAAACGCGATATTAAGTTGTATATTTGTGATAATAAAGTCCGTGTTCCGTCAAAACTTCCGTTTCATGCGACCTGCTTGTGAGAGGTGGCCACCTATAGATATTAGCTCACATGAGTTGTCGATTTCCTTGTGGTTTGGGCTTTAAATCACACCGCTTTACAGGATGTAAGTTCTTGCATACATCGTCGTCGGCAAACGCTTTCCATTGATGTTTTTTCTGTTGCAGAAAAGTGCTTCGTAAACCTCATCTCTGTCTTTTGTCCGAGCATAGAATGTATCGTGGCTACACACGATATTGTCCTCGCGAGTGTCATACTTGATTTGGATTACTTGCTTGACGATGAAATGTTTTGTCCTGTAAACATTGGTTGCATCTTTCAAAAAATCATTTCTTTCTGGCATTTAGAGCCTCCTTCTTTTTATTAGCAATAAAATCGGCTATTTGCCTTTCATAATGATTTGAAATAATTGAGCTTACTCTTGACATGATTTCTTCTCGGCTTTTATCAACTGCCTGCCTATCTACATCTTTCAAATTGACATAAACAGGTAATTTTACTGTAAAATTGCCATTTCCGTCTCTCAATGCCAAATATGCTACTTTTGCAAATCGTTCTTCCATTTTTGCCTCCGAAATTATTGCCTTCACTACATACGGAAAAAAATGAGCATTATTGGATGGGCAAAATCAAAAATTTTTTCAAATTTTCTAAAATTCTTTTGATTGCCTTATAAATTGCATCTCGCGGCACGTCATATTTGATACCTAAATCAGCGGGGGTTTTCCCCTCAAAATATAAAAGTTTTACTATTTCTTGCTGACGCGGATTAAGTTGTGCTATTGCTTCTTTCAAACGCCCATTCATAATTGCGTCTTCAAGCTCCTGCTCTTCCGCAAGCAAAATCTCTTCGGGAGATTGTGCCGTTTCATCAATAAGCTGGTCGCCTTGCTCCTCAATAGCTTCAATGCTGAGATTGCGTTTCTCTTGCTTGTTTTGCTTCCAATGGTTTTGCTTGTCTTCTTGCAAGAACTTTGCGACTTCTTCATTGACTTCGACTTGGATGACTTTGCCATCTGCTAACTTGTAATTTACTAACATTTGTTTTCCTTTCCCCTTATGCCCATTGGGGGCGAGCGATTTTGTCACAAATCGCTGCGGGGGAAAAGATTCAGATGGCAAATGAAAACCCGACAGCCAACTAAATCACTTGCCATCGGGTTAAAAAGCCTATTTTTGCGTATAAAAAAACTCCGGCAATAGACTAATCAACAAATAATGTGATTTAGTGTATTGCCAGAGTTCCTAGTGGTTCGCTTCGGGACATTTCAGTCCGCCAAATTCAACTGCTCCGCTGTCTCTACATAGTAGGACATCAGCAACTTTTGATATGGGTAGTCTCCCATGATGGTCGCTTCGACACTATTTGTGTGCCAAATACGGAGTTTATTCTTCCATATCTCAATATTAAGTTTTTAAGTATTCCCATGTTTTACACTTGCAACTAACCAACCTTTTGATCATTTGCAAGCGGCAATGCGTGGACACTTCCGTCCTTGTCAACAATCCCTTCATATGTGCTTTTGCATTTGGGGCAAGTTATAACCACCTTGCTACCAATCTCCGCACGACAGAGTTTTTGACCGCATTGAGGACAAGTAATGAATTTCAACATCTTCTAATCCTCCTTTCCCGAGTTCTCTTGACGCTGGGATTTGACCACTATATTGCAAAGGTTGGGAAATCCTTTACATAGAAAGCCTCGTCAACAGACCAATATTAAAATTGAACAACAGGTTTTTCTACAAACCACCTTCTTGGGTTATCTTCAAGGAATAATTCCTTTTCTTGACCGTTCATCAAACATACATGCTTGATAGTAGGTCCGCCTATATGAGCCACTCGTTTTGGTGGGGCTGCCATAACTCGTAGCACTTTGTCTATATTGTATTCTTGATCATCCCATATCACTTTAATTGGGATGTTCGTTCCGTCCGTCCGCATCCTTACGACCACATCTACATAGGTCTTTACATATCTTATCTTTGAATCCATTATTCAACATCCTTTATAACTTTCTTTACGATGCCTTGAATATTGACTTTGTCAAAGAACATATCTGACATTGTGCTGTTCTCCGGATGCAGGCGGATTTGTTTTTTTGCTTTGTCAAAATAATATCTTTTGAGTGTGGCTTCGTCATTGATGAGAGCTACAACGATTTGACCTTCTTCGGCAGTATCTTGCTGACGGACAATAACAGTATCACCATCAAAAATGTTTGCATCTATCATACTGTCGCCTTTAGCCCTCAATGCAAAGAAGTTGCCCTCACCAAGAAAATCCCTTGAAATATAGACATAGTTGTCTATATTTTCTTCTGCAAGAATAGGCGTGCCACAAGCAATCTCTCCGACGACCGGGATGTTAAGAATACTCGCAAGGGTTTTATTGGTTTGTGCGGTTGATACATTAAATCTTCCGTTCTCTTTTTTACGCTCCAACAAACCTCTTGCTTCGAGTTCTGCCATATAATTGCATACAGTTCCTTTTGTCACGCCAAACTTTGTTGCAATTTCTTGCATCGTAGGGCAATAATTTTCTTCAAGTCGCTTCTCATTTATATAAGATAATATATTGTTCAGCAAATCATTATCCTTATATCTCATAGTGCTCAACTCCTTTTGCTTTCTTAAACGCTCGTTTAAGTTAGACACATTATATACCTTTGAGCGAGAATGTCAACAGGTTTTTTGAAAATATTTTTGAGGCTTTTTTATTTGTCCCGAAAATGGTGCATTGGGTGTAGTATAAATATAATAGAACAACAGGTTTTTAATACAAATTGTCTTTGCCTTGTTTGGTGTCACCAATTTGGCAACTCGTCAAGGGGCTGTGTTTATTGCAAGATTTCAATGGGATGAGATTTTGACATAAAGCACACCCTTTACCCTTGACGATTTTCCTGCATTGGTGAAAATCTAGTTTTTGGCAAAGACAATTTGCTTTATTAAAAACAAGGAGACAAGAAAAAAATAATGGAATCAGCAGTGATTTACGCTAGATTTAGCTCTTATGGGCAGAACGAACAAAGTATCGAAGCCCAAGTTAATATCTGCACAGAATTCGCTCAAGGCAAAGACCTTAAAATCGTCAATGTCTATACGGACAAAGCAAGGACTGGAACAAATGACGCCAGACCAGCTTTTCAGCGTATGATTTCGGATGCGGCAAGTGGCAACTTCAAATATGTTATCGTCTATATGTTTGACCGTTTCGCCCGTAATAGACGAGATAGTATCGTCTATAAAGAAATGCTCAAGGACAAATACGGGATAAGAGTCATATCCGCACTTGAACCTATCGCAGACGATGAAGGCGGCGAATTTTATGAAATGTTCTTGGAATGGAACGCAGAAAAGTATAGCAAACGCCTCTCAAAGCGTGTTAAAGACGGTTTAGACATAAGTTGTGCCAACGGAACATATTGCGGCGGCACTCTCATTTACGGCTATAAAATAGAGCTTGAGGACATTCCCGGCAAACCCGGCAAATATATCAAAAGAGTTGCAATAGACGAAGAAGCGGCAGCACCAATCCGTCTTGCTTTTGAATTGTATAATAAAGGATATCGCAAACGTGAAGTTCTTGCGGAAATAAACTCTCACGGTTGGAAATACAAAGGCAGACCGTTTGAGATGCACCAAATAGACAACTGGCTCATCAATCCTAAATACACAGGCGAATTTGTTTTTGGTGGAAGACTAAACACTAATATGTATCCACCAATTATCTCTAAAGAAACTTTTGAAGAAACCCAGAGAAGATTAAAACTAAACTGGCATGGTAAACAAGGCAAGGATAAAAAGACGCCGTATCTTCTAACAGGCAAACTATTCTGTGGCAAATGCGGGTCTCCAATGACCGCAGATGGCGGAACAAGTAAAGATGGAATAAGACATACTTATTATACTTGCAATGGTAGGCGTGCAAAAATATGCGACAAAAACCGAGAGCCCAAAGACTATTTGGAAGAAACCGTGACCGGTGCAGTAATCGATATGCTCAAGGACAAAGAAAACTTGGAATATATATTGGAAACTGTTATCAATTATTATAACAAACGCACGGACATCAAAAACATAAAAAGCATTGAGACTCAAATGGCGAATATCCGCATTGAAATAGACAATATGGCAAATGCGTTTATCAATGCAAAAAGCAAAATGCTCCGCGATTCAATAGAAAAGAAAATGGCTGAACGAGAGCAACTCTATATTGACCTCGAAACACAACACGATATGCTGGAACTTGAACGAGGTTATGAAGTTAAAAAGGAAACGATCTTCGCTTTTGTGCAAGACCTAATTGATGGAGATATCTATGACAAACAATTCCAGCGAAAGATTATTGAAAACCTTGTTGCGAAAGTATATATCTATGATGATGACTTAATATTATTCTTAAATATTAAATGCAACAGTCAGATGCAAGAGATACCTTTTGAAGACTTACAACTTGATAAAGCAGTTTGTGTTCCAAAAGACTCACCGCTTGCCCGCCAGTTGAAACTCTATTTGAACATGCGGGTTCAAATAGAGTTTTTCTTTTGCTTGAATACTGTGGATAATTGTGATAGAATAAAATCAATAAAATACAGCGAAAGGAGTGAATGGGTATGGCGAGGCAGAGGTATGCGCTGGTGAAGTTCAAGCCGTTTGGCAAGGAATACACCTATGCGTGTGACGACGGGCTGAAGAAGGGCAATATCGTGCTTGTCGGCGTCGGCGACGGCGGAGAAGAGAAGCGTGCGATTGTCACGGACGTCACCTACTTTGCGGAGGGCGCGCTGCCTGTTGACAAGGACAAAATCCGCCATATCATAGACGTAGTGGACGAAGAGGACACGGAGGGGGAGTTTTATGAGGATCTAAACAAGCGTTTCGAGATGGAAGAACCGCGCCTCATGAACGCGCTATGGTCGCGGGCGGAGGACTATGACGAATACCCCGAACACCTGCCGCTTTACGGAGATATAGAGCATAAAATCGGCGGAAGAATCACCGTGTTTCAAGCGCCGACGGAGTATGTCGTACGCTATTCTATCCGCGACTTTGACGAAGGCAGGTACGTGGCGTACTCAAAGGCGGAGATGCTCTCTATCACCAAAAATCTAAAGAGCGGTATAGACTTTTATATGCGTCACCGCGACTCGATGAACGATAGATTTGTCGAGAGCCTCTTCAAAAATCCGAAGAAGATCCCGCACATCTCGGACGAAGAGGACTTTGACGATTTTGAAGACTACGACGAAGACTTCAACGACGAGGACTTCTTCGACGAGGAATAAACAAGTATCAGAGGTGCAGTATGTCAATGATGAAGAGCCTGTACAACCTATTTTATAAGGCGGTAGACAAGAAACAAAACGAGCCGAAAGGCGTCTTTTCGGACGTGGAAGTCGAGGTGCAAAAGGACGTGCCGTACGGCGATATGGACGTTTGCAAAGTTGACGTTTGGACACCGAAGCATAGGGCGGAGAAACTGCCGGTATACTTCTATATTCACGGCGGAAGTTTTGTCTCCGGCGACAAGGACTCGGCGCGCGGACTCTCGAAATGGGTGGCACAAATGGGCTATGCGGTCGTTACCGTCCGCTACGGGCTTGCACCCGAGTACAAGTTGTTCGAGCAAATCAAGCAGATAGCCTCCGCACTCAACTGGGTTGAATCGCACGCGGACGAGTATGGCTTTGACCTCTCGCGAGTTGTCGTGGGCGGAGACAGCGCAGGCGGGTACCATGCCTCGCTCCTTGCCGCGCTGACTTGCGATAAAGAACTCCAAAAGAAATTCGGCGTAGACGTAAATTTGCGTTTCTTTGCGGGCGTGTTCAACTGCGCGCTGTACAGTTTTGACCAAATGCTTGAAAAAGGCCTTACAAGAACTGTCGTAAAACTGCTTGTAAAGGACGTGCTCGGCATAAAATTCAAAGAGAAAGACAGCATAGAGCCAAAAGAGTTTTGGAGTGTTACGAACCTCGTGAACAAAGATTTTCCTCGCTCGTTCATCACCTATTCCAAGAAAGACAGCGTATGCCCCGGGCAAAGCGAAGCCTTTATGCAAAGGCTGGACAGCCTCGGCGTGTCGTATGAAAGTTACTTCTCGACCAAACTTTCCGACAACCATTGTTTCAGTCTGAATTGGCAGAGCAAAGCCTCCAAAGAGAACAACGAACTTGTCAAGCAGTTTTTAACGCAACTATTTGTCAATAAAGGGGTATTATGACAGATAAAGAATATTTTAATTGGTTACAAAAACAACAAAATAATATTACAGAAGATGTGCAAAAAGCTATAGATGAACAAATTAGGCTAGGAGAGATTGCAAGAGAAAAACAAGACCAGTATTATAAGCTGCAAGATAAAGAAATAGAATTGCTCAAAATAGGTGGTCAAAAATTTTTTGAAAAATATCCAGGTGAAATCAATATACCAGAGAATGATATGCCAATTATAGATATAATCGATGGTATTATCAAACAATCTTTATTAACCCCTCAAAAAAATGCTGATGTGGTTTCCAAAATGAATGAGATACCGGAATTAAAACAGCATGGGAAAATGGTAAATGAAATTGCACAAAGTGCATATGAGTACGTACAGTCTTTTTTTGAGTTGGAAACTAAAATAAGACAAGATAGAGAAAATTTGTTTTCACAAGAATATTTAGACAAAATGTCACAATTTGCAGATGAGGGTGTATTACTTTATTTTTTAGAAACTCCAGATATGCCACTGCTGGATAATGAATTAACAACGCAAAAAATAATAGATATTTTTTATTATAAAGAGTGCGCAACATTGCAGACACTGTTGTATAGTATAATGCAGTTACGAGATGCTAGTCCATCTATGAAAAGGAAAACAGATGATATAGAAATATGTCTTCAATTAATAATCTATGGATATTCCTACAATAAAGACAACAACCAAGGATATTTTAGAACAGCGACTAGAAATCTATTTGCATTATTGGATAATGAACATAAAAAATGTGCAGATGTATTTGAAGGTATAATAAATAAAAAGAAACGATATAGAACAGGGCTTCAACGAGCTAATAAAATACATAAATTGATCGATGATTTAAACTTAAAATGGGAAAATATGGTATGGGATAAAATTAATTCATTCTATAAAAAAATTAATCTTTCTGAAAAATGTATTGGAGTAATAAATAGAAATTCTATTGTGCATGGTGATTATACGTTTAATGAAATAGATGTATCGGCAAATGATGTTATGAAACTAATGCTACTTTGGATAAACATGAGACTGTTGGCTGATGAATTATGCCATATTGATGAAATGTTGGGGATATTTTTAACTTATCTTCCCAGTATAATTAAAAACGAAATGAACAAGTGTTCGTCAAATTTAGATTGACAAATAATTTATTTTATATAAAAATAAAGGTGTTCATAGTGCTACTGATTGTCTATGGAGGTGGCATTATGGATGAAATCAAGAAACTAAACAAAAAAAGAGTAGCGCAAAATGTTGGCAGGTTGATTGCAGAATCAGAGATGTCAAACGAACAGATTGCCTATATGCTTAATATAACACCAAGGTTGTTGTATTATTGGCAAGAGGGCAAAAGAATGCCAAATACAGAAAATGTGTATGGCTTGTCGCAACTATTCAAAGTTTCCATGGAAAGCATTCTCGCATGAGAGTGCTTTTTATGTTTGTGAACGATAGTTCATTGTCAAAATTTGTGTAGACAATTAAAATGAGCTTAGTAGGAGGTGGTTAAATGTCAAAATATAACTTATATGACTTGTGGGAAACTTTTTTTACAAATCAAACAGAGGCTTTTGATTATGCGGGTAGAAGAATGCTTAAATCTGCAATAGGCAACCAACACAGTCGCTTTTGCCCGACAATAGATCATATTCGGCCACTGTCAAACGATGGAAAAGATTCGATAGAAAACATTATCATATGCAACATAACAACGAATGCAGAAAAGGGCGATTCTTTTCCTTGTTGGCAGACAAACGGTAAGCAGTTTCAGGCGAGAAAAGTAAAAGGTACATCGGGTGAATATGATATTTTTCAATTAAAATAACGAGGTATAAATATGAGCAAAGGACATGGTGTGTCATAAAGCACCCATACACAACAACAAAGAGATGATTATTCAAATCAAAACAATCCGAATAATTCCGCATATCAAGCGAACCAGGACAACCATGCAAATCAATGCAATCCAAACAATGAAGAATACAGCAGCGACCAAGATGACAAATGATGTAAAATATTGCGCAAAAGACAGTTTAAGTTGCGATATTGTAATGATAAACATGGTTAAATGACAAAAAAGCAAAAATGCACTGCAGATAGCGGTGCATTTTTTATATCGTGTGAGTTAGATTTATAATACATAAATATAAAAACCGCGATATTTAGATATGGCAAAAACAAATACAAAAACTGTGATAGTTAGATATTGCAAAAACTAATACAAAAACCGCGATATTTAGATGCATAACAAGGAAAAGCCCCTTTGTCAGAAAGGCGCGTACTTGTCGTACATAACTGCACTGGCAAAGGGGTTTTGACGAAGTTAGGCGCTAAATATCGCGGTTTTTACTTTACAAAGGCGGAGAACGCCTTGTGCGCCGACCATATATCCGCTTTGGAGATAAGTTCGTACGGGGCGTGCATAGAGAGGACGGGGACGCCGACGTCTACCGTGTCGATGTTGATAGACGCAATGAATTTTGCGACAGTGCCGCCACCGCCGAGGTCAACGCGACCGAGTTCGCTTGTTTGCCAAATGACGTTGTCTTTTGCAAACACTCCGCGGAGATAGCCGACGTACTCGGCGGACGCGTCGTTCGAGCCGGATTTACCGCGAGAGCCCGTGAACTTGTTCATGGAAACGCCGTGGTTCATAAGGCTTGCGTTTTTCTCTTCGAATGCTGAAGCGAAATCGGGGTCGAAGCCCGCCGTGACGTCTGCGGACAAGCACTTTGAGTGTGCGCGCATGACAGCGGAACTTACGCCGTAGCTCTTTGCGATTTCGTCGAGGATGTCGCGAATGAGGACGCTTTGCATACCCGTGTTGCCTTCGCTACCGATTTCCTCTTTGTCAGCGAGGATGGTGAGGACTGTTTGGTCGGTTTCGGTCTCGATAGTCGCCGTGATTTCGGGATACGTGCACACTCTGTCGTCGTGACCGTATCCGCCGATGAACGCTCTGTCAAAGCCGACGTCGTTCGCCTTTGCGACAGGAACGGCCTCGATTTCCGCGGAGAGGAGGTCTTCCTCCGTTATGCCGTATTTTTCATTGAGAATTTTCAGCACTCCGAGTTTGACCGCGTCCTTTTCTTCGCCTCTTGCAGGGATACCGCCGACGAGGATGTTGAGGTTTTCCGCAGGGAAGCCGTCCGCAATAGTCTTGACGACTTGCTCTTGAGAGAGGTGCGGGAGAAGGTCGGTGATGTAGAAGTATGGATCGCCCTCTTCCTCGCCTATGCAAATATTGACGTTTTTGCCGTCTTTGAGCGACACGACGCCGTGAAGTGCGAGAGGAATCGTGAGCCATTGATACTTCTTTATACCGCCGTAGTAGTGCGTCTTGAAGAAAGCCATGTCAGACTTCTCATAGAGCGGGACTTGCTTCAAGTCAAGGCGAGGGCAGTCGACGTGAGCGACGAGGATTCTGACGCCGTTCTTTGCGATGTCCGCCGTGCCTGCTTTGAGAATAAAGAGACCTTTTCCGCGGTTGTTGTAATAGAGTTTGTCGCCCGGGTTTATTTTGTCGCCGAGGTGATACTCTTTGTATCCGCGCGCTTTTACGAGTGCGATGCCTGAAAGGACTGCTTCGCGCTCAGTTTTGCTGTGGTTGAGGAAGGACTTGTAGCCCTCCGAGTACGCTTGAATCTCAGCGAGTTCTTTGTCGCTTGCGACAGCGTAAATGTTTTGTTTTTTGTAAGAAAGTTCCATAAAAAACCACCTTTTAAACTTTTGTTGACAACATTATATCACATTGTCTTGATTTTGCAATTAAATATTTAAGAGGGTTTTCAAATAATATAAATATAAATTTATAACAATATAACTTGTGTTTTTTTGTTATCTGCGTTAGAATATTCAATATCAAACTCTAAATAATAAAAAGAGGTATTCTTTTATGAAAATATTGTACAAGGACGGCACGGTCGCGGATTGCCCGCAAGACGAAGAATTGCAGGTGCTTAGGCACTCGACCGCACACGTTATGGCTCAAGCCATAAAGAGACTTTTCCCTAATGCGGATTTTGCATACGGTCCTGCGACGGAGCGCGGGTTCTACTATGACGTAGACCTCGGCGATACGAAACTCACGGACGAAGACCTTGCGAATATCGAAAAGGAAATGAAGAAGATAGTCAAGGAAAATCTCCCCGTAAAGGCCTATATTTTGCCGCGCGAAGAGGCGATAAAACTCATGGAAGACCGCGGAGCGAAGTATAAAGTCGAGCATATCGGAGACCTGCCCGAGGACGCAGAAATCAGTTTCTATCAACAAGGCGAATATATCGACATGTGCACGGGTCCGCACGTTACCTACACAAAGGCGCTCAAAGCGTTCAAAATCACGGGGCAGTCCGGCGCATACTGGAAGAACGACCAAAAGAACAAGATGCTCACCCGCGTCAACGGCGTCGCTTTCCGCACGCAAGAGGAACTCGCCGAGTACGAGAGACTCCAAGAGGAGGCAAAGGCTCGCGATCACAGGAAGATCGGCAGAGATATGAAACTCTTTATGACGGACGATCTCATCGGCAAGGGACTTCCTATGTTCCTCCCGAACGGGTATGAAATCTGGCAACAACTTGAAAACTATATCAAGGAAAAAGAGCGCAGACTCGGCTACCTCCACGTGCTTACGCCTTGCGTCGGTACGGTCAACCTCTACCGCACGAGCGGACACTGGGAACACTACCGCGAGAATATGTTCCCGATGATGCAGGTCGAGGACGAGGAGTTCGTGCTCCGTCCGATGAACTGCCCGCATCACATGATGATCTATGCCAACCAAAAGCACTCCTACAAGGATTTGCCAATCCGTATCGGCGAGATAGCGCACGACTTCCGCTTTGAAAAGAGCGGTACGCTCAAGGGTATAGAGCGCGGTCGTCACTTCTGCCAAAACGACGCACACCTGTTCGTCACCCCCGAACAAATCAAGGATGAAGTCGGCAGCGTCGTCAACCTCATCTTTGACGTGTACAAAGATTTCAACATCACGAACTACCGCTGCGTACTCTCCCTCCGCGATCCTGAGGACAAGGTGAAGTACCACCAGGACGATGCTATGTGGGAAAAGGCAGAGACGGCTCTTCGCGAAGTGCTTACCGAACTCGGAGTGGACTTTACGGAAGAGATCGGCGAGGCGGCGTTCTACGGTCCGAAGCTTGACGTCAACGTCCAACCTGCCGTCGGCGCGGAGTATACGCTCTCCACTTGCCAACTCGACTTCTGCTTGCCTGCAAAGTTCAATTTGACTTACGTCGACAAGGATGGCACGGAAAAGACTCCTGTCGTCTTGCACCGCGCGATTCTCGGCAGTCTCGACCGCTTTATGGCATACCTCATCGAGGAGACGAAAGGTATCTTCCCGGTATGGCTCGCTCCGCTCCAAGTCAAACTCCTTTGCTTGCCGAACACGGATACGACGTTTGCAAAAGAACTTTACGAAAAACTTCTTGACGCAGGCGTCCGTGTAAAGCTCGACGATAGAAACGAGACTATCGGCTACAAGATCCGCGAGGCTCGCCAAGTCGACCGCGTGCCGTATATGTTCATCATCGGCGCAAAGGAAATCGAGACGCACACTCTCTCCGTCCGCGAACTTGTCACCGACAAGACGACCGAGTACACGGTGGACGAGTTTATCGCAAAGATTACTGACGAGATTAAGAATAGAAAGTAAAAACCGCGCTATATGGCGACCTGCTTTGTCAGGTCGCCTTTTTTGTTCAGTTACGTACGCCAATGTACGCGTCTTCGCAAAAAATGCGCCCTTCCTAGCATCTCATCCATATATCGCGGTTTTACGAACCGGGATATTTAGTGAATAGAATTTAGACTCCCAATTTGCGAAACCGAACAACCGCATTAAATGCGGTTGTTTTTATTCTTTTAACTCATTAAGCAACTTGATGCTAATATCTGCAATCTCTTTGAGCGCTCCGTCTTCGAACGGGGATTTGAGTCCTGCAAGCTTGACAAGATGGTTGAATGCATAGAGTCCTCCGCGCTTGCAGTGTTCGACGTAGCGACCGAAAGCGTCGTCGTAGTCCTTTTGCGATTCGGCAAGAAATTCGAGTGCGACGACTTGCGCGAGGCAGTAGTCGATATAGTAGAACGGCGATTCATAGATGTGCATTTGATATTGCCATCTCGTGCCTTGTTCGAGATACTCTATGCCGTCAAAGGAGAGATATGGACGGTATTTCTTTTCGAGATCCAAGTACACCTTTTTGCGCTCGGCAGGAGTGAGCTCGGGTTTTTCGTACATGATATGTTGGAATTCGTCGACAATAACGCCGTACGGAATAAATGATAGACAGCCGCTGAGGTGTTTGAGTTTGTAGCCCTTGACGTCGTCGAAGAATTTGTCCATATACTTCCAGGCAAAGAATTCCATGCTCATGCTGTGCGTTTCCGCGGTCTCGCTCGAGCCGATACCCGCTTCTTCGTCGTGGTCGAACGCAAAATTCATTGCAAACGTGTGTCCGAACTCGTGCGTGACGAGGTCTATATCATCGCTCGTTCCAGTGAAGTTGCCAAGGATGAACGTCTGATGGAAGTCTGGGAAGGTCGTAGCATAACCGCCACCCCACTTGCCGTCTCTCGGGAGCGGATCGATTGCGCCGACGGAGAGCATTTGACGCATGAGACGGCTTGCCTCCGGGTGCATATCGTCATACATATCGCGCGCGGCGTCGAGTATGCCTTGTGCGTCCACCTTTTGCACGGGGTTTCCGCCCGGTATGACTCCGTCGTCATAGAACATAAATTTGTCAATGCCGAGAGCCTTTTTTGTCTCCTCTTTGAATTTGCAAACGACGGGGACGAGGTCGCGCACGACGTTTTCTCTGAATTTCGCCACCATTTCGCGGTTGTAGTCGATGCGCCCCATACGGCAGTAGCCGAGTTCGACAAAATCTTTAAAACTGAGTTTCTTTGCGATCCTCGTGCGGACTTTTACGAGTCTATCGTAGATATCGTCGAGCTTGTCCGACACGCTCTCGAGCGCTTTGCCGATAGCGTTTGCAGCCGCTTTTCTCGTGTCTCTGTCCTTGGATTCGAGAAAACCGCGAATAAAACTTATCGTCTTCTTTTCGCCGTTCCAGTCCGTCGTGAGTTGAGACATAAGTTGAGAGTACTCCGTGACTATCGCGTTCTCTTCTTGCTCGTCTTCGACCGTCTCGGGGCTGTGGCACTTGCTCGCAAGTTCGAGGCCGGGGAAGATAGTCTCGGGAAGGCGCTTTTTGAGTTCTTCTTTGAAGCGACTTGCAAGCATGCAGTTTGCATACTTTGTCATGCACATTCCAAAGACGGGGCTCACCTCGTCGTAGTAGTTTTGCTCTGCAAGATAAAACTCGTCGTATGTGTTGAGAGAATACCTTGTGTAGGACAGGCTCGCCATTGTCTCGAAGTGGCGTGCCGCCGTCAAAAGTTCGTCGCGCGCAGCAAGCACGTCGTCGACGCTTTTTGCGTCCTTTTCCGCTTGCAAAAACTTTTCCGTTGCGTCTTCGATGAGTTTTATGTCATACCTCTTGTATGGCAAATCTTTGACAGGAATTGTGTTTGTCATCTTTTTATCTCCTTAAAATTTATTTTATTATCTTTCATAAAAATGTGTTTAACGTTCGTTTTGACTTGTTAAACCTTTTGTTGCGTCAGTTCTCGTATTGTTTCAAAGTGTCTTGCAAAAGCGTTTGAATCTCGTTTCGCATAAACTCCGGCGAGAGGATTTCCACGTTGACGTTGTATTGAAGCACCCAAAAGAGCATGGCTTGTTTTGACGCGGTCACAGTCGCCGTAAAGTGGTCTTTGTCAAGCGGGGAGACGGTGTAGCCGTCGCCGAACCAGTCGTGCAGTTCATCCGACATGAAGTTTTTGCATTTGAGCCTTACCGTCACCTGCTCGTCGTTGAACATATACGGAAGACCGGAGGAGAAGAGCGAATAGTCAAGCCCGTTTTTGTACCCCTCGACTTCGCGCAAAGGCACGGCGTTCTCCTTTTTCAAAATCTTCATGTTCGACATTTTGTCCACGCGAAGGTATGAGATGTTTTGATACTTTTCGTCAAGCATGACGAGGTAGTAGCGTTGGTTGTGCAAGATGAGTTGATAGGGAGAGCCCTTCCTTGACGACGACTTGTGCGGCTCCTTGTCGGGACCGATTTTGAGGTAGTCAAAGGAGATCTTTTTGGCCTTTTCTATCGCCTCGTCGATGAGTTCTATGTTGAGAAACAGTTCTTTGCTCGCCGTCTTGCCCCATTCGTTGACGGAATAGACGTGCTTTGCGTGCCCCTCGAAGTTCTTTCCGCCGAGGGCGGCGAGTTTTGCAATGAGTTGCTTTGAATACTGTGCTCCAACGTGCCGAGAGCCGAGTACGCTGTCTATGAGCAACCTTAGTTCCGCATTTTCAAATTTGCGGGAGGCAAGATACGCGCCATTGCCCGTGACTTCGATGTCATAGCCGAGTTCTTGCAGACACGCGATATTTCTTGCAACCGCCTTTCTCTCGCATTCGATTCCATACTCCGATTCGAGTTTGTCAATAACGTCCTGCTGTTTCAGCGGATGCCTTTCGTCCGAGTAGTCTTCAAGGATTTGAAGGATTCTTATTATAAGTGCTTTCTTTGGTTCCAACATAAAATTCCTCGTGATTTAGCGACCTGCTTTGTTATCGCACTTTGCCAAGTCAACCATGTACGTTTTTGTACTACTTAGTTGTCAGCCCAAAGCACGTTCCCGACTTCGGCGTTGCCGAGGGCAGCCACCTCGTTCGCTTGGGCTACGGACAATTCACAGGATTGTCCGCTTAACGCGTCGCGCCTCGCATCTCATCTAAATCACGAGGAATTTACAAAGTAATCGTCGTTGTTTGTGTCGTGATTTGCGACCTGTTTTTAAAATCAATTTGCCTATCTAGCCGTATGCGCCCGTGCGCTATCGGGGCTATACTTTTGCGATAAGGACGTTTTAATGCTTGCAAAACGAGTCGCTTGTATATTGTTGTATATTTTATATCACATTATTTAGGATTTTTATAGTGATTTTTTGCAAAAAGTTTTCAAACAGCCGAGTTTGTCCCCTTTTCGGTACATATTATAGTATACAATATAGTCACAAAGCAAGAGGGAAAGCAAATTTTCTTCAATCAAATTCGCCGAAAGGCAAAAGGAGAAACAAATGAAAATCATCGTTTCGAGAATCAACAGTGAAAATGCAGTTCAAAACCAAAAGATAGGCATGAAAGACGGAAAACTCGCATACGTCCTTGTGAGTATTATAAGAAAATAACGAAGTTGTTTTGTCGTTGTGTTTGTTCATATTGACCGTCGCGAATTTGTGGCTCGACTGGCGGTGCGAGAACCTCCTTTAACGACGCGCAAAACGATTTCGATAGGGCAGAGCGTCTGCCACAAAATCGCTTGTTATCATCATTTTTAACCATCCTTATTCTTACCCAAATGGAAAGGGACGTCGCAGTTTTGCGCGTCCCTTTTCATTTTTACAGTATAGTTGAATTACAAACAGTTGTTTTGGTGAATACGTTGCTTTCAAAAGCAATATATCCGGGTAAGCGTTATTTGTTCAAAAGCTCATAGAGTTTTTCAAAGGCGGGAATCGAGTCGGTGATGGTTTGCTCCTTTACGCAGTAGGCTATGCGGACGAAGCCTTTTGCGCCGAACTCGTCGCAGGGGATGATGAGTATGCCAAGCGATTTTGCGAGTTCGCTGAGTCTTTCCGAGTCGCCGTCCTGTGCTTTCAGGCAGATATAGAACGCGCCCTGCGGTTTTATGCACTCAAAGCCTATTCTCGTGAGTTCTTTGTAGAGTGTGTCGCGGTTGTGGCGGTAGAGCGTCATATTCGGTTTTGCATCCAAACACTTTTCTACAACGCGTTGGAAGAGGGACGGAGCGCAAACGTAGCCGAGCATGCGGATAGCACCCGCAAGCGTCCAGTACATCTCGTCGGCGTTTTCCATCTTCGGGTTGACGGCGACGTAGCCGATACGCTCGCCCGGGAGAGATAAACTCTTTGAGAAGGAATAGCAAATGATAGAGTTGTCATAGTCCGCCGCAAAACAGTGGTCGGGCACGTCGTAGACAAGTTCTCTATACGGCTCGTCCGTTATCATGATGAGAGGGCGACCGAGTTCTTTTTGTTTTTCTTCCAAAATCTCGACGAGTTCCTTTGTCGTTTGTTCGTCGTATACGACGCCGCTCGGGTTGTTCGGCGAATTGACGAGGACAGCCTTTGTGTGCGGCCCAATTGCCTTTTTGAGCGCGGTAAAATCCGGAGTCAGGTCGTCTTTGCAGGGCACGATAACGCACTTTACGCCCGCGTTGTGTATAAAATACGGGTATTCGGGGAAGTACGGCGCAAGCGTGATAATCTCGTCGTCGGGGGACTCTTTGAGAGCCTCGAAAGCCGCGCGAAGAGCGGGGGACGCGCCGACTGTCATAAAGACGTATCTTCCCTCGAGCGAAAGCCCGAAGCGCTTGTTCAAGTTGTCCGCAACCGCCTGTCTCGTGCTTTCAAGCCCGGGGCCCAAAGTGTATTCGTGCAAGCCTTCCGGGTTGCCGACCGCGAGTTCGCGTATAGCGTCGATGACTTCTTGCGGAGGCTGAACGTTCGGGTTGCCCAGAGAAAAGTCGTAGACGGTATGCCCGAGTTTGCGCTGTTCCTTGCCGTAGTCGAACAGGCGCCTAATGACCGTACGGGACTTTCCTATGTTGTATAACTCTTTATTTACCATATATTCCGCCTTTGCAAGGGAGACAACTCTCCCGCAAAAAAAATTTATATCTATACAAACAATAATATTCAGACGAAGTCTGCTTGATGAAAAAATTTTATCACCGAGTTTTCATATCGTCAACAACTATTTTTTTGTGTTGAAAAATATTTTTTTGATGCTATAATCTTAATAAACGGAGGCGAATATATGGAAGGCTCAAAATTTGACGAGGCGATACTTGCCTTAAAGCAGGCGATTGCAAACAGCAAAAGCATAGTGGTTTTGACGGGCGCGGGCATCTCCGTGCCGAGCGGAATCCCGGATTTTCGGAGTGCGAACGGGCTGTATTCGACGCCTTTCGGAGCGTTCTCGCCCGAGGAGATGATATCTCACGATTTTTACGTGCGCCACAGAAAAGAGTTCTATGAGTTTTACAAACAAAAGATGCTCTATCCCTCCGCAGAGCCAAACGCCGCGCACCTTTATCTTGCAAAGTTGGAAAGCGAAGGAAAACTGTCCGCCGTCATCACTCAAAACATCGACGGCTTGCACCAAAAGGCAGGAAGTAAACGCGTGCTCGAACTGCACGGCTCCGTGCATAGGAACTATTGCGAAAAGTGCGGGAAATTCTTTGACCTCGACTATATCATAAATTCTGGCGACGTGCCGAAGTGCAGCTGCGGGGGATCAATAAAGCCCGACGTCGTCCTTTACGGCGAGAGCCTGGACGCGGACGTTTTGATGTCGTCGGTGAATGCGCTAAGGCACGCCGATCTCTTTATCGTCATCGGCACTTCGCTTGCGGTCTATCCGGCGGCGGGACTCGTCGACTACTACGGCGGAAAGACAAAGGTCGTCATCAACAAGTCGGCAACCCCCTACGACGCTTACGCCGACATTGTCATAAACGACGACTGCGCCAAGGTGTGCAAGGTTTTGCAAGGTCTGAAACCTTGACTGCAAATAGCACTCTTCTTGCTTTTTATTACAATAATCAGCGCAATTTCGAGCGCTGATTTTTTATATATTCAGAATGTACTGAAAATGATATTATTTGCAGAAAACATACTTTATAGCCATAAATTATACGTGTAAAGTGCCTATATTGTCATTTAACAAAAATTTGTGTAGAGCCGCACAGCAATAATAAACACACGAAGTGAAGGCAACAATAAACGCAAACATCAGCAACGTGGCGCAGGGGAATAATAACCGCATATAGCATTAGCGAGACATAAAGTAATAATAACCACACGAAGTGTGTGTGGGCTAAATGACGGTGACGCTTTTGGCGAGGTTGCGCGGTTTGTCGGGGCTTAATCCAAGCCGCAACGACAACTCTAAGGCGAGCGTTTGAAGCGGAACGATGGCAAGTGCGGGATAGAGATTTTTGTCATACAGGGCGGGCAGGTGCAAAGTCTTGTCCGCTCCGAAGTCGCCAACCGCGGACAGCGCGACGACGGTCGCTCCGCGCGAGCGAAGTTCGCTTGTCGTCGCCTCTATTCGAGATTTGTCCTCCTCGTCCGTGGCGATGACAAAGGCAAGACTATCGTCGTCTATGAGGGCGATAGGTCCGTGTTTGAGTTCGCCCGCCGAGTAGGCGTCCGTCATTTTGTAGGTGATCTCTTTGACTTTGAGCGCGGCCTCTTTTGCCGTTACGAAATCCAGTCCTTTGCCGATAAAGAACAGGTTTTTGCTTTCCGCGTTTTCTATGACGGGCGTGAGGTTTGTCGCAAGCGACAGCCCCTCAACGAGGTTGTCTGTCTCGACCGCGGAGAGCGGGGAGTTTGTGATACATCTCGCGATTTGGTAGAGGAGCGACAATTGGCACACGTATGACTTTGTAGCGGCGACCGCGACTTCGGCTCCCGCACGCGTATAAATTGCGTCGTCCGCCGTGAAGGATATGAGGCTGTTCGGCACGTTGCAAACGGCGACCGTGTAGACGCCTACGCCTTTGCAACGCCCTGCCGCAAGCACCGTGTCCGCCGTTTCTCCGCTTTGAGTGACGAAGACGGCTACGTCGCGGTTTGACATTAGAGTTTCGTCAAGTTCGCTCGCTTCTATCGCCTCGCAGGTTTTTTTCAAAAGGCGGGAGAATATGCGCTTTGCAAAGAGGCAGGCGTGAAACGCCGTCCCACAACCGACAAAATACAGCCTGTCCGCGTTTTTTATCTTTTCAAAGGAAAGCGCGTGCGCCTGCGGGACAAATTCTGTCAAAGTGCTCTTTACCGTGCGAGGGATTTCGTCTATCTCGCTCCGCATATAGAGTTTGCTGTGCTTGGGCAAATTCCTGTTCGTCTTGTACGCTTTGCGACATACCTCTTTGCCGTCGCTGAAGATTCGTATGCCGTCACGGCTGAGCACGGCAACGTCGCCGTCTTCAAGCGGAATGACTTCGTCAAGTCGGTCGCATACGGCAAGGGTGTCGCTCGTGGCAAAACTCTCTCCCTGCTTGTGCCCGACGTGCAAGGACGCCCCGCATTTTGAGCAATATATCTTTTCGTCGCCCTCTCTCACTGCAAGAAAAGTCGCCGAGCCTTTGAGCGCGCGTGCAACCTCGAACACCGCTTGAACAAAGTCGGAGGCGTTTGAGAGAGCGAGCATGTGCGCGATGATTTCGCTGTCCGTGTCGGAGGCGAAGCGTATGCCTTGCCTTGTGAGCGAGGTCTTCAGTTCCGCATAGTTTTCGACTATTCCGTTGTGAACTATGGCGATTTTGCCGTCAAAGGAGAGGTGCGGGTGCGCGTTGCAAAGAGAGGGCTTGCCGTGCGTTGCCCACCTCGTATGCCCGATCGCCGTATGGACGATTTCGGAGGGAAGTTTTTCTTTGAGATTGGCGACTCTTCCAAGTGTTTTTGCAATCTGCAAAACTTCGCCCGTCGCCGCGATCCCCGCGCTGTCATAGCCCCTGTATTCGAGCGTTTTAAGCCCCTCGAACACTACGTCTATTGCATTTCTATTCCCTGTATAGCCAACAATTCCGCACATAAGACACCAACTCAGTATATGAGTGCAGGGCTCTTTTGTGTACAAAAAATCCCCGCCGCACGGCAGGGATTTGATAAAAACTTGTTCGTTCATTCCTCTCGGTCCGTCGGGGAGAAAGGCTCTTGCTCCGCCTCCTGTGTTTCTTGTCCTGCGGAGTCTTCGATTTTGTCGCGTTGAGTATTGTCGTCCGTCATAGTCGGCTCCTGCAAATCAATGGCATTTTCAACTTCGACGAGCGCGGCGTCCGCCTCCTTTTTGCCCTTTTTAAGACGTACTTTTGCAAAGAGTGCCTTGCAGTCCGCGATAGGATCGCGTCCTCCGAACGCGAGGCATTTGTTTTCGGGCAAATCTACTTCAACCGCCAGTGAGATTGCAAGGAGCATGATAAAGAATGTCGGACCGAAGAAGTTGGTGTCTATCATGCCGTATGCGTCAAAGAGCGCGAGGCTGAAAAAGAGCGCGACTGCCTGCGGTTTTTCCCTGAGAACGAAAAACGTGCGGTAGCGGTGGAAATAGAAGAACACGAACGCGACGACGCCGACGATGCCCATATCCGTGAGGACTTGGAGGGCGGTGGAGTGGTACCAGTACGGCGTGTAGTTGTCGTTTGCGAGTCCGCCGAGATTGTGATCCCAGCCTGCGCCGAAGATAGGGAATTGCTTGAATATGGCAAAAGCCTCGGGGTAGAGTTCTTCCGTCCTGCCTGAACTGTCAAACCCGCGACGGAGCATATTTGTGATGATGTCGGAGACCTGTTCTCCAAAGTATACGATGAGGGCGACGGCGACGACAAACAGCACTCCGACGGAGCCTGCAAAAAGCGCCTTATTTTCCGTCTTGCCCATGACGTACAGCAGCATTATAGGAAGCGCCATAGTGGTGAAGAGTATGGCACCGCGCGAACCCGCGCAAATCATGAGCGCGTATTCAAGCAGGGCGATGAACACGAGAAGAGGCACTACTTTGTTTTTCCTTATGCAAAGGTAGAGCGTCGCGGGGATAGCCATAGACAGCGTCGGCGCGACGTTGTTTGGTCCTGCCCAGCCGAGGTTGACGTTTTTGAGCATGATAGCGGATTTGAGTTCTTCCCAAGTGCTGAAATTGGTGAAATAGTAGTAAAAAAGTTGAGCGACTATGCACACGCCCATGCAAAACAGGATTTTGACGACGTATTCGGCAAGTCCCTTTTTCTCATTTTCGTCGGTTATCGTGAGGACGAAGAAGGTGTAGCCCGCGGCGATAAGAATGACGAGTGCGAGCACGACTATACGTGCGACCGGGTTTTCGGCGGGCTTTGTCACGCCGGCAAACGCAAAAGGCACGACAAGCGCGACGAGAGAGGCATGAAAACCTTTCACGCGCTTAGGGTGCAGGAGCGAAAAGTCCCGTTTGAAGCGTATGAGCGAAAAGATTATGCCCGCAAAGAGCACCGCGACAAAGGCGAGCATCCAGGCGTAGTCGTCAAGGTGGTGACGGTTGTCGCTGATAATGAGAGTGAAAGTCATGAGAAACACGAGCAGGTGTTTCGTTTGTTTGAAAAAGAAGAGAGGCAAGACGTTTGCCACGACGAGAATAGGCAGCATGACGAACCATCCGCCCGAGATCCAGCCGACGAACGTCAGCACTACGTTTACGAGTATCCACCAGTCGCTCTCGACGAAGCGGTTGATTTTGTCTCCTAACCCCGACAATTTTTGCTTTGTCTCTTCTCTCATAATCTCATTTGCCTCTTAAAATAGTTTGCGGAGCGCACGCGTTTTTATTTGCATACGCGCCTTACAACTTCATTATATAAGATACGGTGCTTTATGTCAAATTAAGGATTTTTCACAAAGTATTGAAAACACCGCGCAAATTTGTTATCATAGAGACATCAAATTCGAGGTGTGTATATGGCAAGGTTTTCCATAGACAAGTGCCCGGCACGAGAGGGGCAAACCGAGGTTGTAAACGACGTGAGATTGAGCGTCTTGTCCGACAAAATCCTGCGCGTAGAAAGAGACGCAGAGGGGGTGTTTTGCGACTATGCGACGCAAACTGTGTTTTGTCGCAATTTTTGCAAACCGCAGTTTAAATTGTCAAAAAGCGGTGATAAAGTTACGGTTATGACAAAACAAGCGGAATTTGTCGTTGACACTAAGTCACTCGATGTCACGGTCAAACTGAAAGGCCGTGACGCGTTTGTGCGCCCGTCAAAGAGAGAAAATCTCGGCGGTACGGCAAGGACGCTCGACGGCACTTTCGGCAACCTCGTCTCCTGGAAAAGAAGAAGGGATGGAAGAGATCACTTTGCGATAGGGCATCTAAGATGCGGCATATTCGCAAGCGACGGCGTCGCCGAGATGGACGACAGCAAGAGTTTTATTCTCAAAGAGGACGGCTCCGTCGAAGCGAGAAAAGAGGGCGTCGTCGACAAGTATATCTTTGCGTTCGGAGACGACTATCTTGCGGGACTCAAAGAGTTTTATTGCCTCACGGGCTATACGCCGCTGTTGCCCAAGTTCGCGCTTGGCAACTGGTGGTCGAGGTACCACGCCTATACGGACAAGGAATATCTTGACCTTATAGACAAGTTCGCGAGCAAGAATATTCCGCTCACCGTCGCCACCGTCGACATGGACTGGCATATAGTAAAAAACGTCCCTCGCGACGTGCCGAAGGAGACTATGCAGGGCGCAGGCTGGACGGGATATACGTTTGAAAAGAGTTTGTTCCCCGACTACAAGGCGTTTTTGAGAGGTTTGAAAGAGAGGGGACTCGCTGTCACTCTCAACCTGCACCCGAAGGACGGCGTGCGCTATTTTGAGACGCAGTACGAAGATATGGCAAGAGCCTGCGGTGTGGATCCGTCCACAAAAGTGCCCGTCCGATTCGACCTGACGGACAAGAAGTTCTTGCCTGCGTATTTTGACATTTTGCACCACCCGTACGAGGAAGACGGCGTGGACTTTTGGTGGATAGACTGGCAACAGGGCATGAAGTCAAAGGTGAAAGGACTCGATCCGCTGTGGCTTCTCAACCACTACCACTTTGCGGACAATTCAAGGGACGGAAAGAGAGGACTCATATTGTCGCGGTATTCCGGGCTCGGCTCACACCGCTATCCGCTCGGTTTTTCGGGCGATACGCTCGTGTGTTGGAGAAGCCTCGATTTTCAGCCGTATTTCACCGCGCTCGCCTCGAATGCGGGGTATACGTGGTGGTCGCACGACATAGGCGGTCACATGTTTTCAAAAGGCAAAGAGGAGTTGTATCTCAGGTGGCTCGAATACGGCGTGTTTTCGCCGATAAACCGCCTTCATTCCTCAAACATCGGCATATCCAAAGAGCCGTGGAATTATCCGCACGTGGAGAAGACGGCGGAGGAGTATCTTCGCCTGCGCCACGCGCTGTTGCCATACCTTTATTCGGCAAACGTACGCACGGCGTATGAGGGGATCCCGCTTGTCTCGCCCGCCTACTATTATTCTGCTTCTCCGCTCGCACACGCAAAGGCGTTTAGAAACGAGTACTATTTTGGAGAACAGTTGTTTGTGTCGCCGATAACCGCGCCGTCAAAGGGCGGGGTGTCGAGGCACGAGATATGGCTGCCAAAAGGCGAGTGGTACGACTTTTTCTCAGGCGAAAAATTTGTGGCAAGCGATGAAAACGGCACTATTTTCAAGAGAGATTATTCGCTTGCCGAATATCCCGTCTTTGCAAAAGCGGGAGCGATCGTGCCGATGATAGACGGAAACGCAGGCAATTCGCAGTCGTTTGAAAACTTGAAAGTCAAGGTTTTCCTCGGTGCGGAGAACAGTTTCGTGCTGTACGACGAGCGCGAGGACTCAGGCAAAAAAGAGGAATGCGGAGAGAGTGAAACTCCTGTTGGCAGGCTGTTTGAAAGAGAAGACAAAGACCGCGAAAAACTTGCGTCTATCCGCTTCGATTTGAAAAAAGCGGACGGACGATGGACGCTTGAAATCACCCCGCTTGCAAATTGCAAGACGAGGAGAATAACTATAATCTCCTCGCAAGTCAAGTCAAGCGCGCTTGACTTGACTCGGGGAAAAGTTGTAGTGGAAATCTAAACTCCCGCACAATATTCTCGTATTTTGCAAAAAAGTTTTGAAATTTGCTTGACTTATTTTGTTATATTTATTAATATTATCAAGCATCTTTATGGATAACGTGGCGAAGAACTAGCCCCTCTTAGCGTACGTCTTCCAAAATTACAATCTTCGGAGGTTTGTCTTTATGGCAACAAACAACAAGTCTTATATGGCAAAACCGGGCGAGGTTGAGAGCAAATGGTATGTTGTTGATGCAACAGATATGGTTCTTGGTCGTCTTGCTTCCCAAGTGGCGGCAATTCTCAAGGGCAAGAACAAACCAGAGTACACTCCAAACGTCGACTGCGGTGACCACGTTATTATAATCAACTGCGCAAACGTCCGTCTTACGGGCAACAAGCTCGAGGACAAGTACTATCGCTATCACACAGGTTTCATCGGCGGACTCAAAGAGATCCAATACAAGAAGCTCATGTCCGAAAAACCTGAATTTGCTGTTTACAAAGCAGTCAAGGGTATGCTTCCAAAAAATTCTCTCGGTGAGAAGATGCTCAAAAAACTCCGCGTTTACGCAGGCTCTGAGCATACAAACCAAGCACAATGCCCGGTCGAGCTCAAACTTGACTAATCGTGAGGTGAATTATGGCTACTAAGAAAACAAAGAAAGTTCAATATCTCGGAACAGGTAGAAGAAAAACAGCAATCGCAAGAGTCCGTCTCGTCCCGGGCGAAGGCAACATCGTCATCAACAAGCGCACTCTTGAAGAGTATTTCCCGCTTGACACGATGAAACTCATCGTCAACCAACCGCTCGTTGCAACAAGCACATCAGACAAATTCGACGTGTTCGTAAACGTCAAGGGCGGCGGCTTCACAGGTCAAGCAGGTGCAATCCGTCACGGTATCGCAAGAGCACTCTGCGTCGCAGACGCCGAGGCATACAGAGCGATCCTCAAGAAAGAAGGATACCTCACACGTGACCCAAGAGCCAAAGAGCGTAAGAAGTATGGTCTTCATAAGGCTCGTAAAGCCCCACAATTCAGCAAACGTTAACAAACAGCGCGAAACAAGCGACCTGCATTGTCAGGTCGCTTTTTTTGTCAGTTACGTACGTTTATGTACGCGCCTTCCAAAAAAATCGCCCTTCCGCGCATCTCATCTTGTTCGCGCAGTTTGTTAATCGTTTGTCATCGTAAAACCGCACAGTTTCGCGAACAGCATTGTCAAAACCCGTTTGCTCGGGAGTTACGTACGTCAGTACGCGCCTCCGTCACAAACGGGTTTTTTCGCGCTCTTCATCAAAACTGAGCGGTTTACCGCTTACTAAACGCTTTATAATGTTTCGCGATTTTCTCATCTTGTTGACTCAAATACACCGCGATTTCGCGACCTGCATCGAAATCGAGCGGTTTAACGCTTACTAAACGAAGCAAAACTATCGCGGTTTTTTGAGCGGTTTTTTGTGCATCTCATTGAAATAGAGAGATACAGCGTATATTTAACGATTTTATAAATTTATTATAATTTTTTTATTTTGAAAAAAATTCAAAAAAAGCGGTCTATTGTCTGAGGCCGCTTGTTTTTTTGTTGCCTGCGACAGCGTTTTTTCTTGCCAACGGCGACGGCGAAAGGCATGCGGAGAGCGTGCGATTTAGTGCGTTAGAATAGCGTTATTTGTCGGATTCGGGCGTTTTGCGGAGTGTTTTTGCTGTTCAAATTTGCGGATTTTAGGGAGAAATGTGCAAGGCTTGTATTTTGTTAAAAAAAATTTTTCAGAGGAGGGGCGGTTTGTGGCACTTTTGTGGCACTTGAAATGTTAATATAATCGTGATACTACTATTTTTCTATCTACGCGCAGGCACTGCGCGCAAAGAAAAGGACGAACGCATGAAGATAAAATCTGCAAAAATCTGCCTACTTTTGATAATCGCACTCGGTGTGATTCTTTTGCTTTGCAGTTGCAGTCGCGTCGTTGTTATAAACGGTATTCACATGAAGGACGACAGCGTGATTGAAATGGCGGTGGGCGATTTTTCTTATGAAGGGAAGAAAGTCGTTGTCGTATATGCAGGCGGTGACACGAAGGAAGTCGATTTGACGGAAGATATGATCCCCGAGGCCGAGAGACTCAAATTTTTCAAAATGGGAGAGCAAGAAGTCAAAGTCGTCTATGACGGCACCTACGTGACGACGATGAAAATCAACGTTTCAAGGCACGAGTTTGACGACATATACGCGCTTGAAGGATACACCTGCGTCTATGACGGTCAGCCGCACAGAGTCACTCTCAATCACGATTTGCCGGAAGGCGCGACGATAGAGTATACCTATGGCAACACTTTCACAAACGCCGGCACCTACAACGTCGTCGGAGTGATTTCAAAGGAGGGGTACGTTTCAAAAACCCTTTCGACTCAACTTGTTATCGAAAAAGCCGATTACGATACGTCGGCGCTTACATTTGAGAGCAATTCGTTCGTATACGACGGGACGGTGAAGCAAATAGAGGCGCAAAACGTTCCCGAAAACGTCAACGTGACTTATAGCGTATACGCGGGCAATATACAAATCTCAAATGCGGTCAACGCGGGAACTTACCGCGTCGTCGCGCGTTTTGAAAACCTCAATTCAAATTTCAATACGATCGCTCCAAAGCAGGCGACCTTGACGATCGAAAAAGCCGATTACGATATGTCGGCGGTTTCCTTCACGGACAAAGAGAAGACGTACGACGGACAAAACTTCGTTCCGTCTCTTGACGCGTCTTCCGTGCTTCCCACGGGAGTGTCCGTCAGTTTTGCGTGTTATGACGCGGACGGGAATCCCGTATCTTCCAACGCGTACGCGGGCGAATATATTATGGTCGCGCGCTACGCGAGCAATTCTCAAAACTACAACGCTATCCCCGATATGCAGGCAAAACTCGTCGTGAACAAGCGAGTGATAGCACTCGGCGACGACGTTTTGTTTGACGACAAGACGGCTGACTTTGACAGCCAAGTGCATTCGGTCAGTATATCCGGCGAATTGCCGACAGGCGTTTTTGTCACATACGAGAACAATGACCAAACGTATGCGGGCGAGTATGAAGTGGTGGCGCATTTCAACGCGGAAAATCCGAACGAGACGGTTGACGTGCAAGAACTCACGGCATACCTCATCATCAATTCCGTTCATGGCAGTCTTAAAGTCGACGGACACACCGTGTCCGCGTCCGACCTTGTCTATGACAAAGAGGCGTACGAAATGAGCATCGCCGGACTCGATACGGACGCCTATCGCATTACTTCGTTTGCGTTCTATCTTGACGGCGAGGACAACAGGAGAATCGTTTGGGGCGACCCTGACGACGCACTCGTGCCGGGAACGACGTATAACTATGCGATCGAGTTTGCATATATTGACGAAAACCTCGCAAAAAGCATCTCTTTGCCAATGGCGTCAGGAACATATACGTACGACGAAATTTTGTTGGAAGACAAAGTCGTGACTTATGACGGCACGGCAAAGACCATCGAAGCGCAAAACGTCTCTCAAGGCACGCACGCTAAGTATGAGATATACTCGGCAGGCACGAAGGTCGAAGAGGCGATAAACGCGGGTGAGTATCTTGTCAAGGCGTTTGTTCTCCGCGACGAGTCGGAGCGAGTGCTTTATGAACTCAGCGCGACTCTCACGATAAACAAATATGAATACGATATGTCAGGCGTGACGTTTGAAAACAAAGTCGAGATTTATGACGGAACGCAAAAAACCATTGCGGCGCAAGACGTGCCGACAGGCGTGGAAGTCAGGTATGAATACAAGCAAAACGGCGAGACCGTCAGCACGGAAGGCGTCGTGAACGCAGGCGAATATACCGTCGTGGCGCATTTTGTCGTGGACCTTGCAAATTATGTGGCAATAGGCGATATGCAAGCGACTCTCACAATCAACAAAGCCACTGTGAACGCTACGCTTTCGGACAAAAAGTGGAAGGATAACGGCGAACCGTATTATCCGGGTCTTGAGGACGGATATTTCATCCCGTATGGAGTATCGTATGAAATCGTCACAACAAAAGACGGCGTGCAAGTTGATTATTGCGATGGCCCCGGCGTTTACACCGTGGAAGCGCATTTCACAATTGACGAAGACAACGTCAATCCACAAGAAGATTTGTCCGCCACAATCCGCATATACACTATTAAGCTTGAAGGTGTCGTCGTGTTTGAAGACAGAGAGCTCTCTTTTGACACAAATTCATGGGGAATAACAGCCCAAAACGTGCCGTCAGGCGTCAACGTGACGTACGAATACTATAAGGGCGACGAGTTCATCAGCAACTATAAAGTTAAATATGCAGGGGTATATACGGTCATTGCTCACTTTACACCGACGAATTCCAACAACGTTTTGGACGTCGACGAGATGCGCGCAACGCTCACAATCACCCACTTAACGTATGATATTAAACGTCAAGTGTTGAAACGTGACATTGAACCTACTGATTTTTGGTATAACCCGGAAACAAAAAGTATTAACTTTAAGTTGCCAAGCACCTTCTTTGTAGTGAAGCGAATCTATATACATGACACCAATGATTGGCACGAGATTATGTTTGGGCCTATGAGCGAAGGATTCAGCAACGACAACGGCCAGGCCTATCATTACATTGTGGAGTTCGATTACATCACTGACGACGAAGATTTCAGAGCGAGTGCCGACGTTGGACGCAAGGACGGGTACTTCACATATGAGCAAATTACAAAAGGAAATTTGAAAAAAATCAGCAATTTCATATATATGAAAGACAAAACCGTAACGTACGACGGCGAGATTCACACAAACGAGTATCAAGAGGTGCCAAACAGAGTTTGGAACAGGGATGAAGTCACCGTCACGTATGAATATCTTGACAGCAACAACAACGTCGTCAGCACGACAGGCGTTTCGGCAGTCGGAACTTACAGGGTCGTCGCACATATTGTAGCGAACGATCCGACCGCAACGCTTGAAGTTGATGAAATGCGCGCATGGCTAACGATTGAGGAGGCATAGACAATGAAAAAACAACACGTTCTTCTTATTGTTATTCTCAGTGCGTTCGTTTTGAGCAACATCGTCACCATTCCCGTCGTTGCGGTGAAGGGGATGTTCTTTAACGCGGCAGGCAATTTCACAATTCTTGCTTACCTCAGATGGGAAATCTTCCTGTTCGTGACGTTTATGCTGTTCGGTTGCGTGCTCCTTTCGCACAAATTCGCTTCCGGCAAATTGCAAGAGGTACTCTTTGTCGTGTCGGCGATACTCCTCATATCCGAGGTGTTCAGTTATATACTGTTCACTCTCATCGACTGTAGGTTTGAGTTTGCGGTCGTCGACTGGTACGGCTCTCTCAACCAAATAATGACCTCTTGGCAGTATTATATGATCCTCATCGGCACGTTCGGCGCGCTGTTCTTGGTGTATGCGCTCTTCATAAACAAGAACTTTATTCAAGTGTTCGCAAGATCGGGCATGGGCGCGAGCGGAAAACTCAAGCAGATCAAAGATACCAACCTCGAAAACTCCCGTTGGATGACGGAAGAGGAAAAGAAGAAGATTTTCAAAGTCTACGAATACAGCGAGCTCCAAAACGTCGACAAGGACGGCATCCCCGTGCTCGCCCGCCTCGACTCTAAGGGCAAAGATATGGAGGTCGCGTTCAATTCGCCTTGCCATGCGATAGTCATCGGTTCTACGGGCAGCGGTAAGACGACGACGTTCGTCTCGCCTATGATCCAACTCCTCGCCGCAACGAACGCGGGCAGTTCTATGGTCATAACCGACCCGAAGGGCGAACTCTTTGCCATGCACTCTAAATTCTTGCAAGAGAAGGGCTATGACGTCAAGGTCGTCGACCTTCGCGATACGTATTCTTCCTACCGCTGGAATCCCCTCGACGCGATTTGGGACGCATACGAAGAGTACCGTACGGCGCACACGAAGGCTTTCAAGCGCAGTGACAACGCCTACGTCTCGGGACTCGAACTCGACGGAGACAAGGACGACTTCAACAAAGTCGACGAGTGGTACGAGTTTGACGGCAAGGCGTACGCAAATTACCAAAGGCTCATAGAGAGCGTAAAGATTTACAGAAAGAAACTTTACGACCAAGTGTATGAGGACCTCAACGACCTCGTGTCCGTCCTCATTCCTATCGAAAACGACAAGGATCCGCTTTGGGAAAAGGGCGCAAGATCCATAACGCTCGCCGTGCTTCTCGCTATGCTCGAGGACTCGGACGACGAGGCAAACGGAATGACAAAGGAGAAGTTCAACTTCTTCAACGTCGCGAAAATCTTGCAAAACTCCAACAAGGACTACGAGGATTTGAGAATGTACTTCAAGGGCAGGAGCCCTTTGAGCAAGGCGTATTCGCTCTCTAAGCAAGTGTGCGACGCCGCACCGACGACGCGCGCGTCATATATGTCTATCGTATACGACAAACTCATGCTCTTCAACGATGCGGGTATTTGCGCGCTCACGAGTTCTTCCGACTTTACGGCGGAATCGCTTGCCGACCACAAGACCGCGCTCTTCTTCAAGATCCCCGACGAAAAGGACACGAGACACAAACTTGCCGCGGTGTTCATCTTGAACATCTACAAGACGCTCATCAAAGTCGCCTCCGCGACGAAGGAACTCAGCCTGCCGAGAAACGTCTATTTCATCATGGACGAATTTGGCAATATGCCGAAGATAGAGAAGTTCGACAAGTTTATCACGGTCGGACGCAGCCGCAAAATTTGGTTTGTCATGATAGTTCAGTCCTACGCGCAACTCAACAACGTGTACGGCGAGACGGTCGCGGACATCGTCAAGGGCAACTGCGGCATAAAGATGTTTATCGGCTCGAACGATATGAGCACCTGCAAGGAGTACAGTGAACTTTGCGGAAACATCACCATTGCGACGACGTCGCAGTCGGGCAGCGCGACGAGCGAGACCAACTTCTCCACGTCCGTGCAAACGAGACCGCTCATTTATCCGAGCGAACTTCAACGTCTCAACCACCCCGGCGACATCGGACACTCTATCATCGTGACGTTCGGCAACTATCCGTTCAAGACGTATTTCACTCCGCAATTCAAGGTGAATCTCTATCATATCGGGCAGATGGACAATTCGGGACTTGCGGATAGATTCTTCAACGAAAACGAAGTTTTCTATGACATAAGAATAAGAAACAAAGCGCTCTTTGACGCACAAAACAAAAAGGGCTCGGCAATAAAGACGGAAAAACCCGCGCTTCAACAGGAAACCGAGGTGACGGCGGATGACATCAAAGAAGTCTCCGAAGAAGTCGCCGCGGCGGAGCAAGTCAAGGAAGAGAAGACGGAAGAGAAGAGTGTCGGCGCACAGGACGTGACGCAAGACGACATCATTCGCGCCTTTGAAGAGGCGAAACTCGAAGATCCCGACCTTACCTTCTTCAAGTTTTGCACAAAAGTCGCGATGGGCGAAATCGTCATAGGTAATGAGGTGATAAAGAATGAAAAATAACAGAGTTTTCAAAAGTTTAATTCTATGTTTTGCATTTGTCCTCATCGCGTGTTTTGCATTGACGTTTGTGACAACGAACGCAAAAACAACCTACGCTTCCGCGCCTAACACGGTCTATTTTGCCTCGTCTACTGCCAATGCGCAAACGACGACGGGGCTCGTATATGCCGAGATAGTCGTCACGGGCACGCCGGGCGACGTCGTGACGGTAAACTACCACACGGAGGGCAAGACGGCAATTCCGAACGTTGATTTTAAGATGATTTCAAACTCCGCCACTTTGACGATAGGGCAGGACGGAAAAGCCTCATATACGGTCGCAATCAAGTGCTTGAACGGCACTTCCGACAGGGAAAAACTGCGCGTTACGTCAAACGGCGAGACGTACGGCAGGTATTTTGACGTAGTCATCGACAGCGTTCAAAACGCGGTCGTCGACGAAGAAAAGGGCACTTGCCACTGCTATCTTACCTGCGAAAGCACGGTGAGCGCAACGACAGGCATTATAGTCGACCAAATCGGCGGTTCGCGCGAGGTGGCATACCTTGACGACTACGAACTCATGCAGGCGTTGTTCCACGGCGGGAAAGGCAATTTGGACGGCAAAAAAACTTGGAAATCCTGGAACAGCGGCGTTTCGTTTGTCAACGACACGACGATGCGCTGGCTGAACGCCTACGTCAACCAAGGTTTTGCAACCGCATACGGCTCCTATCTTATCAGATACGTCGACAACTCCGAGTTCCATTCCTCGACGGACATCTACACGCTCGCCGGCAACAAAGAGATGATGTCAAAGTATGACGGCGCGGATAAGAACACTCCGGGACTTTATCTCTATTTGGGCTTCGAACCGAAGAGAAGCGCTTTGGGAATGTTTGACAACGCGGACAAACTCAACGGTCGCGCGATGTACCTCATCAGCATAGGTCAAGATCCGAACGACGAAGACAGCAACTATATTCAAGTCAACTCAAGAAAAGTTTCGCCTTACAACAAGCGCGTATATTGGTATCAAAACGGCGATACCTGGTATGCGAACGACAGGACGTTTACGGATTCCGTATTCTTCAAGATAGATCCTTATGACGGCGTTTTGGACAACGGTCTCGCCATTTGGAACAAGAATAGAGAAGTAGACATAGAGTTCAGAGATCTTTGGTTCTTTATGAAGCTCATCGACGACACCGCTCCGACTATTGTCGGCGAGTACGTCGACGATTCAAGATTTTCGGAGGACGGGAAGCTTCGCTTCTATATTCGTTTCAGCGAACCCGTTTATGCTTCGAGAACGAACGGAGCAGGCGAGAGACGCTCGCTGACTCTAAAAATCAACAACCTTGCAAAACCGTTTTATGCTGATTACGTCGAGGGCAACTATACGGACACTCTCGTCTACGAGATAGACGCGGCGGATTTGCCATACGCAAACATCAAGTCCATTCAGTATGGTCAATATCGAAAGAAGATACATTGATGGCAAAGCCGGTGTCGATGCCGCCTTCAACAGAAACAAAGCAGGTTTCTTTGACCGTTTGTTCCGCAGAACTTCTCGTCAATACAAAGATTTTGAAAGGGAGTTCAAGGCATACCAAGAAGGTCCAAGAGAAGAAAACAGCTACAATTCCAACGGCCCAAGCAGAGCGTCCGTTGAAAGAACGGCAAAAGCATATCTCATACACAAAATTCCGGGTTGGAACGGAGAAGGTCTTCCAACAATGGAACAAATAAACGCTTTGAGTGGCAAGTCAAAAAACAGAGCTATGTTATGTTTCAACGTTTTGAGTGCTACAAAAGATTCCAGTGAAAACGAGCAAAAGCTCAACGGATTGGTTGCCGCAGTTGAAATACAACAGGAAAAGGACGGCACAAGTCTTGCAACAAGCAGAATCTATGAAGCCAACTCAATCGACGCAAACGAGATCAAAGGCCTGCTTAACGACGTTGCTCCGGTCGAGAAAATCATCAGCATAGACGGCACAACTGACAAGCGAGAACTCACGGAAGGACAAAAAAACTTCCAAAAATCGCTTGCAAAAGATTTGGAAGACAAGGTTGATGGCGTGAACGTGCAAAGAATCTCAAAAGACGCATATGACCTTGACCTTGAGCATGATGATTTGAATATGTCTATGGACAACTAAGAGTTTATTTTGAGTTGATACAAAAATTTGATGGTATTTAGGAGAAAAATATGTTAAGAACACAAGGAATTTTGAACAAACTCGGAGCAACGAGAAATGCAGAGAAACATCCGGTTGAGAAGTTGTACGATCTTGTTGACTATATTGCCGAAAACATAGAAGGCAATGAAAATGACGCAGCGAGAATCGATGAAGTCATCTTTGCGGCAAAAAAGAATATTGCAGAGACAATTCTTCATTCTCAAACCGAGAACAAGAAGAATCATACAAATGAAGAAATTTGTTCAACTTATAAAGGCATGAGCGCAAGCGAAACGAACACATTGATGTCTGTCTTTTTGCTTTCGCCCGCAACCTGCGTCAAAAATATGTTGGAAGAAAAACTTGAAGAAAAAGACGAACTTGACCCATCCGTTGAGCTGAACGAAGAGGAAAAGGCATATCAACTGCAACGCAAAGAGGAAAAGAGGAGAAAGTGTGAAAGAGCAATCAACCTTCTCAAAGGCAAAGAAATCGGATTTTCTGCGTATGAAACAACCCGCGGCGGTATCATGAACGACAAGCTCAATCTTGAAGGCTATTTGCAAGACTCTTTCAAAGGCAGCCCAAATCCTATCGGAGAGGCATTTGAAGAGTGCAAGCCGGGATTCTTTGAAAGAATTTTCAGAAGAACGTCCAACGAATACAAAAACTTCAAGGAAACGTTTGCGGCAAGACAGAACGGTGCTGCATCTCGAGACGATGTGGACAATGCGGCAAGAGCATATCTTAAGCACAAAATTCCGGGTTGGGACGGAAAAGGTCTTCCGACCGATGAACAAATGGAAGCACTCACGGGAACGTCTGCAAACAGAGCGGCTCTTTGCTACAAAACTCTCCTAGCGTCACAAAAGTCCAGAGGATACGAAGCAAAACTCAACATCGTTCAAGGCGTTGCAAAGCAAAATATAGAAGACTACGGCCTTCAAGACGCATATGACAAAATGCGTGAAGACAACATGAATATTAACCAAGTGCTTGACAAACAACCCGACAAGCAAGCCAAGTTCCAACAAGACCTTGCAAACGATATAAGCGACAACAACATAATAAAAGCGGACAATCAAGATCTCTCAAACGATGATAATAACATTATCAAGAAGGATGATGACATTGCTCTCGATTGAGAACTTGTCTCAAAGATTTCAAAAACGATCAAGACCAACAGGCAGTCAACAACGAAGAACAACAGATAGATTTCAGACAAAGCTTGGCAAGTGATGTAAGTGATAATCATCAAGGCGGAATGTATGACGATGAATATTCAGATGAGTCAACGATCCACTATGATGATGAAGAACTCGATATGAAAGAATAATTGACAAGACAAACGATTGTCAAAAAACAAATCTCGGCAAGACCGAGATTTTTTGTTGCAAATCGCGCTTTATTTGCACAATTCAGCGCCTTATCTGCCTCTTTGCGCAATATTGCATTTTGTAGAATATAAAAGCGTGCCGAACTTTGCAGTCCGACACGCAACTTTTTAAGTGTTGATGTCACATGTTCAAGTCTTCGTTGTCAAGATCGTCGTAGCTGTCTTTTGAAAGGTCGCTTGCAACGTCGTTGATGATGAGATTGGACATTTCCTCTTCCGGTATATCCTTGACATCCTCAGAGAGTTGTTTGTGGAAATCTTGTTGGACGTTCTTTTCAGGCTCTTTGTATGCCTTCTTTTCAAAATCATAGTTGCTGGCTTCAAGCTTTTGTTTTGAGATTCTGTCAACGGTGTCGGCAAGCTCTTTGTCCTGCTTCTCTTGGAATTGCTGGGAATACTTTGCGCAATCATTCGACATGGTTTTGACGCGGGATTGCATATTCTTTTCTTGAATCGACTTGTAGGTGTTGAGAACAAGCATAGCTCTGTTTTTGCCTGCGCCTGAAAGTGAGTTGATCTGTTCTTCGGTTGGCAATTCGCCGTCTTTAAGAGCTGGGAACTTGTGCTTGAGATATGCAAGAGAAGTGGTCTCAAGGCTGCGTGTATCTGTGGTTTCCGGGCCAAAATGCAGGAGTTCTTGCTCAAAGTTCTTGTATTCGTTGGACGTTGTGCCAAATGTCCTTTCAAAGAAGCCTGCCTTGCAGCCTGCAATTTGATCCTTGAGAGAACTGTCTTCAGGCAACTTGTCTTCGAGCCTTTGGAAGGCCGATCTGTTGTTCTCTCTGCGTTCAGCATCTCTGAGCGCGTCCGAATATGCAAGTATGTTGCCTGTGATCTTTGCAAAACGATATTGCATTTGTGGATCATCTTCGGCTTCCCAAAAATTCGAATTCGCTTGTCTGTCGAGATATTTAAGAGGATTGCCGACAAAAAGACTTGCTTTGTCTTCAGCGTCGAGGGAAGGTTTTTTGCCCTCTTTGACAAGGGCTTCCGCAATCTTGTTCTTGGCGACAAGCACGGCTTTTACGCTGATCAAATCATCAAGATCCGGTTCAGCTTTGTCTGCATTGTAGGACAAGAGATAGTTTTGGGCATATTCAAGCTTTGCTTCCGATCCCTGAATGGCGTCAAGCTTTTGTGCGAGATCTTCAGGTGATACATAGTTGACTCTTTTGATAGGCATTTATATTTCTCCTAAAATTAATTTTCAATCAGTTTGTTTTTGTGGCACACCACCGTGTGTCTAATCCACCATAGGTGGATTAATGTTTCAACCATACCATTATAATATATATTGCGACAGTAGTCAAGGAATAGCGGCCAAACTCTGAAAAAAAGCCTGCGTAGGATTGCGCCTTCATGCGGCAAATTAAAGGCTGTGGCAACAGTCGTTAAAGGGCGTCTTGAATCCATGTGAATTGTTGCACTCCAAACGACTTTTCAACCAAAAAAACGGGCAGATATCGGCATTCTATTGCGGTCAAATCCTCAACTGCACATGCCAAATTGTGCGGTTTTTAGTCGTCATTTTTGTCGTTAGACTTTATTATTTTGCTAAGTCCTCAAATGCCGAGTGATATTTTGTCAGTATTTTTTGTGCGGCGACGTCAATCTTTTCATCGTTTGACAACGGAAGATCAGGATTTGCGTCCATGAGATTTGTTTCTGATGGTATCTGCGTCCAACACTCGTTTCGCATAAATTCTTTTATGTCGCCATTGTCGCGATCTTCATAGTAGGCGACAAGCAGTTTTTTGAATTTATGGACTTTGCTTTCAGGGATGACAAGCAGCCCTTCGCCGTGAGAAATCAAGAAGTGATTGGCAAAGATAACGGACGCACGTTTGTTTCCGTCGTTGAAAACATGAGTTTTCATGCAATAAAGGCAGAGTTCTATTGCGATGCTTATAGGTTCAGCCTGTTTGTTCAAAATATCTTCTATGTTTTCTTTTACAATAGGCTCTATCGGGAGAGGTGGGATATAGGTTGTTCCGCCGATTGATACAGGCACGCTTCTTATACGTCCGCCGTATGTGTAAAATCCCTCGTTGACAAGCCCGGCAATGTGGCAGAGAATCGGGTATGACGTTTTGGAAGCCACCACATCCTTGTCCATAACAAACTCCCAAGCGTGTTTTAGGTTTAAGATTTTTTGCACGTCGCTTGCCGTCATGCCGTGAACTTCTCCGTTTTCAAGAATCGTCTCGGTGTCAGGGAAGGTGGTTGCAATACCTTCAAGAATTGCTTGGTCGTATATGTTGGATTTCATATTCGCTCTCGCAAAGTCAATGTTCAAAAGCACGCGCGATGACAATTCTTGTTCGCTATATCCAAGATTTGCGAGTTCCTTGTTGAGCGCGCGAATTTGTTTTTTGAGTTCTTTTGCATCCTTCAGCGACTTTGAAACCGCCATAAAGAGTTCATCAGAATATACACCGACATAGGTTGATGTGTTTTTACCGACAACTCTTTTGCGAAGGTAGATATATTTCGCGTCATCGGCACCTTTTATTTCTATTGAACCGTCGTACGGTATAAGATTTAGTCTTGCCTGATATTCGGCTCTTTGTTGTAAAAGTTCTTGCATTTTGATATAGTTTAGATCCATATTAAAATCCTTATAGGGTGCATTTTTGTTTAATTATATATCAAAATGCACCCTAATGCAAGTATTTTAGCGCGTTTTTATAAAAAAATAGGGTGCTTTTCGTTTGATATTAACAGACAAAAGCGCCCTATAATAGGTTAATATTTTTTCTTATACGGTTTTGGAGAGAAGAACCGAGGCAAAGGCGGCTATCGCTTGACTGTTGCCGAGGGCGCCGACTTGCTCGTTGGTGGTGGCGGAGATGCCGATGTGGTCTAATGGCAGCGAGAGCGCGGTGGAGAGGGTGTGCTTCATAGCGTCGATGTGCGGGGCGATCATCGGGCGCTCGGCGATGATGCAAACGGAGACGTTACGGACGATATAGTCTTTTTGGTACGCGCGCGCGAGCACCTGCGCGAGGAGGTCGAGGCTGTCCGCGCCGTCATACTTCGGGTCGTTTACGGGGAAGAGGTGTCCGATGTCCGGCTCTCCGATAGCGGAGAGGATCGCGTCCATAAGCGCGTGGACGGGCACGTCGCCGTCGCTGTGCGCGACGAAGGAGAACGGGCAGTCTATCATCACACCGCAAAGTTTGATACCTTCACCGTTTTGCAGGCGGTGGATGTCATAGCCGACTCCGCTCCTTGACATAATCGCGTCCGCGATGCGCCAATTCTTTGTCGGGTTGGCGGTGTAGTCGTGTGAGAACTCGAACGGATTGTGTGAGAGGTCCTCTTGATAGGTAATCTTTATATTGCGTTTGTCGCCTTCAACCGCCTTAACCGCGCCCTTTGCGTAGGTTTGAAGCACGGATATGTCGTCATGGAATGGCTTTTTGCACTTTGAGTAGGCTTGGAGCAGACGCTTTCTCTCCGCGCAAATAGGGGTTTGCACGCGCCTGAAATCGTTCCTGTCCTTTGGCACGACCTCTCCGCCTTTTACGCTGACAAGCGCGTCCGTAATCGAGAGAAGAGGGAGGGAGACGCCTGCCTCTTTTGCGCCGTCCATGACTTTCAAAATAAGTTCTTTTGACACAAACGGGCGTGCCGCGTCGTGGATTATAACAAAGTCGCAGTCGTCTTCCACAGCGGAGAGAGATTTTTTGACAGTTTCCGTCCTCGTCGCTCCGCCTGTCGTGAGTTTTATGCGCTTGTCCTCGTCAAGTCTGTACAACTCGAGCATGTTGAGAAACTCGTCGCTGAAACTCGGGTGAATGGCGACTATAACCTTGCTTACTTCCTCGATTTCAAGGAACGGCTTTATTGCCTCTATGATGACGACCGACGAACCGCACGGCTCGAAGAGTTTGTTTTGCGTGCCGAAACGTTGTGATAGACCGCCTGACGCTAAGATTACGTTGTATTTCATAGGTGTAGACCTCCAAAAACTAAGTTTTATAGAATGAGGAATGAGGAGTGAGGAATTGTGCAAGAATAGATTTTGCTTCCGCGCATCTCCTCAAAACTGATCCGTCTTTAAAAATTTATATTTATTTCTTCCACAACGGAGCAAGTGTTCGTGTTTGCGAGTTTTCCTTTGGGAATCTAATTTTCATGCGTGACCGCATTCGGCGAGTTTTCCTTTCAGTCAGTTGCGGATTTTTTTATTCCACAACATCGCCAAAGGCGATATATCGCATTTTGCAAAGCAAAATATATCGCACCGATAGGTATATCGCATCTCTAAAAGAGATATATCATTGCAGAAAATATGCGCCTCAAAGCAGGCGATACATATTTTCTGCCGACTGCTTCGTTTGGTGTTCGTCAACGGACAAAACTTCAAACGTCATGGCGTTGTTGCCAAAGGAGACCTTGACAACGTCGCCGACTTTCACGTCCTTGGACGGCTTTGCAACCTTGCCGTTGATCTCTATTCTTCCGCCGTCGCAAGCGTCCGCCGCGACCGTGCGCCTTTTGATAACTCTTGATACTTTCAAAAACTTGTCTATTCGCATAAAATTATTATAACCCTAAATGCCCTTAAAAAGCAATAGGGCTTGAAAATAAAGTTTTCCCATCTCCTTCGTATGGGCTGACGTCGTTTAACCCTAAATGCAACACCCCTTCCTGCTCAGCCAGTTTTCCCCACCGCGGAACCTATCGAACACAAGTCCCAATGCTCTAAGGAACAAACAGGACTGGTCGCATTGGGACGTTGCTATCCTCTACAAGAGTGAACTACTCGCTTCGGGGACACCAAGTCGGCGCTCTAAAATCCGGTTTCCTTTATTCTTTGCCACTTCGCATTTTGGACGGCAAAGCCAACCGAATGTCCAAAATGCTCGTACTGCGTGCAGACCGAGGCACTCCGGGGACTCCGCCTTGCGGAGTCGGTTCCGTCTTCGAAAGAATGAATCGGAACTCCCGCGCGTCTTCGAAAGAGTGAGTTGGTTGACCTGCTACGCTTTGAATATGCTGACGTAAATAACAAAGACACGAAGTGTCCGTCTTGTGAGGAGCGAGTCGGTTTGACAGGTTTTGTTTTTTTTGACGTAGAATAAAGCCGAAGACTTTACCAAAAAAAATACTAAAAATACTGCCAAAATTGGCGGGATTTCGGCTTGACAGATTTGACAAAAGTTTATATAATTGAAAATTGTCCTTTTATACGCCTATCTGCCCCCGAAGACGTCAGTTTTTGGGGGTAGGGGGTAATAAACAGTATGTATTTTGGGAAAATGCAACAAAACAAGCAATGATTGTCGGTCGAATTTTGACTAAATAAAAAACCAAAAATTTTGGTGACGACAAAAGTTTTTCAAAAAGTCACGAAAAATTGGCGGGAGACAATCGCAACAACGTAATTTTTTTAAGGAGTGAATATAATGTCCGAAAGAATTCACAACAAGATGTACGGAACAACAGAAAGACGCGACTTTTCAAAGATAAAAGACGTGTTGCCGATTCCGTACCTTATCGAAGTGCAAAAAGATTCCTACGCGAACTTTATTGACGAGGGCATCAGGGAAGTCTTGCAAGATTATTCTCCGATCAACGACTTCGCCGGCCGTCTCAAACTGGAATTTTTGTCTCACACTCTCGAGGGTACGCCAAAGTATTCTGTCAAAGAATGCAAGGACCATTCCACGACCTACGCTATTCCTCTCCGCGTACGTGCAAAACTCACGAACAACGAGAACGGCGAAGTGACGGAGCAAGAAGTGTTTATGGGTGATTTCCCGCTCATGACAGACTCGGGCTCTTTTGTCATCAACGGCGCAGAGCGTGTTATCGTCAGCCAGCTCGTAAGGAGCCCGGGCGTGTACAACACGAGAGAACTTGACAAGAACGGTATTCCTCGCTATTTCAACCAAGTTATTCCGAACCGCGGTGCTTGGCTCGAATACGAGCAAGACCAAAACGACATTCAATGGGTTCACGTTGACAGACAAAGAAAGATCACGGCAACGACGCTCATTCGTGCGCTCGGCTATGGCACGGACGAAGAGATCATCGACCTCTTCGGCGGCGACGATATGATCGTCAACACCTGCAACAAGGACACCGCTTGCAAGACAGAGGAACAAGGCAAGATCGACCTCTTCCGCCGCCTCCGTCCGGGTGAAGTTCCGACCGTCGAAGGCGCGAACATCCTCATCCACAACACGTTCTATGACTACAAGCGTTATGACCTCGCAAAAGTCGGTAGATACAAATACAACAAAAAACTCGCTATCGGCACGCGTATCGTCGGCTACAAACTCAGCCGCGACGTAGTGTCCGAACTCACGGGCGAGATCCTTGCGACAAAGGGCGAAGTCGTCTCCGAGGCAAAGGGCAAGGAAATCCAAAACAACGCGGTCAACGTCGTATGGCTTGCATATCAAGACGAACACGGCGAACAAAAAGAGTTCAAGGTCATCGGCAACAACACGCTCGACCTTGACGCAATCGTCGACTGCAACCCGAGAGAACTCGGCATCACGGAAAAGGTCTATTATCCGAACCTCAAAAAACTCATCGAAGAATTCGGCGGCAACAGAGAAGAACTCTTGCTTGCCATCCGTTCATCCGTTGACGAACTCGTCTACAAGCACATCACGCTCGACGATATCGTGGCAATTCAAGACTACAACCTCGGTCTCCGTCACGGCATCGGTACGCTCGACGATATCGACCACCTTGCAAACCGTCGTGTACGTGCCGTCGGCGAACTCCTTCAAAATCAATTCCGTATCGGTATCTCACGTCTCGAGAGAGTTATCAAAGAGAGAATGGCTTCCGCACAAGACACGTCGGAACTCACTCCGCAAACTCTCATCAACATCCGTCCTGTCACGAGCGCTATCAAAGAATTCTTCGGTTCTTCACAGCTCTCGCAATTTATGGACCAACCGAACCCTATCGCGGAACTTACGCACAAGCGCAAACTCTCCGCACTCGGCCCCGGCGGTTTGAACAGAGACAGAGCGTCCTTTGAAGTCCGCGACGTTCACCACTCACACTATGGACGTATGTGCCCGATCGAGACTCCTGAAGGTCAAAACATCGGTCTTATCACATCCCTTTCTTCATACGCAAAAGTGAACGAATACGGATTTATCGAGACTCCGTACAGAAGAATCCAAAAGAACTATGACGAAAACGGCAAGTACGTCGACTCAACGGTCACGGACGACGTCGTGTATATGGCGGCAGACGAAGAAGACAAATACGTCATCGCACAGGCGAACGAAGCGCTCGACGACGACAGCAAATTCGTGAGAAAGCGCGTCAACTGCCGTATTCAAAAGGATATCCGTGAAGTCCCCGCAGAGCGTGCTGACTACATGGACGTCAATCCGAAGCAACTTATTTCCATCGCAACCGCACTTATCCCGTTCCTCGAGAACGACGATACGAACCGTGCGCTTATGGGCTCCAACATGCAACGTCAGGCAGTCCCGCTCCTCCGTCCGGAAGCACCTATGATCGCAACGGGCGTCGAGCACAAGATCGCATACGACAGCGGCGTCTTGAAGATCGCAAAGCACGACGGTTTCGTCAAGTACGTTGACAGCGACAAGGTCGTCGTCGAATACACGGACGGTACGACGGAAGACTATATCCTCTCCAAGTTCGAGAGATCCAACCAATCCACCTGCATCAATCAACATCCTATCGTGAACAAGGGCGACAAGGTGTACGGACCTCTCTATGATGAAAAAGGTACGCTCGTGCGCGAGGGCACGGTGCTTGCAGACGGACCTGCTTGCGACCATGGCGAACTCGCACTCGGCAGAAACATGCTCATCGGCTTTATGTCTTGGGAAGGTTACAACTATGAGGACGCCGTTCTTATCAGCGAAGACCTCGTAAAGGACGACCTCTACACCTCTATCCACATCGAAGAGCACGAGATGGAATGTCGTGATACGAAGCTCGGTGAAGAGCAAATCACGAGAGACATTCCGAACCTCAGCGACGAAGTCCTTAAAAACCTCGATGAAGACGGTATCGTCAAAGTCGGTAGCGAAGTCGTTGCGGGCGATATTCTCGTCGGCAAGGTCACTCCGAAGGGCGAGACGGAACTCACGCCTGAAGAGAGACTTCTCCGTGCGATCTTCGGCGAGAAGGCAAGAGAAGTGCGCGACACCTCTCTCCGCGTTCCGAACGGCGGTGCGGGTATCGTCGTTGACGTCAAGATCTTCACGAGAAAGAACAAGGACGAACTCAATCCGGGCGTAAACAAACTCGTTCGCGTCTACATCGCTCAAAAGAGAAAGATCTCCGTCGGCGACAAGATGGCGGGCCGTCACGGAAACAAGGGCGTCGTATCAAGAGTGTTGCCAAAGGAAGATATGCCGTTTATGGCTGACGGTACTCCGCTTCAAATCGTTTTGAACCCACTCGGCGTTCCGTCACGTATGAACATCGGACAAGTCCTTGAAGTCCACCTCGGACTCATCGCGCACATGCTCGATTGGAAGATCGCAACGCCTGTCTTCGACGGCGCAAACGAGCAAGATATCAAAAAACTCTTCCAAGAGTGCGGACTTGTCAACGAAGACGGCGAAGTCGACGGCAAGATTCAACTTTACGACGGAAGAACGGGCGAGCCGTTTGAAAACAGAGCCACAGTCGGCTATATGTATTATCTCAAACTGCATCACCTCGTAGACGATAAGATCCACGCAAGAAGCACGGGCCCGTACAGCCTCGTCACACAACAACCGCTCGGCGGTAAGGCGCAATTCGGCGGACAACGTTTCGGCGAAATGGAAGTTTGGGCGCTCGAAGCATACGGCGCGGCAAACATGCTCCAAGAAATCCTTACGGTCAAGTCGGACGACGTCGTCGGTCGTGTGAAGACGTACGAATCTATCGTTAAAGGCAACAATATCTCCGAACCGGGTATCCCTGAATCCTTCAAAGTCCTCGTCAAGGAACTCCAAGCACTTGGTCTTGACGTCAAGGTCCTCACGGAAGACAGAGACGAAGTCAAACTTCGCGACTACTTCGAGGATGAAATGGACTATGAAGCAGCGCAAAACCGCAAGCATGAAGAACTCAAAGAGATCGACATCATGGCTGACGAAAACATCTTCGGCGACCTCACAAGCGGCGATTCAGAGAGCACCGACAAATTGTTCGATACCGACGATGATGACGAAAATATCTTCGCGTCCCTCACAGAAGGCACGGTGGATATGGAAGACATCTTTGGTACGAACGGCAATTCCGACGAGGAATAAGGAGGGTATGATATGTACGAATTAAGCAATTTCGACGCTATACAAATCGGCATCGCTTCGCCTGAAAAGATCAGAGAATGGTCTTACGGCGAGGTTACAAAACCTGAAACCATCAACTACCGTACACAAAAACCTGAGCGTGACGGCCTCTTCTGCGAAAGAATTTTCGGGCCTACGAGAGACTGGGAATGCCACTGCGGTAGATACAAGAGAATCAGATACAAAGGCATCATCTGCGAAAAGTGCGGTGTTGAAGTCACAAAGTCCAAAGTTCGTCGCGAAAGAATGGGACATATCGAACTCGCAACCCCTGTCACGCACATTTGGTACCTCAGAGGCGTTCCGTCAAGAATCGCAATTTTGCTCGGCGTTTCTCCAAAGGAACTCGAACAAGTCGTTTACTTTGTAAACTACATCGTCATCGACCCGGGCAACGTCACGGAACTCACGAAAAAACAAATTATCACTGACAACGAATATAGAAACTTGCTTGAAAAGTATTCCGTCAACGACTTCAAAGTCGGTATGGGCGCCGAGGCTGTCAAGGAACTCCTTATGGAAGTCGACCTCGACAAAGAAAGCGAACAACTCAAGCAAATCATCACGTCAAGCGTCGGTCAAAAGAGAATCCAAGCGGTCAAGCGTCTTGAAATCGTCGAGGCGTTCCGTCAATCCGGCAACAAGCCCGAATGGATGGTTATGGACGTGCTTCCGGTGCTTCCGCCTGAACTCAGACCAATGGTTCAACTCGACGGCGGCAGATACGCAACGAGCGATCTTAACGACCTCTATCGTCGCGTCATCAACCGTAACAACCGTCTTAAAAAACTCAAAGAACTCGGCGCTCCTGACATGATCGTCAGAAACGAAAAGCGTATGCTTCAAGAAGCCGTTGACGCTCTCATCGACAACGGTCGCAGAGGCAAAGCGGTTTCAGGCGCAGGCAACAGAGACCTCAAATCCTTGACAGGTTACCTCCGCGGCAAACAAGGTCGTTTCCGTCAAAACCTCCTCGGTAAGCGCGTCGACTACTCCGGTCGTTCGGTTATCGTCGTCGGTCCTGAACTCAAACTCTATCAATGCGGTTTGCCAAAGGAAATGGCTCTCGAACTCTTCAAGCCGTTCATCATGAACAAACTCGTCGAGAGAAACCTCTGCCACAACATCAAGAGCGCAAAGCGCTTTGTCGATACGGGCAAGAATCAAGTTTGGGACATCTTGGAAGAGATCATCAAGGATCACCCTGTGCTTCTCAACCGTGCTCCGACGCTCCACAGACTCGGTATTCAAGCGTTTGAACCCGTGCTTGTCGAAGGTAGAGCAATAAAACTCCACCCACTCGCGTGCGGCGCGTTCAACGCGGACTTCGACGGCGACCAAATGGCTGTCCACGTACCGCTCTCTATCGAAGCGCAAGCAGAGGCAAGAATCCTCATGCTCTGCACGAACAACATCTTGAAACTTTCTGACGGCAAGCCTATCGTCGTTCCGACGCAGGATATGATCATCGGTTCTTACTACCTCACGATCGTAAAGCCGGGCGCACTTGGAGAGGGCAACTATTACAGTTCCTTCGACGAGGCGATGATCGCATATCAAGATCACGACCTCACGCTCCAATCCCTCTGCTATATCCGCGTCAAATATACGGACTTCGACGGCAACGAGCGCACAAAGCTCTTGCACACGACGCTCGGTCGCTGCATCTTCAACGACAACATTCACCAAGACTATCAATTCGTTGACAGAACAAAGGAAGAAAATCTCGGCGAACTCGAAGTCGAAGGTATACTCGGTCTCCGCGCAAGCATTGACGAAAAGCAATTCGCGGCGGTCGTCGACCTCTTCAGAAATCATGCAGGCGACAAGGACGCATACGCACGTGCGCGTTCAATACTTAGAAGACAAGACCTTTCAGACGCACAAGTCGAAAAGATTGAGGACGCTATCAAGGCGAGCGGAGAACTCGATATAACGGACAACAAGAACCACCTCCTCGAAATCACCGCGCTTCGCGAAGCAATTCAAAAGGTGCTCGGCAAGAAGGCGATGGCTATCGGCAAGAAGCAACTTTCTCAAATCATCGACAACTGCTTCAAGTTCCACGGCGCAACCGAGACGGCTATGATGCTTGACAAGGTCAAAGCACTCGGCTACAAATACTCCACGATCGGCGCGATCACGACGTCAGTCTTCGATATGCACATCCCGGGCGACAAGAAAGAACTCATTCGCCAAGCGGAGGCACAGGTCGTTCAAGTCGAAAAACTCTATGCTCGCGGTATCTTCTCCGAAGAAGGTCGTTACAAAGAGATTATCAAGATTTGGACAGCCGCGTCCAAGAAAGTCGAGGACGAACTCACAAAGGGACTTGACGACTTCAACCCGATTTGGATGATGGCAAACTCCGGCGCCCGTGGTAGTATGGGACAAATCCGTCAGCTCGCAGGTATGCGTGGTCTTATGGCGGACCCGTCAGGTAAGACGATCGAACTCCCTGTTCGTTCCTCCTTCCGCGAAGGCTTGTCGGTTCTCGAATACTTCATCTCTTCGCACGGCGGAAGAAAAGGTCTCGCGGATACGGCTCTTAAAACGGCTGACTCCGGTTACCTCACAAGACGTCTCGTCGACGTTTCTCACTCCGTCATCGTGCGCGAGCAAGACTGCGGCGACACAAAGGGTACGTTTATCACCGCTATCCGCGGCGAAATCAACGGCAAGGACAACATCGTCGAATCTATGGCGGACAGAATCGCAGGTAGATTTACGGTAAACGACGTCGTAAATCCCGAAACAGGCGAAATCCTCTGCGAAAAAGACACTCTCATCTCCTCCGACAAGGCAAAGGAGATAGACAAGATTTTGACGGACGCATGGCAAAAGGCGGGCAGCGATATGCACCATCAACCGGGCGTGCTTATCCGCTCCATCCTCACTTGTAAGACGAGAAACGGCGTTTGCGTCAAGTGCTACGGCAAGAACATGGCGTCGGGCAACCCCGTCAAGATCGGTGAAGCGGTCGGTATCATCGCAGCGCAATCCATCGGTGAACCGGGTACTCAGCTTACGATGAGAACCTTCCACTCGGGCGGCGTCGCAACGGACGACGATATCACACAAGGTTTGCCGCGTGTTGAAGAATTGTTCGAGGCAAGAAAGCCGAAAGGACAAGCGGTCATCACGGAGGCTGGCGGTGTCGTGCACATCTCCGACGACAGACGTGAAATCACGGTCACAGGCTCCGACGGCGAGACAAAAGCATACGCTATCCCGTACAACGCGAATATCCTCGTCGAAGAGGGCGAAACTCTCAGCGCAGGCGATCCGCTCACTCGCGGTTCTATCAACCCTCAAGATATGTTGAAAGCCAAGGGCGTCAAGGGCGTTCAAGAATATATCGCAAAAGAAGTTCAATCCGCATACCGCACGGCAGGCGTTGAAATCAACGATAAGCACGTTGAAGTCATCGTCAGACAAATGCTCCGCAAGGTAAGAATTGAAAACCAAGGCGATACGAACATGCTCCCGGGCACGCTCGTCGACATCTTCACATACGAGGACGAAAACGAAAAGGCAATCGAAAAGGGCGGCGAGCCGGCAAACGCAAAGCGTACGCTTCTCGGTATCACAAAGGCCGCGCTTGCAACTGAGTCATTCCTTTCTGCCGCATCCTTCCAAGAGACTGCAAAGGTCCTCGCGGAGGCTGCTATCAACAACAGAATCGACCCGCTTATCGGTCTCAAAGAGAACGTTATTATCGGCAAACTCATTCCGGCAGGTACCGGCATGAAGTGCTACAAGAATATCACTACAGTTCCTGCGGAACAACCGAGACAAGAAGAAGTCGAAGTTCCTGTTCTTGCGGACGTTGAAGAAGACTAATGAACAAAACTTTATTTACATCAGAAAGCGTGACCGAAGGTCACCCTGACAAAGTTTGCGATCAAATCGCCGACGCGATCCTCGATGATATTTTCACCGAGGATCCGTCCGCGCACACCGCAATCGAAGTTTGCGCCACAACGGGTATGGTTATGGTGTTCGGCGAAGTGACGACAGAGCATTATGCCGACATTCCGACCATCGTACGCGGCGTTCTCAAAGATATTGGCTACAACGACAGCGCACTCGGCTTTGACTACAAGACTTGCGCCGTGCTCAGTTCTATTCAAGAGCAGTCTCCCGACATCGCGCAGGGCGTAAATCACGCCAGCGACAGCGACGGCGACGTCTATGACCTCAGAGGCGCGGGCGATCAAGGTATGATGTTTGGCTATGCAACGGATGAGACGGAGGAACTTATGCCTCTTCCTATCGTCCTCGCACACAAACTCACCGCACGCCTCACGGAAGTCAGAAAGAGCGGCGAAATCGAGTGGTTGAGACCTGACGGCAAAGCGCAAGTTACCGTCGAGTATGAAGACGACGTGCCGTCGAGAGTCGACACGGTTGTCGTCAGTTGCCAACACGCAGACTATATAAGCAAGGAAGAAATCGAGCGCGAAATCATCGACAAGGTGATAAACGTCGCAATTCCGGAGGAATTCCTTGACGACGACACAAAGATCTATATCAACCCGACCGGACGTTTTGTCATCGGCGGTCCTGCGGGTGACAGCGGTCTTACCGGAAGAAAAATCATCGTCGACACCTACGGCGGTTTTTGCCCGCACGGCGGTGGCTCATTCTCCGGCAAAGATCCGACAAAGGTTGACAGATCCGCTTGCTATATGGCAAGATACGCTTGCAAAAACCTTGTTGCGGCAGGCGTGTGCAAGCGAGTTGAACTTCAAGTCGCCTATGCTATCGGTATGGCAAATCCTGTCTCAATCTACGTCAATACGTTCGGAACAGGCGTTGTGAGCGACGATATAATCTCAAAGATAGTGAGAGAAGTCTTCGATTTCAGACCTCTTGCCATCATCAACAACCTCCGCCTCGATACGCCTATCTACAGGGCTACTTCCAACTACGGTCACTTTGGAAGAAAAGGCTTTGCGTGGGAAGAGACGGACAAAGTGGACGAGATAAAGCAAGAACTCGCAAAATACAATTTTTGAATAAACAAGAGACGAACGACAGGCGAAGACTAGCCTGTCGTTTGTATAATAAACAAGAAACAAAGTTTGCGTGATATTTGCAAAACAGCGGGTTTATATGCAAAATTTTGCTATATAAACCGCGTGTTGTGCGAATGTTGACAAGAACAATCACGCGAACGAACACAGCCAATACACACAAAACCAATATACAAACAAGGAAACACAATGATACTTGAAGGCGAAATCAAAGACCTGATTTTCAGGAGTGAAGAGACGGGATATACGGTCCTCGACATGAGATGCGAGGACAGTCTTTTCACGGTTGTCGGGACTTTTCCGCCTTTGAGCGTCGGCCAAAATATTAAGGTTGAGGGCAAGTTCCAGTCGCGTTCCATATACGGCAAGCAGTTTGCCGCGGACAAGATTTGGGTGTCGCAACCGTCAAAGATAGAGGGCATAAAGCACTTTCTTGCAAGCGGACTCATCTACGGGCTCGGTCCCGTCACGGCGCAGGCTATCGTAGACAAATTCGGAGTCGAGTCGCTGAACGCCATGAATTACCCCGTCGAACTCGCAAAGGTAAAGGGCATATCTCTCAAAAAGGCGACCGAGTTTTGCATGGGTTATTCAAAACTCCAAAAAATGCAGGACTCGATTATCTTCCTGCAAGACCTCGGCATTCCTATAGGCATGGCGCTCAAAATCTACAAGAAATACGAGTCGCTGACAGTCCAAAAGGTGCGTAACAACCCGTATCTTCTCATCGACGATATAGTGGGCGTAGGTTTTCAAACCGCGGACAGGATTGCGGGCGAACTCGGCATCGCAAAGGACAGCGATTATAGGATTTGCGCGGCGGTCACCTATCTTCTCAAAGATGCGTCGGTAAAACTCGGACACAACTATCTCCCGTACGAGGACTTGGTGCGCGGAGCAGTCAGCCTGCTTGCGCTTGACGAAGACGTCGAGAGCAGGGTGCGCGACAATATCTCCGATATGGTTATGCTCGGCGACCTCGTGAGATACGATACGGGCGAGCATATTGCGATTATGCTCAAAAACGCCTATTACACCGAGAAGACTATCGCGACGAAACTCCTGCAACTAAACACGGAGGCGGCGGATTTCAGAGCCGACGTGGACTATGAGATAAAGCGATTTGAAGAGGAGCAGGGCATAACTTTGCACGAAAATCAAGTCGCCGCCGTCAAAGAGGCGATAGAAAACGGCGTGCAGATAATAACGGGCGGTCCCGGCACGGGAAAGACGACAATAGTCAAGTGCGTGCTTCGCCTGTTCAAGAATATGAAGCAATCCGTTGCGCTTTGTGCACCTACCGGTCGCGCCGCAAAGAGACTCTCTCAAGCGACGGGAGAAGAAGCAAAGACGATACACCGCCTTATAGAACTTGCCTGGGGCAACGACGAGCCTATATCGGAGTTCGATCCCGACGCGGACTACAACCACCTTATGGAAGACGTCATCATTGTCGACGAGGTCAGTATGGTGGACGAATACGTTTTTTGCGCCCTGTTGCAGGCTATGAAGAGGGGCGCAAGGCTCGTGCTTGTCGGCGACAAGGACCAACTCGCTTCGGTGGGAGCGGGCAACGTGCTCCACGACCTCATCGCATGCGGTAACTTCAACGTGAGTTACCTTACACAAATTTACAGGCAAAGCGAGGACAGCAAGATTGTTCCGAACGCTCACAAGATAAACGACGGCATCATGCCGGATCTCGACAACAAGAGCAGCGACTTCTTCTTTGAAGAGCGACAAAACGCGGACGATATATGCGCGTCGACGCTCTCCCTTGTCACGAAGAGACTTCCGAAATATCTAAACATGCGCCCGCAGGACATACAAGTCCTTTGCCCGATGAAGAGAGGTTCGGCGGGAATTTACAACATAAACCGCGAACTTCAAAAAGCCATCAACCCGCCTTCTCCTCAAAAGCGCGAAGTAAAGCACGGCGACTTCATTTTCAGAGAGGGCGACAAGGTGATGCAAGTCGTCAACAATTACGACCTCAGTTGGAAACAACAAACGGATTTCAGGATCGATTCCGGCAAGGGCGTTTTCAACGGAGATATCGGTGTGATAGAGAGCATCAACACGCAAATGTTGCAGTTTACCGTGCGTTTTGATGACGATAAAGTGGCTGTTTATGCAAGTGACAACCTTGACGAACTGGTGCTTGCCTATGCCGTCACGATACACAAATCGCAGGGTTCGGAGTTTGACGCAGTCGTCATTGCACTCGACGCAAACTATATGTTGCAAACAAGAAATCTCCTGTATACCGCGGTTACGCGCGCAAAGAAACTCGTCGTCATCACGGGGGCAAAAAACACCATCGCAAGGATGATACGAAACAACGAGACGGCAAGGAGATACTCGCTGCTCGTGAACCTTATCGGAGAGGAGGCGAAACGGTTTGCATGAAAGCGAATGATTTTTTCAAACGTGCTTTGAAGGCGGTGGACGACGCGCTCTTTCCAAAAGATATAACTTGTGACTGCTGCGGCGGAGAACTCGTGGCAGAGACTCGGTATAGGCTGTGCGCGAAGTGTTCGCAGGAACTGCCTATGATAGACGGGCATATTTGCCAAGTGTGCGGCGCGCCTCTCAAAGACGAGGGAGACTATTGTCTCAGGTGTCAAAAGCAGGAGAGCGTGTTCGAGCGTTCCCGCTCACCGCTCGTCTATGACGAGAAGACCAAGCACTTGATCTATGAGATGAAGTTCCTCGGCAAAAAGTATATCACGGAGACGCTCGGCGCGATGATGGCGGACTGCTTTTTGCAAAACAAGATGCAAGCGGACGTCATAACTTTCGTGCCTATGACGGACAAAGAGAAAAGAAAACGCGGGTTCAACCAAGCGGAACTCTTGGCACGCGAGGTGGGGAAGAGGCTGAATATTCCCGTCCTCCCCGCGCTCATAAAGGTCAGGGACACTTCTCAACAAAAAGAACTGACGAGAGAGGGAAGAGAGAGCAACTTGAAGGACGCGTTCAAATGCGTGTTCGACGAGATAAAGAGGCTGAACGTCCTGCTCGTCGACGACATATTCACGACGGGCGCGACCGCAAACGAATGCTCTAAGGCACTGCTCAAAGGCAAGGCGAAGAGCGTAAACGTGCTGACTGCCGCAGTCACCGTGCTGAAACTCGAAGAGGAAAGATCGGACGACGACGGAGACAGGCGTTCAAGGCGCAAAAGACGCCTCGACGAGGACAAGACGGACATCAAGATCGAGCTTGTCGAAGAATAAAAAGAAAATACACCGCAAATAATGCAAAAATTGCTGTTATTTGATGTATGATAGAAAATAAGTGTTATTATGATATGTATATGAGCCGAAGGCTCGCGTAAAGGAGAAAATATGGCACTCTTTGACGAAAACAAATCAAGGGTTAAAAAACTCAAAAAAATTGCGGAGAAAGTCGACGCCCTTTCCGAAAAGTACAAGGCGATGACGGACGACGAGCTCAGGGCAATGACGCCCGCGCTCAAAGATCGCCTCGCAAACGGCGAGAAACTCGACGATATTTTGCCCGACGCTTTTGCCGTATGTCGCGAGGCGGCGGACAGAGTCCTCGGACTTCGTCCATTCTTCGTGCAAATCATGGGCGGTATCGCACTCCACCAGGGCAGAATCGCCGAGATGGCAACCGGTGAAGGTAAGACTCTTGTCGCAACCATGCCCGCATACCTCAACGCTTTGGAGGGCAAGGGCGTGCACGTCGTCACAGTCAACGACTATTTGACTGTCCGTGACGCAAACTGGATGGGCAAACTCTACACCTTTTTGGGGCTTACGGTCGGTATCATCGTCCCGCAAATGCACCCTGCCGTCAAGCAAAGGCAGTATGCGTGCGACATCACCTATTGCACGAACAACGAACTCGGTTTTGACTTCCTTCGCGACAATATGATAACGTCCAAGGCACAAAAGTTGCAAAGGGAATTGAACTTTGCAATTGTCGACGAAGTTGACTCTATCCTTATCGACGAGGCAAGGACTCCGCTTATCATCTCGGGCAGGGGGGACAAATCCAACGAACTCTACATTCAAGCCGATCGCTTTGCGAAGAAGTGCAAAGGCTTTGTGGTCAGCGAGCCTGAGAGCAAGATTATGAAGAAGCAGGAGGAAATCCCCGACGACGCCGATTTCACTATCAACGAAAAGGAAAGAACGGTTATGCTCACGGACAAGGGCGTTGCCGAGGCGGAGAAGTTCTTCAAGGTTGACAACCTCACGGATATCGACAATATCGAACTCAACAACCACATTCAACAGGCTCTCAAAGCAAACTATATCATGAAGCGCGACATCAACTATATCGTGAGCGAGGGCGAAGTGCTCATCGTTGACGAGTTTACCGGGCGCGTCATGATAGGCCGCAGATTTTCGGAGGGCTTGCACCAAGCGATCGAAGCAAAAGAACACGTCGCTATACGTGACGAGAACCGTACGATCGCGACGATCACCTTCCAAAACTTCTTCCGTATGTACAAAAAACTCAGCGGTATGACGGGTACAGCGAAGACGGAAGAGGACGAGTTTAAGGACATATACGCCTTGGACGTCGTGACGATTCCGTCCAACAAGCCGTCGCAAAGATATGACGAACAGGATCAAATCTACACGACGATAGACGGCAAAATCACCGCGATCATTCAAGACATTCTCGACCATCACGCGACGGGACAACCGATACTCGTCGGCACGGTGAGCGTTGAAAAATCCGAAAACCTCAGTAAAATCCTGAACAGGAAGGGCATATATCATCACGTACTCAACGCAAAGAACCACAAGCAAGAGTCCGCTATCATCGCGCAAGCAGGCAAACTGAACGCCGTGACAATTGCAACCAACATGGCGGGCCGTGGTACGGATATCATGCTCGGCGGAAACCCGGAGTACCAGGCGAGACAAAAGATGGAGAAGGACGGCTATACGCTTGAAATCATTGAAAAGGCGGTCTCTCCTTTGAAGTCGGAAGATCCCGAAGTCATCAAGGCAAAGGAAGTCTTCAAGCATCACTACGACGCGTTCAAGGCAAACTGCGACGCGGAAAAAGAGAAGGTCATCGAAGCGGGCGGTCTTCACATCATCGGCACGGAGAGACACGAATCTCGCCGAATAGACAACCAGCTCAGAGGCCGTGCAGGTCGTCAAGGCGATCCGGGAAGTTCCGTGTTCTACATCTCGCTCGAGGACGACGTGGCAAGAATCTTTGGCGGAGACAGGCTCAAATCTGTTGCGACCATGTTCAATCTTCCGCCTGACGAGGCGATCTCCAACAGAATGATTACAAAGCAAATCGAAAGGGCGCAACGCCTTGTCGAGGGTAGGAACTATGCCGCAAGAAAGCAGGTTCTCTCCTATGACGACGTCATAAACGCACAGCGCGAAATCATCTACAAAGAGCGCGCAAAGGTGCTTGACGGGCTTGACGTACACGATCAAATCCTCGACATGATAGACGACCTTGCGGAGGAGATTATCTCCGCGCACGCGAACTACAAAGTCGACTATCAAACGTGGGACTACGCGGCATTCAACCAAGAACTCGAACGCAGGATGCTCCCCGAAGGCTCGGACGTCATGACTGTGGACCTTTGCTCCTGCTTCAACGTGAACAAACTCAAAGAAGCGGTCATGGACGTGGCGCTTAAAGATTATGAGGCAAAGGCTGAGGACGCAAAAGAGAACGGCATAGACTTCGGTGCGGTAGAGCGCCTCGTGCTTCTCAAAAACGTCGACGCAAAGTGGATAGACCATATAGAGTCTATGGACGTGTTGCGTCGCGGTATCGGACTCCGCGGACTCGGTCAACGCGATCCTGTCATCGCCTACCGCGAGGAAGGTTGGGAGATGTTTGACGAGATGGTAAACAGCATTCACACGGGCACGGCTTCCGCGCTTATGAAGATGCCGTATTACAGCGAAGTCGCGGAACAAAAACGCAAAAAGGCTGAGCAGCAAGAACGTGCAATGAACGCCGCTAAGAGCCAAGCAAACTCAAGGAGTTTCATAAGAAATAAAAAGCGTTAATTGCAAAACCGCCACTTTACAACTATAAAATAAGTGGATAAAGTCCTGATTTTAATGAAACTCATGTTCAAAGACGGAACCGACTCCGCAATGGCGGAGTCCCGGAGTGCCTCGGTCTGCACTCAGTACGAGACTTTGGGACATTCTGTTGCGGAGCGTCCCAAAGGCTAAGTGGCAAAGAATAGAGGAAACCGGATTTTAGAGCGCCGACTCGGTGTCCCCGGAGCGAGTAATACACTCTTGTAGGGAATAGCAACGTTGCGAACGACAATGTTGTTTATTCCTTAGAAGTGAGCAACTTGTGTTCGGCTTGTTCCGCGGTGGGGAAAACTGGCGGAGCAGGAAGGGGCGTTGCATTTAAGGTTGAACAACAAAACCGATGAGAGCAAACAAGGATTATGTTTTGAAGGAATGTGAATATTTTGTTTGCTCGAAATGATGAAAGGTAATTTATGATAGATTATAACGAACAAAGAAACAAACTGAAAGATATGCGAGCCGAAATGGTGCGCGCATACGAGAGCATAAACCCTGACAAGTGCCGCGCAAGAATCAAGGAACTTGAAGAAGAACAAAACGCCGATGGCTTTTGGAACGATACCGACAACGCAAAGAAGGTGTCCAAAGAAATCAGCCAGTTGCAAAGCAAAATTCAAAAGTTTGAAAAGATGATAGCGCGCATCGACGATATGACCGATACGGTCGATATAGTCGAACTCGAGGGTGATGAAAAAGAGGACGAAAATCTCGTCGAAAGCATCACGGAACTTGCAGGACACGTCGAAAGCCTGTCACTTTCCACACTTCTCTGCGGTAAGTATGACAGCCTCAACGCGATCCTCACTCTCCATGCGGGCGCAGGCGGAACGGAGGCGCAGGACTGGTGCTCTATGCTGTACCGTATGTACACAAGATACGTAGAGCGCACGGGTTGGACTCTTACGGAACTCGACTTTCTCGCAGGCGACGAAGCGGGCATTAAGAGCGTGACTTTTAGAGTCGAGGGGGACAACGCATACGGCTACCTCAAAGCGGAGAAGGGCGTGCATAGACTCGTCCGCATTTCTCCTTTTGACGCAAACGCAAGAAGACATACCTCGTTTGCGTCGCTCGAAGTTATGCCTGAAATCATCGACACGTCGGAAATTGAAATCCGCCCCGAAGACCTCAAGGTGGATACCTACCGTTCCTCGGGTGCAGGCGGACAGCACGTCAACAAGACGGAGAGCGCTATCCGTATCACGCATATTCCGACGGGCATAATCGTCGCTTGCCAAAACGAGCGCAGCCAAATCCAAAACCGCGAAGTCGCAATGCAAATGCTCCGCTCAAAACTCATCGAAAAGCGCGAGCGCGAGCGTGAAGAAGAGGCTGCCGCCATCAGCGGACAACTCAAAAAAATCGAGTGGGGCAGTCAAATCCGCTCCTACGTCTTTTGCCCGTACACGATGGTCAAAGACCACCGCACGAACTATGAAACAGGCAACGTACAGGCTGTTATGGACGGGGATCTCGACGGATTTATCAACGAGTATTTGAAATTGTCATCTATACAAAAATAAGAAAAACTCCGCGATTGAGCGCCTGACTGTGTCAGCTTTGCGTGCACTCGCCGTCACGTACGATAAGTACGCTCGGGCTCGTGTGCGCACCTTCCTTGTCATCCATCTCAATCACGAAGTTTTAGCAGATTTTGAGGAATAACAAGAAAATAATCGCGGTTTGACTAACTTTGTTTGAATGAAAACAATATATCTAAACACATAAAACAACAAATGAATAGTCTTGATAATAAACAAAATTTAATAGTGCTGGCGATTGAGTCGAGCTGCGACGAGACGGCGTGCGCTATCGTCAAAAACGGCAGGGAAGTGCTTGCAAACGTCATCGCAACGCAAATAGAAATCCACCGCCGTTTCGGTGGTGTCGTGCCTGAGATAGCGAGTAGAAATCATACGCTCGCAATAGAGAATGTCGTGAAAGAGGCACTGAGTCAAGCAAATATGACAAAGGACGATATAGACGCCATCGCAGTGACTTACGGCGCGGGACTTCTCGGTGCGCTCCTCGTCGGAGTGAACTTTGCAAAGGCGCTTGCATACGCTTGGCATAAACCGCTCTTTGCCGTGTCGCATATTCGCGGACATATCGCAGCCAACTACATAGACAGCGCTTTGGAGCCGCCATACCTGTGTCTTCTTGCAAGCGGTGGGCATACGGCTATCGTCAAAGTCGAGGACTATTCCACTCTCAAACTTTTGGGACAAAGCAAGGACGACGCGGCAGGCGAGGCTTTTGACAAAGTCGCGCGCGTGCTCGGACTTCCGTACCCCGGCGGTCCCGAAATCGAAAAACTCGCAAAAGAAGGGCAGGCGAGATTCGATTGTCCGCTCCCGCACCATACGAACGAACTGTATTTCAGTTATTCCGGGCTCAAGACCTACGTCATCAACCTCGTCCACAACCTCGAACAAAAGGGAGAAGAAATTCCAAAGGCTGACGTTGCGGCGAGTTTTCAAAAAGCCGCGGTCGCACAACTGGTGGACGTACTCTCTCGCGCCATTCATGACACGGGCATAAAGACTATCGCCGTCGCGGGCGGCGTGAGCGCAAACGCAGCGCTTCGAGCCGAGTTCGACCGCCTCGGAAGAGAGGGTTGCGACGTACATTACCCGAAACTCAAATATTGCACGGACAACGCGGCGATGATAGGCGCAGAGGCGTATAACTTGATAAGGACGGGCGCTCAACCTGCTGATTTGGATTTGGACGCAAGTGCTACGGTGAGTATTGTTTGAAATTAAAAATCCGCATATAAAGGGCGTGCGAAACTTCGCTCGCCCTTTATTATATATTAAATATATTACATTAAGAATTTTTTCAATAATATACAAGATTTTGTGCTTTGGGGGAGAATGAGGCACAAGGCGAAAAAATAATTAAAAATTTTTCAAAAATACCCAAAATTTTGCTTGACATTAGTGCATAAAAATTGTAAATTATACGAGCGTGTCTTAAAAAACACGTATTTTCCGTCGCGTCGCGGCGGTTGAAAAAAATAACGACACACACGGACAAGTGTTATAAGTATTAGGAGGCTATATAATGGCTGGTCAAAAAATCAGAATTAAACTCAAAGCGTACGATCACAATCTTATCGATCTTTCTGCTGAAAAAATCGTTGAGACAGTGAAGAAGACAGGAACGAAAGTTTCCGGTCCTATTCCGCTTCCGACCGACAAGGAAGTCATCACGATTTTGCGTGCTACACACAAGTATAAAGATAGCCGCGAGCAGTTTGAACTCAGAACACACAAGCGTTTGATCGATATCTACAATCCGACGAGCAAGACGGTCGACTCTCTCATGAAGCTCGACCTTCCGGCGGGTGTTGATATCTCAATCAAACTCTAACGGAAATAAAAGGAGGATGAACTTTACATGGATAAAGCAATCATCGGTAAAAAGCTCGGTATGAGCCAAATCTTCACTCCTGACGGAAAGGTCATTCCTGTAACTGTCGTAGAAGCAGGTCCTTGCCCGGTCGTTCAAGTGAAGACAAAGGAAAACGATGGCTACGAAGCGATTCAAGTCGGCTTTGGCGCTATCAAGGAAACAAGAGTCAACAAGCCGGAAGCAGGACACTTCAAAAAGGCCGGTGTGACAGTCAAGAAATACCTTCGTGAACTTCGTTTCGCAAACTGTGCAAACTTCGCGCTTGGACAGGAACTGACCTGCGACATCTTCGCTGAAGGCGACAAGGTTGACGTCACCGGTACATCAAAAGGTCACGGATATTCCGGTGTCATCCAAAGATGGAATTCTCAAAGAATCGGCTCCATGACACATGGTACCGGTCCTATCCACAGAGCACCAGGTTCTCTCGGCGCATGCTCCTCTCCATCAAGAGTTTTCAAGAACAAACACATGGCAGGTCAATGGGGTCATGAAAAGGTCACTGTTCAAAACTTGCAAGTAGTGAGAGTCGACGCGGCAAGAAACCTTCTTCTCGTCAAGGGAGCGATCCCGGGACCGAAGGGCGGACTCGTCGTCATCAAGGAATCCGTCAAGGGTTAATGCGGAGGTAGAATATGAAACTTAATGTTTTGAATATGGCCGGTAAAAAGGCCGGTACGGTTGAAGTTGACAGTTCTCTCTTTGCGTGCGAGTTTAACGAAGCACTTATTCACCAAGTGGTCGTTGCACAACTTGCAAACAAGCGTCAAGGCACAATGAGCGCGCTCACACGTACGGAAGTTCGTGGCGGCGGTGCAAAACCTTATCGTCAAAAGGGTACGGGTCGCGCACGTCAAGGCTCTATCGTTGCTCCGCAATACGTTGGCGGCGGCGTAGTCTTTGCAAAGAAGCCAAGAAGCTTTACGCAAAAGATCAACAAGAATATGAAGACAGCGGCTTTCTTCTCAGCACTTTCCGAGAAGATCCGTCAAAACGAAGTGGTCATCCTCGACAAGTTCGCACTTGACGAAGTGAAGACAAAGGTTGTTGCAAACACGGTGAAGGCACTTGCACTCGAAGGCAGAACGCTCTTTGTTCTCGGCGAGTACGACGCCGACGCAGTGAAGGCATCCAAGAACATCCCGACGGTCGGCGTTCAAGAAGCAAGACTTCTCAGCGTTTACGACGTCGTGTCCACGAAGAACCTCGTTATCACAATCGACGCACTTCAAAAATTTGAGGAGGCAGTAAAATGACAGCATACGACATCATCATAGAGCCGATCCTTTCAGAAAAGAGCTATGACGGTATTCCGAACAAGAGATACACGTTCAAGGTCGCAAAAACTGCAACGAAAACTCAAATCAAGGCGGCAGTCGAACAAGTGTTCGGCGTGAAGGTTGCAAAAGTCAACACAGCAAACTACGACGGCAAACTCAAGAGAATGGGCAGAAACGAGGGCAGACGTCCCGCATACAAGAAAGCCTATGTGACTTTGACCGCTGACAGCAAGGCAATCGAATTCTTCGAGAGCTTGGCATAAGGAGAGAAAGATTATGGCTATTAAGAAATATAAACCAACATCTCCTGCACGTCGTTTTATGACGGTCTCTGCTTATGAAGAAATCACCAGCACGACTCCTGAACGTTCACTCCTCGTGAGCCTCAACAAGAGCGGCGGTAGAAACGCTCAAGGCAGAATCACCGTTCGTCACATCGGCGGCGGCAACAGAAACAAATATCGTATCATCGACTTCAAGAGAAACAAGGACGGTATTCCGGCGACAGTTGAATCCATTCAATACGATCCGAACCGTTCCGCAAACATCGCGCTTCTCGTCTATGCAGACGGTGAAAAGAGATACATTCTCGCACCTCTCGGACTCACGGTCGGCGACAAACTCGAAAGCGGTGAAAACGCAGATATCAGAGTCGGCAACGCACTTCCGCTCTCCGCAATTCCTGTTGGTACTATGATCCACAACATCGAGTTGCAACCGGGCAACGGCGGCGTTATCGCAAGAGCGGCCGGCAACGCGGCTCAACTTATGGCAAAAGAAGGCAAATACGCAATCGTTCGTATGCCAAGCGGCGAGATGAGATACATCCTCATCAAGTGCCGTGCGACAATCGGTCAAGTCGGCAACCTCGATCACGAAATCGTCCGCGTCGGTAAAGCCGGTAAGACGCGCCACATGGGCACAAGACCAACAGTCCGTGGTGTCGTTATGAACCCGAACGACCACCCGCACGGCGGTGGCGAAGGCAAATCCCCTGTCGGTATGCCGTCACCTGTTACGCCTTGGGGCAAGCCTGCTCTTGGTTATAAGACAAGAAAGAAGAAGAACGCTTCAAGCAAGTTCATCATCAAGCGTGTGAACTAATCGGAGGAGACAAAAATGAGTAGAAGTGTAAAGAAAGGCCCGTATGTTGAAGAGCGCCTTATGAACAGAATCAATGCGATGAACGAGTCCGGCAACAAAACGGCAGTCAAGACTTGGTCCCGCAGCTCCACGATTTTCCCTGAGATGGTCGGTCACACGATTGCAGTTTACAACGGAAAACAACACGTTCCGGTTTACGTCACGGAGGACATGGTCGGTTGCAAACTCGGCGAGTTCGCACCTACGCGTACATTTAGAGGTCACGCGGGCGATAAGACCAGTGCCGGCAAATAATTAGGAGGAAGATATGGCTACAAGAACTAAACAAAAAGCTTTGGATCGTCAAGCAAATGCAGATTTGAGACCAAGAGCAACCGCTAAGTTTGTCAGAATCTCTCCTTTCAAAGTTAGAGTCGTGCTCAACATCATCAGAGGCAAATCAGTCGTCGAAGCCCTTGCTATCTTGGAAAACACTCCAAAGGCTGCAAGCGAAGTGCTCGTCAAACTCTTGAACAGCGCAGTGGCAAACGGCGAAAACAATCAAAACCTTGCAAAGAGCGATATGTTCGTCGCAGAAGCGTACGCAAACGAAGGTCCGACCCTCAAGCGTATCCAACCTGTGTCTAAGGGCAGAGCATACCGCATCAACAAGAGAACGAGTCACATCACGATCGTGCTCGACACGAGAGCATAACAGGAGGTATATCAAATGGGACAAAAAGTTGATCCAAATGGTCTTCGTACCGGCGTTATCAAACCTTGGGCTTCTAAATGGTATGCTGACAAGGCTCACTTTGCCGACAATATCGTAGAAGACGACAAGATCAGAAAATTTATCAAAAAGAAATACTACGAGCAAGCCATCTCCAAGATCGTTATCGAAAGAGCGGCTGACAAAGTGGTTGTTGCAATTCATACGGCCAGACCTGCAGTCCTCATCGGCAAAGCGGGCGCAGGCGTTGAAGAAATCAAGAAGGAAGTCGAAAAGCTCGTCGCAAGCGACAAGAAAGTCAGCATCAACATCATGGAAGTCAAACATCCCGATGCGGACGCACAACTCGTCGCCGAGAACATTGCTCATCAACTCGAGCAAAGAGCGTCTTTCCGCCGTGCGATGAAGCAAGCGATGTCCAAGGCAATGAAAGCCGGTGCAAAGGGTGTCAAGACTATGGTTTCCGGTCGTCTTGACGGCGCGGAAATCGCAAGAAGCGAGCAATATAGAGAAGGTTCTATTCCGCTTCAAACTCTTCGTGCGGACATCGAGTACGGCGTTGCAACAGCAAACACAACATTTGGTGCTATCGGCGTCAAGTGCTGGATCTACAAGGGCGAAGTCCTTGGCAAAAATCCACTTGAAGGAGGAAATCAATAATGTTAATGCCTAAACGCGTCAAGAGACGTAGACAAATGCGCGGCAGAATGAAAGGCAAAGCGAACAAGGGCAACATCGTCGCATACGGCGAGTTCGGTCTTGTTGCAACAGAGCCGGGCTGGATTACCTCCAACCAAATCGAAGCAGCTCGTGTCGCTATGACAAGATATATCAAGCGTGGCGGTCAAGTCTGGGTTGACATCTTCCCGCACAAGCCTGTCACAAAGAAGCCTGCCGAAACTCGTATGGGTTCAGGTAAAGGTTCTCCGGAATATTGGGTAGCAGTCGTTAAGCCGGGCCGCGTCATGTTTGAAATGGCGGGTATCGACGAATCAGTAGCAAAAGAGGCACTTCGTCTTGCTGCAAACAAACTTCCCGTAAAGTGCAAGTTTGTCAGAGCGGAAGAGGTCAACGGTGCCGAAGGCGGTGAACAATGAAATCAAAACAAGTATTGGAAATGACAGATAAAGAACTCCAAGATAAGTTGAACGAACTCAAAGCGGAACTCTTTTCTCTCCGTTTTAAGAACGCAACGAATCAATTGACAAATCCTATGCTTCTTGTTGAGACTAGACGTGATATCGCTCGTATCAAGACTGTTATCCGTCAAAGAGAACTTGCTCGTGCAAAGAACGAGGGTTAATCGGAGGGCTATATGGAAGAAAGAAATCTTAGAAAAGAAAGAGTGGGTATCGTCGTCAGCGACAAGATGGACAAGACTGTTGTCGTATCCATCAGCGAACGCGTAAAACATCCGCTTTATAAAAAGATTGTAAGTCGCACCAAGAAGCTTAAAGCACACGATGAAAACAACGAGTGCGGAATTGGCGATAAGGTGCTCGTCGCAGAGACTCGTCCTTTGTCAAAAGACAAATGCTGGAGAGTCGTTGAGATTATCGAGAAAGCGAAATAATGGAGGGACGCTATGATTCAACCTTTAAGTTGGCTTAAAGTCGCAGACAACAGCGGCGCTAAGGAAATTATGTGTATCAGAGTCTTGGGCGGTTCTTTCAGAAGAAGCGGCAATATCGGTGACGTTATCGTTGCTTCCGTAAAATCGGCAATCCCAGGCGGCAAAGTGAAAAAGGGTGACGTCGTGAAGGCTGTTATCGTCAGAACGACTTTCGGTCTCCAAAGAGAAGACGGAAGCTACATCAAGTTCGACGACAACGCGGCAGTTATCATCGACAACCAAAAGCAACCACAAGGCACTCGTATTTTTGGGCCTATCGCAAGAGAACTCCGTGACAAAGATTACACGAAGATCATTTCTCTCGCACCAGAAGTTTTGTAATTGGAGGAGCGATTTATGGCAAAATTGAGTGTTAAAAAAGGCGACAACGTTATGGTTATCAGCGGCAAGTACGCTGGTCAAGTCGGCACCGTACTTAAAGTCAGAGACGACAACCGTATCTACGTCGAAGGTATCAATTTAGTATCAAAGAGCAGAAAACCGAGAAACGCACAAGACAAGGGCGGTATCATCAAGCAAGAAGGCACGATCGACGTTTCCAACGTCATGCACGTTTGCCCGTCATGCGGTGAAGTCGTCAGAGTCGCACACGAGGTCAAGGACGTAAACGGCAAGCAAAAATCCGTCAGAGTCTGCCCGAAGTGCCATGCGTCACTCGATGAAAAGAAACCTTCCGCAAAGAAGGTCGCAAAGAAAGCTGCAAAGAAGAAAGCAGAAAAGTCGGAAGACTAATAAATCGGAGGTAATATCGTGGCAGAAAAGAAGAATCAGGTTGCTAAAGCACCTGCAACCGATACAAATGCTGGTAATGCTGAAAGATATCGCATGAGAAAGCAGTACACGGAAGAAGTTGTACCGGCTCTCATCAAACGTTTTGGCTACAAGAACATCAACGAAGTTCCTCGCCTTGAAAAAGTCGTGCTCAACATGGGACTTGGCGACTGCAAAGACAATGCAAAATCCTTGCAACAAGCAGTCGAAGAGCTCAAAATGATCGCAGGTCAAAAGCCGGTTATCACAAAAGCAAAGAAGTCCGTCGCAAACTTCAAGGTCAGAGAGGGCATGAACGTTGGCGCAAAGGTCACGCTTCGCGGCAACAGAATGTATGACTTCCTTGACAAATTCATCTCTATAGCACTCCCAAGAGTCCGCGACTTCCGCGGCGTATCCTCAAAGTCGTTCGACGGCAGAGGCAACTACGCAGTCGGCGTCAAGGAACAACTTATCTTCCCTGAAATCGAATTCGACAAAGTGGAGAAAGTCAGAGGATTTGACATCTGCGTCGTCACAACGGCAAAGACAGACGAAGAGGCTCGTGAGCTTTTGAAGCTCCTCGGTATGCCTTTTGCAAAGTAAGGAGTGAACTATGGCGAAAACATCAATGAAAGTTAAGCAACAAAGACCACAAAAGTTCTCGACACGTGAATATACACGTTGCCGTATTTGCGGACGCCCACACGCCGTACTCAGAAAGTATGGTATTTGCAGAGTTTGCTTCAGAAACCTCGCCTACAAGGGTGAACTTCCTGGAGTGAAGAAAGCAAGTTGGTAAGAGGAGGCACAGATTATGACAGATCCAATTGCAGATATGCTTACAAGAATCAGAAACGCCTTGACCGCAAAGCACGAAACTGTTGAAATTCCGGCGAGCAAAATCAAGGTCGCAATCGCAGATATCCTCGTTAGAGAAGGCTATGTAAAATCATACGAGATCGTCGAAGGTGAAGTGCAAAACTCCATCCTCATCACGCTCAAGTATGCTCCGAACAAGAACCAAAAGGTTCTTACGGGCCTCAAGAGAGTATCCACACCGGGCTTGCGCGTTTATGCAAACGTTGACAATCTCCCGAGAGTTTTGAACGGTATGGGCATCGCCATCCTTTCAACTTCAAAGGGAATTCTCACGGACAAAGAAGCAAAGGCTCAACACATCGGCGGCGAAGTGCTTGCCTACATTTGGTAAGGAGGTGCGCTATGTCAAGAATCGGTAGAGCCCCTATTGAACTCCCGCAAGGTGTTACATTTGAAAACAAAGACAACCTCATCACAGTCAAAGGTCCTCTCGGAACACTCACGCAAAAGGTTGACAAGTCCGTTGACGTGGCACTTGAAAACGGCCACATCGTCTGCACTCGTCACTCTGATGACAAAGACCACAGAGCGCTCCACGGCCTTTATCGTGCGCTTATCCACAACATGGTACTCGGCGTGACAAAGGGATTTGAAAAGTCTCTCATCGTCAACGGCGTCGGTTATAAACTCACGGTTCAAGGCAACAAACTCGTGATGAACATCGGTTTCTCACATCCTGTTGAAGTTGTCGCTCCGGAAGGCATTTCGTTTGCGCTTCCACAACCGCTCGAAATCGTAGTCAAGGGCATCGACAAACAACTTGTCGGTCAAACCGCAGCAACGATCAAGGCTATCAAGCCGGTTGAACCTTACCACGGATACGGCATCCACTACAAGGATGAGACGGTTATCCACAAAGAAGGTAAGAGAGCAACTAAGTAAGAGGTGAGAATATGATTAGTAAGAAAGATAAAAATCAAGACAGAGTTATTCGTCACGCAAGAGTAAGAAAGAAAGTCAGCGGTACAGAACAAAGACCACGTCTTTCCGTCTACAGAAGCACAAACCATATCTATGCTCAACTCATCGACGACGTGAAGGGCAACACCCTCTGCGCAGCGTCAACGCTTGAAAAGGATATCGCGGCAAAGGTTGCGAATCTCTCCAAGAGCGACGCGGCAAAAGAAGTCGGCAAGGCAGTTGCTGCAAAAGCTCTCAAACTCGGCTACAAAGAAGTCGTATTCGACAGAGGCGGCTACCTCTACACAGGTAGAGTTCAAGCACTCGCAGAAGGCGCAAGAGAAGCCGGATTGGAGTTTTAATCGGAGGGTATTATGGCAGAAAATCGTGATAGAAGAAATGATAGAAACAGAGAAGAAAACGACGGTTTGACCAAAAAACTCATCGCTATCAACCGCGTCACCAAGACGGTTAAGGGCGGCAAGAATATGAGATTCTCCGCACTCGTAGTCGTCGGCGACGGCGCAGGCAAGGTTGGTCTCGGCATGGGCAAGGCGGCTGAAGTTCCGGAAGCAATCGAAAAAGCTACGCAACAAGCAAAGCGCAATTTGCATCCGATTTCTCTCAAAGGCAACACAATTCCTCACGCAACAATCGGCAAATTCGAAAGCGGTGAAGTTTTGCTTCTCCCTGCTGAAGAAGGTACCGGTGTTATCGCCGGCGGCGCTGCACGTATGGTCCTTGAAGTTGCAGGCGTTAAGGATATCAGATCCAAGACGCTCGGCTCCAGAAACAAAATCAACTGGGCAAAGGCAACTATCAACGGTCTCGACAGCTTGAGAAACGAAGACGAAATCGCTGCACTTCGCGGTGTAGAAGTCGTCTCTGACTAAGGAGGGTATGAAAATGGCAGAAAAACAAGTCAAAGTCACACTCATAAAGAGTCCAAACGGCATTCTCAAGAATCAAAAGGCGAATCTTGAAGCACTCGGCTTGCACAAAATCGGCAACTCCAGAGTCTTCAACGACAACGCGGCGCTCAGAGGCAAACTCTTCAAGGTTTCTCACCTTGTTAAAGTTGAGGAAATCTAAGGAGGACACGCTTTATGAATATTCAAGATCTTAAACCAGCAGACGGTGCAAGAACCAATTCTAAGAGAATCGGTCGTGGTATCGGCTCGGGCATGGGCAAAACATCTACTCGTGGCCATAAAGGTCAATGGGCTAGAAGCGGCGGTGGCGTGCGTCCGAACTTCGAAGGCGGACAAATGCCAATGACAAGACGTCTTCCGAAGATCGGTTTTAACAACAAGAGATTCGAACACGCCTATAATACGGTCAACGTTGACGTCTTCAACAGATTTGAGGACGGAGCAGTTGTCGGTATTGACGAACTCGTTGCATGCGGTCTCATCAAGAAAGTCTTGCCGTACGGACTCAAAGTTCTCGGCAGCGGCAACCTTGAAAAGAAACTCACAATAAAGGCAAACAAGTTCACCGCGTCTGCACAAGAAAAAATTGAAAAGGCAGGCGGCACAGTAGAGGTGCTATAATGTTTGAAACGTTAAAAAACGCTTTTAAGACGAAAGAGATCAGAGTGAAGATTTTGTTCACTCTGCTTCTCATCCTCGTTTATAGAATAGGATGCTATATTCCTATTCCTACGCTTAGTGCCAGCACGCTCCAAGACGCTATCTCGGGTAGCGCGGCGAGTGGCTTCCTTGGCATTTTGAGTACGATCACCGGCGGTTCTTTGCAAAACGCAACCGTGTTTGCACTGGGTATCTTGCCGTTCATCAACTCCTTCATCATCATGCAACTTTTGACGCTTGTCATTCCTCCGCTCGAGAGATTGTCAAAAGAGGGAGAAGAGGGCAGAAGCAAACTCACGCAAATCACGAGAATCGTGGCTATCGTCCTCGGCGTCGTACAAGCAATCGGTATCGTCGTAGCGTTCAAAGGATCTATCAGACCTTTCTCCTTTGAAGAGGGTTGGGACAATCCTTACATCTCTATGGCTTTCACCATTATCATTCTCGTTGCGGGTTCAACGATGGTTATGTGGCTCAGTGAAAGAATCACGGAGCGCGGTATCGCAAACGGCTCGTCCATCATCATCTTCGTCGGTATCCTCGCAACAGCCGGTACGACAATGGCTAAGGCGTTCAAGATGGTCGGTACTCAATGGACCTATATTTGGAACATTATCGGCTACATCTTGGTAGTTATCGCAATCTTCGCTTTCATCGTCTTCATCGACGGCGCAGAGAGAAGAATTACGGTTCAATACTCAAAACAAATCAAGGGCAACAAAATGTACGGCGGACAAACGACATACATTCCTATCCGCGTCAACGGATCGGGCGTTATGCCGATCATCTTCGCATCATCCCTCATTATGTTCCCGCAAATGATTATTTCCTTGTTCTTCAGCGACTCAGTCGTCAACGGAACATCGGTCGCAGGTTGGTATGCTCAATACCTCGGCTCGGGCACGGCGGTCTACTACGTGTTCCTCGCACTCTTCATCTTGGCTTTCAGCTACTTCTATGCTCAAATCCAATTCAACCCCGAAGACGTGTCAAGAAACATTCAACAATACGGCGGATTTATTCCGGGTATCCGTGCAGGTAAGCCGACGAGCGATTTTTTGAAGAAGATCAACAACCGTATCACACTCTTCGGCGCGCTCTTCCTCATGATCATCGCACTTGTGCCAACGTTCATCTTTGCGGCTCTTGCAGGACAATATTCAGGTTATGACCTCGGATTCAACAATGCGTTCTCCGCAACAGGACTTCTCATCGTCGTCTCCGTCGCACTTGAAATCAACAAGCAACTCGAGTCACAAATCATGATGAAGCACTACAAGGGCTTCTTGAAATAATCAAAAACAATTCAGGCAACGCGTATGCCTGCGGGCATACGCCGTTTGCAATATTTAGGCTTATGAAAAATATAATTTTGTTGGGCGCACCAGGCGCAGGAAAAGGAACTCAAGCAGCACTTATTGCAGCCGAGTATAACGTCCCGCACATCTCAACGGGCGATATTCTCCGTCGCAATATAAAGGAAGGCACTCCGCTCGGTCTCAAAGCAAAGTCATATATCGACGCCGGCGGTCTCGTACCGGACGAAGTCGTTATCGGACTTGTCGAGGACAGACTCGGACAAGCAGACTGCGCGAACGGATATATCCTCGACGGTTTTCCGCGTACTATCCCGCAAGCGGAAGCACTCGACAAAGTTGCGAGAATCGACCTTGCAATCAACATCGACGTTCCGTTTGAGACTATCATCGACAGACTCAGCGGCAGAAGAGTTTGCGTGTGCGGTGAGACGTATCACGTCTCTATGCTGAACGGCGAAACAAAGTGCCGTAAGTGCGGAAAAGACTTGTTCATCCGCGACGACGACAAGCCTGAAACCGTCAAGAATCGTCTTGCAGTCTATGAGAAGCAAACCGCTCCGCTCATCGACTACTACAAGGCGCAGGGCAAGCTCGCAAACGTAAAAGCAGTGAACAGCGTAGAAGAAAACTTCGAAGCAGTCAAAAAGGTACTCAATGATTAACCTTAAAAGTCCAAAAGAAATCGAGTGTATGAGAAAGGCGGGACATATTCTCCGCAATTTGTTCCTTGAACTCGGCGAGAGAGTCAAGCCCGGCGTATCACTCAAAAAACTCGACGAATTTGCATACGACTACATCAAAAAACACGGTTGCACCCCTTCCTGTCTCGGCTATGGCGGTTTTCCGGGAACGATTTGCGCGTCGGTTGACGAACAGGTCGTGCACGGCTTCCCGACGAACAGAAGACTGCAAGAGGGTGAGATCGTCGGACTTGACATCGTGCTTGCGCTCAACGGCTGGCAAGCGGACGCGACGAGAACCTACTGCGTCGGCGAGGTGAGCGAAGAAAAAAAGCGTCTCATCAAGACGACGGAAGAGAGTTTTTTTGAAGGCGTAAAACAGTTTAAGGTTGGAAATAGACTCGGCGATATTTGCCACGCGATTCAAGAATATAACGAATCGAGAGGCTACGGAGTCGTCAGAGCGATGTGCGGTCACGGCATCGGCAGAGAGATGCACGAAGATCCGTCCGTCCCGAACTACGGCAAGGCAGGACACGGTCCGAAACTTGAAGTGGGTATGGTGCTTGCGATAGAACCTATGGTCAATATGGGGACGTGGCAGGTGCTTGAAGACGGTTGGAAGTGCGTGACTCTCGACGGCAAACCGTCCGCTCACTATGAGAACACGGTTGCGCTCACCGAAAACGGCGCGGAAATTTTGACTTTGTGATATGGAACTTGGACAAGTAGTTTTTTCAAAAGTCGGTAGAGACAGCGGAAAATATTATGCCGTCGTCGAAATCGTTGATGAAACAAAAGTTCGTATAGCGGACGGAGATCTCCGCCGTATCACAAAGGCGAAACTTAAAAACGTAAAGCATTTGCAGTCCGACGGGGATATCCTTGAGAGGATTGCGGAAAAACTCAAAAACGGAACGCAGGTGTTCGACGCTGAACTGTACAGCGCACTCCGTTTTTACAATGAAAAATAATTATAGGGGAGTTTATGTCCAAAGAAGACGTTATTGAAACCGAAGGCAAGGTTATCGAAGTTTTGCCGAAAACAGAATTCAGAGTGCAACTTTCAAACGGTCATGAGATAAAGGCTTATCTCGGCGGGAAATTGCGCATCAACAACATCAGAATCTTGGAAGGCGACAAGGTCAAAATCGAAATGTCGCCGTACGATCTCGAAAAAGGCAGAATCGTATACCGCAACAAATAACAACAATATTTGTACAAACACTCAAACTCGTGGAGGTTATCATGAAAGTCAGACCAAGTGTCAAACCTATGTGCGACAAATGCAAAGTTATCAAAAGAAACGGCAGAGTTATGGTTATCTGCTCAAAGTATCCAAACCACAAACAACGCCAAGGCTGATAATTTTCAAAAAACTTGCGAATTCGCTTGATTAAAAGAAAATTTTTTGGTATAATTACAAATTGAGCGTCAAATTAGCGTCTTAAAATCCCTGCAAGGAAGGTTGCCGGGGATTTTATGCGTTTATCGAACGCAAAAACAGCCAAATTTCGGCATAAAACCTAGGCAATTTTGTACGGGGCGGCTGGTTGCTTCATTCCAAATTTCAAAGGCAACTACCTGTACGTGGCATAGATAATAAAAAACTTTTTCACACTATTTGGAGGTAGAAAATGGCAAGAATCGCCGGCGTGGATCTCCCACGCGAAAAGAGAATTGAATACGGACTTACCTATATCTATGGTATCGGTCTTCCAACTTCTCAAAAGATCTTGAGCGAAACCGGCATCAGTCCTGACGTCAGAGTCAAGGACCTCACAGAAGATCAAGTTTCTCTCATCCGTGATTACATTGAAAAGAACTTGCACGTCGAAGGCGACCTTAAACGTGAAGTAGGTCTCAACATCAAGAGACTTATGGAAATCGGTTGCTACCGCGGCGTACGCCACAGAAAGGGTCTCCCTGTCCGTGGTCAGAACACAAAGCAAAACGCTCGTACGAGAAAGGGCCCGAAGAGAGCCGTTTCCCGCAAGAAATAAGGAGGCTTGAACTATGGCAGGTATCGCAAGAAAAGCTATTAAGAAAAGAAAAGATATCAAGCACGTTGAAAAAGGTCAAGTGCACATTCACGCTTCCTTCAACAACACAATCGTCACCATTACAGATATGAACGGCAACGCGATTTCTTGGTCTTCCGCAGGCAAACTCAAACTCCGCGGCAGCAGAAAGTCCACTCCGTTCGCAGCACAAATGGTCAGCGAAGACGCTGCAAAAGTTGCTTACGATCAAGGCATGAGAACCGTTGAGGTCTATGTCAAAGGTCCGGGTCAAGGCAGAGAATCCGCTATTCGCGCACTCGCAAACGTCGGTATGGAAGTCACGCTCATTCAAGACGTGTCCCCAATCGCACACAACGGTTGCCGTCCGCCAAAGGCAAGAAGACTGTAAGCAGGAGGTTTAAACTATGGCTAAATATACTGGTGCAGATTGCCGTCAATGCAGACGCGAAGGTTGCAAACTCTATCTCAAAGGAGCAAAGTGCAACTCTGAAAAGTGCCCGCTTCTCAAGAAGTTCGCAGCACCCGGCGACCACGGCAAGAGCAGAAAGAAAGCAAGCGGATATTCCGTACAACTTCGTGAAAAACAAAAGACAAAACGCTACTACGGCGTGACAGAAAAGCAATTCAAGATGTACTATGACAAGGCTTCCGAGATGCGTGGCGTCACGGGTGACAACATGCTCTGCCTTATCGAAAGACGTCTTGACAACGTTGTTTACCGTCTCGGCCTCGGCACTTCTCGTGCTATGGCTCGTCAAATCGTCAACCACGGTCACATCACCGTGAACGGCAAGACGGTCAACATCGCTTCTTACTTGGTAAAAGCCGGCGACATCGTCGCAGTCAAGGAAAACAAAAAGGATTCTACGATGTGGGACGCAGTCAAGGAAACAAAGAATTTGAGCTTGGCAAAATGGCTCGAATTTGACAATGCAACCTTGACGGGCAAGGTCGTTGCACTTCCTGAGCGCAGCGATATCGACCTCGACATCCAAGAACACCTCATCGTCGAGTTGTATTCTAAATAATAAGTTTGGAGGATTAAGATATGATGGAGATCAAAAGTCCAAAGATAACATGCGAAGAGAACGAAAGCAAGAATTGTGCAAAGTTCGTCGTCGAACCGCTCGAGCGTGGTTTTGGTACGACTGTTGGCAACGCATTGCGTCGTATCCTTCTCTCAGCACTTCCGGGTGCCGCTGCTGTCGGCATTAAGATTGCGGGAGTCGATCACGAGTTCTCCACTATCAAAGGTGTAAAAGAGGAAGTCACCGAAATCATTCTCAACCTCAAAACAGTTCGTTTCAAAGTAGCAAGCGCACTTGAGACAGCAGGCAAACAAGAATGCCATCTCAGCGCAAATTCTATCGGAGTCGTCAGAGCAGGCGATATCGAGTGCCCGCTCGGCGTCGAAGTCGTCAACAAAGACCAAATCATCTGCACGCTCGACGAGGGCGCAAACGTCGATATGGTCATCTACGTTGACTGCGGCAGAGGCTATGTCCCTGCAAACAAAAACAAGGACAGCCGCGCTCCAATCGGCTTTATTCCGATCGATTCTATCTATACGCCTGTCATCAAAGTCAACTATGCCGTTGAAAACACTCGTGTCGAACAAAGCATCGACTTTGACAAACTCACTCTCGAAGTGACGACGGACGGCACGACTTCCGCAAGAGAAATCACGTCACTTGCGGCAAAGATCATGAACGACCACATCAAACTCTTCGTGGACCTCGTCGAGAATATGGCTGACAAGGACATCCTTGTCGAACAAAAACCTGACGGAACACGCAAGATCCTTGAAATGTCAGTCGAAGACCTTGACCTTTCAGTCCGTTCTTACAACTGCTTGAAACGCGCAAACATCCATACAGTCGAGGACCTCACAAAGCGTACGGAAGACGATATGCTCAAAGTGAGAAACCTCGGTAGAAAATCTCTCGAAGAGGTCGTCAAAAAACTCGAAGACCTCGGCCTTGGCTTGAAGGCTCAAGAAGACTAGGAGGAACAAAATGCCAAATAAATTAGGTAAACGCACAGACCAAAGAATGGCTATGCTCAAAAATCAGGTTTCCGAACTCCTTTGGTACGGTCAAATCGAAACAACCGTTGATCGCGCAAAATCCGTTCGCAGCCTCGCAGAAAAATACATCACATTAGCAATCAGAACGTATCAAGATGACGTCAAAGTCACAAAGAACGTCAAGAACGAAAAGGGCGCAGTCGTCGCAGTCGAATTTACAAACGACGGTCCAAAGAAACTCGCCGCTCGCCGTAGACTTATGGCAGAACTCGTCGACCTCCAAGAAGTGAAGGGCGACAAAGAGTCTAAGTCCGCATTCAAGGCGCGTATCAAGGACACAAAGCACCCGCTCATCGAAAAAATCTTCAAGGAGTATGCTCCGAAGTATGACGCACGCAGAAACGACCTCGGTCAAGGCGGCGGTTATACAAAGATTTTGAAGACTGGTTTCCGTCGTGGGGATGCAGCTGAGACTTGCATCCTTAAGTTAATCTAAGGAACAGGCTTACAACAAACAAACGCTTGTCATATTGGCAAGCGTTTTTTGTTGTCCGTTTTTTCAAAAACCGTGTGATTGAGCGATATGCTTCGTCAGCTTTACGTGCGCTCGCCACCGTGTACGCCCTTGTACACTGGGTGGCTCTCGTGCGCACCTTCCTTGCCTATCATCTCAATCGCGCAGTTTTTCAGGCGGTAGTGTGTGCGTGAAACGCAGGTTTGCACTCTTCATCTAAACTGAGCGGTTTTTTGGGTGATTTTATTGTGCGGGGTCTTACAATAAATGCGATATGCGCTTCGCGCGCGATATATCTTTGCAGGCAAAGACGCGATATGTTTGTTCCGCAAACGCGATATGTCCCCTACGGTGACGTTAAGGCAAAATAAAAATTCTATTTTTCCACAACTGAGGAGATTTATCTCCGAGAACTCGCTGAACACACAAAGTGTGTGAGAATTCACTGAACGAAGTGAGAATTAACTGAGCGCAAGCGAGAATTAACTTTATAAAGAGCCTCATTCCTAATTTAACAAAGATGCGTAGCATCAAATATTTACTCTTGAAACCGACAGCAGTTTGCAGTATTATGAAAGCATGAAGAGATTCCTTTGTGTTTTCATAATACTGCTTTTTTGTGCGGCGAGTTGTTCCGCACTTTTGTCGTGCGACGCGGAGAGGGCAAACGAGCCTGTGATGCTAAAAGACGGTATGAGGGCGGAGGACATCTTCGATATGCTCGAGCGGGCGTTCAGTTATACGATAAAAGTGGACGGCGAGGACTATCGCTTTATTCGCGGTAAGGGCTATACGAAGTTCGAGGACGGAGTTTTTGACGGACTTGTCGCAGAGGACGGTAAGGCGTTCAGGATGACGACGAAGGACGGTGCGACTGTCTTGGCAGAGGAATTGACCGACGAGTTATATGCCGAAGTGGACGCAGCGTACGAAAAATACGTGAGACTGCTCCGAGATAGTTTTGCAAGAATGACCTCGACGGAGCCCGTCGAGTTTGCGCTTGGAGAGAAGGGATACAAGGCGAGCATTCGCATGATTCTTGTAAAGGGTGCGGGGGAGTATTCCGTCGTAAGTTGCGAGATTTCCAACATAAACAGCACCGTGTTGTTCTTTCCGGACGAACTCAAAGACTACAAACTGCTTGCAGAGAACACTTGATAATTGACGCTTCTTGCGGTATAATACAGGTATTATGAAGAGAAACAAACGTAGAAATCCTATCGACGCACTCCTTGACGAGGACTATGACGGCAATATTTTCGTATATGACGCGAAGGGCGTGCCTGTCGAATTTGAGCAAATAGGCGTATTGCCAATGGACGAGGACGGCAAAGAGGTCGTCTATTGCATTTTGCACCCTGTAAAAGCCATTATCGGCGCGAAAGAGGACGAGGCGTTCGTCTACAAAATCGTGCAAAAAGAGGACGAATCCGGGCTTGAGCGCGTTGAGAACGAGGACAAAATCAAAGAGATCTTCGACTTTTTCAACAAAGCGTGCGAAGAACTTATGTATAGCGAGGACTAAGTATGGAAGAAAACAGACCACAGGATGTGCTTGACATCCTTTTAGACGACGACAACCACGACAATATCACCCTCTATGACGAGGACGAAAAGGCTGTCGAATTTGAACAAGTCGCGGTTATTCCTCTCGGCGACGACGAGGACGGCGAACTCTATTGCATTTTAAAACCGGTCGGCAAACTCGAGGGCATAAAGGACAACGAGGCTATCGTTTTCCACGTCATCGAGGACGAGGACGGCGTTGCGGACCTCGAAGTCGAAATGGACGACGCTATCGCGGAAAAAGTCTTTGACGAGTTTTATAAACTTTGTGACGAGCTCGAAAATTGAGCCAATTTGCATTTCATTTGCGTAGCAAATGTGATGCCGATAGTCTCAATTTTCTCGCTGTTTCCGCGCACAACACTGATGCTAAACCTCAAGAGAGCGAAACGACTCAAATCGGTGCTTCACACCAATCTTGTGCTTGGATATTATTTGGATAAAATTATGAAAAAGATCGTTCTTACAGTTGCAGTCGCCCTTATACTTGCGCTCTCTGTCGCGACCTTTGCGGGTTGCGGACTTTTTGGCGCAATAACGGGCACAGCAGGCGATGCAAAATCTTATGACAAAGAATTTGCTCCGTCAACGGGCAAATGGTTTTTCCTTGATGAAAACAAAGAGCCGACGAACACTTATTTTGAGTTTGATGGCTCAGGTGGCAAGATGAGTTTTGCCTACGTTGAAGACGGCGCACAAAAGTTTGCGGGGACGTATAGGGTTGTTCAGCCAAGCGAAACGGGCAAGGAGAGAACATACGTTTTCAGTTGGTGTCTCGACAAAAAGGACGGTGAAAAAGAAGACGTGCTCTATTGCTATTCGGATGATTTCACGACGGCAACAGACGGCGATTTCAAGCAATTCACGATAATGCAAGCCGAAAAGAAATTGTCGATGGTTGACGGCAATACCTATTTTCACAACTACCGTATAAGCGAATTGCCGTACAAGATAGGCACGTACGTCAAGGAAGGCAAGGCGTTCGCGCAAGAGAAAGACGAATATAAATATGCGGACGAATATATGATCCCGTCAGGCACTTATGTGCTTGATGAAAACGTCAGCATAACCTTTTTTGCGACAAAACCACGTCCATATTATTTGTTCAGCTACAAAAACGGTGACAAAGTTGTGGAAGGCGTTTATCTAATCGGTCAAAACAAGGACGCAATCTATTTTTATATACAGCATGATCCATATCAAAAAGTGACCAAAGAAGACAAAAAAATCTACGATACGACTTTCAGCATCTATTATCCGCCTGATTTCAACGTACACGGACAATTCGACGTCAGCGCGAACAGTTTGAAAATTGTGATAAACGATTTCACTCCGACATCAAACGCACCGGAGTATGCGAACGGCTTTTTGAAAACAGGCACGTATACGCTTGTTCAATACAACCAACAATAACCAAAACGCACTCGGTTGAGTGCGTTTAACTATTCCGCAACTTTTCACAAAGTGAAAAATTTCACTTGCCAAGAGCGCAAACTTCACGGCAACGCCACTTCACTTGCACAGCAAACTTCACAAAAAAATCACGAGTCACTCGTGATTTTCTTTGTCTTTTTGCGGGGTTTTTGTTTTGTCCACGCGACACGAAGTGTCCCAAAGGTTCGCGCGCTCGGGATGATATATCGCGCCGAGCATACTTTGTTTTGCGTTCGGAACTTCGTTGCCGAGACGGGCGATGAGTTCCTTTGCGTATTCGCGCTTCGTGTGGTGGTTGGCAGGGCAGGGATTTTTGAGAATGGGCAGATTCAGTCTTGCGACAGCCGCCTTTATGTCATACTCTTCAAGGTATATGAGCGGGCGGATGAGCGAGACTCCCGATTTGTCCATATATGCGGTCGGCGCAAAGCAGGAGAAGCGCCCCTCGTAGAGCAGGGAGAGCATCATCGTCTCGACAACGTCGTCGGCGTTGTGTCCGAGTGCGAGTTTACCACCGCCCAAGCGGTTAATCTCGTTGTTGAGCGCGCCACGGCGCATTTTGGCGCAAAGTGAACAAGGATTCGACTCTTTTCTCGCGTCAAAGATTATCTCCGCAATATCCGTTTTTACGACGTGGTGAGGGACGTTCAGGCTCTCGCAATAGGCGGTCATCTTGTCAAACTGCGTCCTGTCCGTCTCTTTCATGCCCATATCGATGGTTATCGCCTCCAAGGTGAAATGCTCGGGGGAGAAACGACGGTATGCGGCGAGAGCGGAGAGGAGCAAGATGCTGTCCTTTCCGCCTGAAAGCCCGACGAAAATCCTGTCGCCGTCCTCTATCATATTGTAGTCTTGGATTGCGCGTCTCATCGCGCTTAAGATTTTTTGCATGCTCCAAAATTGTGTGCCTTTTGCGCAACCAATCTAAGATTGTTGTTGCCATAGGGCACAATTTTCTCGCTTACTTCGCGCACAACATTTTATGCTAAACATTCGCACAAAGTTGAAGAACAGCAAGTGTTTCGCATAATTCTTGTGCTTGAATTATAAGCGGATAAATAAGATTGCCGTTTTGTTTTGATAAAAGCATTAGACACACAAGGTGTGTTAAATTACGTCGTCTTTGTCGATGATTTCTTCGTTTTTCTTGTTGTCGTTGCCTATGACGATATGGCGGTCGCCGTTTTCGTCGATATATTCCTTTTTGATGAGGATTTTGCCCTCTTCCGCCGCGTCCTTTTTGAGGAGTGCGAGGTCGTATTCGTCCTTTCCGCCGTACTTTTTGATCTCTTCAGTGCGCTTGCGCTCCTGACGCTTCGAGCGGGAGAAATAGAGAATCACGGCTATTGCGATAGCGAGTATCACGAATCCGTAGAGGAAGATGTCCGCATACTGCTGCGGCAGGAAGTAGGCGATAGTCGTGAGTATCGCGCCTGCGACTATGTTGCCGAAGAACACCGCGAGCGCGGCTTTCCAGATAGGGAAGTCCAAAAAACTTCCGACGCAGGAGCCTGTCCAGGCGCCCGTCATCGGCAGCGGTATTGCGACGAAGATAAAGAGCCCCAAAAACTTCTTTGCGTCCGTGGACATCTTCTTTTTGATTTTTCCGCCTTTGTTTGCGGATTCCTCGTCATAGGCGGATGTCGCGCGGTCGGCGAGGTTGGACTCCATATTCTTTGCTATCTTCGAGAACCACTTTGTGCGCTTCATTGCGCGTATGAGCGGACGCGTGATAAGAAGAAGTGGCAAAATGACTGTCGTCGAGCCCGCGATACAGCAAAACATGCCCGCGATCATATCCGTGAGCGACGTGAACATACCCGACATAAACACGATTGCGCCGCGAAGTTCGATAATCGGGATTATCGAAATGATGTACAGCGTCAAAAAATCGTTGTGAGTTAAGTTTCTGAAAAAGTCGATTATTGTATCAATCATATTTGCCCTCAAAAAAAAGTATAAATTAGAAACCTAATTTATGTCAACTTGAATTTGAAAATATAATTCTTAATATACTTTTTTCTTTTCGCGCAATTTTTGCGGGAAAACTGAATATTTGCGGTTGATATTTTTGAGGGGAAGTTGTATAATATTCGTGAAATAAATTATGGAGGCTTATTATGCCATTAGTTACCACAACTGAAATGTTCAAAAAAGCATACGAAGGCGGCTATGCAATCGGCGCTTTCAACGTCAACAATATGGAAATCATCCAAGGCATCGTCGAGGCTGCGACAGAAGAAAACGCTCCTCTCATCCTTCAAGTTTCCTCAGGCGCGAGAAAGTACGCAAATACGACCTACCTCACAAAGATGGTCGAAGCGGCAGTCGAAACAAGCGGTCTCCCAATCTGCTTGCACCTCGATCACGGCGATACGTTCGCACTCTGCAAAGACTGTGTTGACAGCGGTTTCACTTCCGTTATGATCGACGCAAGCGCACATCCTTTCCAAGAAAATATCGACATCACACGTCAAGTCGTTGAATATGCTCACGATCACGGCGTCGTCGTTGAGGCGGAACTCGGCAAACTCGCAGGTATCGAAGACGCAGTCAAGGTCGCAGACAAGGACGCGGCATTCACCGATCCTGATCAAGTTCAAGAATTCGTTTCTCGCACAGGCGTTGACTCCCTTGCAATCGCAATCGGCACGTCACATGGCGCATACAAGTTCAAAGGCGAACCAAAGCTTCGCTTTGACATTCTCGAAGAAGTTGCTCGTCGTCTCCCGGGCTTCCCGATCGTTTTGCACGGCGCATCTTCCGTCCCGCAAGAACTCGTCGACAAGATTAACGAGTACGGCGGACAAATGCCGGGCGCACGCGGTGTTCCAGAAGATATGCTCAGAAAGGCGGCGTCAATGGCAGTTTGCAAGATCAACATCGACAGCGATCTTAGACTTGCAGTCACCGGCGCAATCAGAGAACACTTTGCACTCAACCCGTCTCACTTCGATCCGCGTCAATATCTCGGACCGGCAAGAGAGGCAGTTAAGCAAGTGGTTAAGCATAAAATCGTTGACGTCCTCGGCTGCAACGGCAAAGCGTAAAACCGCGCTATTTAGCGCCTAACTTCGGCAAATCCCGTCTTCCCAACCTCATGTACTTCGTGTACATTAGGGCTTGTGAAGGCGGGCTTTTTCTTGTTATGCATCTAAATATCGCAGTTTTCTTGCTTTGCCGAATATAAAATGAACGGGCTTTTCGCGCTCTTTATCTAAACTGAGGCTTTAAGCCTTGCCGTTGTTTTCAAATATCGCGGTTTTATATCTATGCCGAATATAAAACGGATGGGCTTTTTCTTGTTATGCATCTAAATATCGCAGTTTTATCGCCTTGTCGTGTTGCTATATCTTTGTCGCAATTTATTGTTGCTTGAATTTTTCATCTGAGTTGAGGCATCAATCCTTATTGTTTTATTAATGAGCTTTTCCTGGTGCAAAACCACACGAAGTGTATTGAAAAACTTGAGATTGTGTGCTAAAATAAATATCTAAAGCAATTTTACTCTATATTTGGAGAAAAATGATGACTGAAGAACTTGAAAAAATAATGCCGAACGAACAAAATGAATCTGATGTTCAGCAAGAAGAATTGAGAATCCCTGCGGAAAGCGATCTGCCTTTGGATGAGCCGAATCATTTAGAAGAGGTTGATTTTGAAGGCACGGAGTTCGGTGTGGTAGAAGACGCCGAAGGTGAAGCCGTTAAGCAACCGGAAGCGCCCGCAAGCGAAAATCTTGCACCAAACGAGATTTGTGCAGGCGAACCTTGCGAGTTGCAAGAGGGTGGCAAACGCAAAAAGCGTAAAAAGCGCAGAAAGATTGACGAATACACGCTTGAAAACGACATCAGATATCGTGGGCCTTTGTCGTATATGCATCTGCGTATGCTCGCATGGGCGTTTTTGATTGTTGCACAAATCGGCGTGTTGCTTTCAATAGGGGCGAAGCTGGACTCAAACCTCGGTGGCAAACTGGGGATGTTTCCTGATGTTTTGAAGATGGCAAGCGACATCATGATGCCGCTCTTCCTTATGGCAACGTTTGCGACCATTCTCAACGGTTCAAAGACGTTCAAGTCTATGCTCATTTTGTATGGCGGAATAAGCATTGTCGTTTATCTTTTGTTCATACTTGCGCACGAACATTATCTTGCGGAGTTTGCCGCATTTGTGCTTGAAACGGACAGAGCGAGTGCGATAGCAGTTGTTGACGCACTGCTTGTTTCAAACACTCAGAGTGGATACTTGGCGTTCAATATCTTCATCGACTTGTTCCTTTGCACTTTGCTTGCGTTCGGGCTTATTTATCGTCCAAAGAAGTATTTTCAAGGCAACAAAATCGTATGGTTCAGGCTTCTTGCGCTTGTGCCGATTTTGTATGAGATTGCAAGTTTTACACTCAAACTCCTCAGCGCGTTTGGGACAATCAGAATATCGCCATATCTATTTCCGCTTCTCACGACAAAACCGCCTATGACTTTCGTTGTGTTCGTCGTCATTTCCTTGTTCATCAAGATGAGAGAGCGCATATACAGAAAGCGCGGAAAGACGCACGAGCAGTACAACGAATTTTTGCAGACGAAAGCGAATTCGTGGCAGTTTGCAAAGTTTGCGGCAATCATAATGGTGGTTGCGGGCGTTTTGGATTTGATAATCCACGTTGCGCTCACGATTGCCGTCGCACTGACTGAAATCAACGTTGAAACGACTGAAGAGGCGGTGACGTCGCTTGCGCTACTTGCAGAGCAGGCTGTTTTGGAGGCTGGCGTTGGCGGAAGCGATCCGCTCATCGTGGCTGCGCCGATAATTTTGTTGTTCTCATACACCCGTAAGCACAAGAAGTCTATGCTGGGATTGATTATCCCTGTGGTTGCAATCGTTGTGATTTTGTTTATTTATCTCGAAGGGCTTACGATCATGGTGAAGCAGGTGGGGTCTCTGTCTGCGTTGCTTGAGAAGATTATAGGAGAATAGTATGAAACAGATTGACAAAAGAACGAGAGATACGATTTTCAAGGTGTTTTGCAGCGCGATGCTGTGCGTTTCGCTCATGTGCGTTATGTGGATGACGGGAAGAGTGCTTTCCGCCGAAAACCCTTGGGAGACAAATGCAAAGTGGTTGCTTGGCTCCGCGCTCTTCTGTTTGGGAGGATATGAATTGCTATATTTCTTCTACAAGAAGGAAGGTCTTGAGAACAAATTCAATTTCGCCCATATTGCATACAGCGCATATTGCGTCGTTCTGTGCGTGATGACGTTTGCGACAGGTGAAAATCCTGTTATGTTCGCCGTGATTTGCGGAATATACTTTTTGTTCCCAATCTCAAAACGAGTCGTGTCCATACTCAAAAATCACAAAGTACGCAACATCATTTTCAACGTTCTTTGCATAGGCATTTTTACAGCGTTGCTTGCAATCACTGTACAACACGATGAAGCCATTGAGGCGTTGAGCTATATGCTGGGCGGGATGCTGACCGGCATTGTGATTGCGGTGACTTGCCTTGCCTACATTTTGGAATTGGCGCTCTCGCACGTCAATTATGCCGCTCTCAAAAAAGTCATACGCAAGACGTATGCGGGAGAAATATTGTTTGGACTGTTGCTTATCGTCATAGCGTTCTCTATGGTGCTTATGATGACTGAAAAGTCAATAGTCAATTATGGCGACGCGCTTTGGTATTGCTTCATGCTCATCACGACAATCGGCTTTGGCGACATTGCCGCCGTGACTGTAATCGGCAGGGTGCTGTCCGTCATACTCGGGATTTATGGTCTCGTCGTAGTTGCGATCGTGACATCCGTCATAGTCAACTTCTATAGTGAAGTCAGAAACGATAAGGCTGACGAGGATGCAGAAGATGAAATAGGCGAGAGCCCGCAAGACGAACAACAGGACGAAAACGCAGAAGCCGTTGAGCCTGACTTGCAAGACGCAAAAACGGCGGAAGACGGCAATGAACAAGAATAAATATTTTGAGGTGAATATATGATTTCTGATGAAAGACAGGCAAAACTTGCAAAGAATTTGGTCAACTATTCGATTCACGTCGGCAAAGGCGACAAGGTGTGGATAGACGCTATCGGTTGCGACTACCAACTTGTCGGGCATATCGTGAGGGAAGTGTATGCGGTTGGAGGCTATCCTTTTGTCAACGTCATCGACAAGAGACTGCAAAGGGAAGTGCTTAGAGGCGCGACTCCCGAATACCTGAAGATATGGGCAAAGAGAGACGCGGACTTTATGGACAAGATGGACTGCTATATCGGCATTCGCGGCGGCAACAACAGTTATGAACTCTCCGACGTCCCCGAAAAGAATATGCAGGACTATGACACCATCTATGGCACGCCCGTACACAGCGACAGGCGCGTCGCAAAGACGAGGTGGGTTATACTCCGCTACCCGACCGAGGGCATGAGTCAACTCGCGGGCATGTCCACCGAGGCTTTTGAAGACTACTTCTTTAACGTATGCTGTCTTGACTATAGCAAGATGGACAAAGCGATGGATCCGCTGGTTAAACTGATGGAAAAGACGGATAAAGTCCGTATTGTGGCAAAAGACACTGATCTCCGCTTCTCGATCAAGGGGATTCCTGCGATAAAATGCGCGGGCACTTGCAACATCCCGGACGGCGAAGTCTACACCGCGCCCGTCAAGGACAGCGTGAACGGTGTCATTCACTACAACGTTCCGTCAATAGAGAACGGCTACCGCTTTGAAAACGTGCGCCTTGTCTTTATGGACGGCAAAATCGTAGAGGCGACCGCCAACAATACCGAGAAGGCAAACGCCATTTTTGACACGGACGAAGCCGCAAGATACGTCGGCGAGTTTGCTATCGGCGTCAACCCGTACGTCACGCAGGCGATAGGGGATATACTCTTTGACGAGAAGATATCCGGCTCTATCCACTTTACGCCGGGTTGTTCATACGATGACGCTCCGAACGGGAACAAGAGCGCGGTGCATTGGGATCTCGTCCTTTGCCAAACTCCGGAATACGGCGGTGGCGAAATCTATTTCGACGACGTGCTCATAAGAAAGGACGGAAGATTTGTCCTGCCTGAGCTGTACGGCTTGAATCCCGAAAACCTTAAATAAAAAAGAGCACCCGCGAGGGTGCTTTTTATTATGTTTCTATGCTTATTCGATTGTGAGGATATCCACAAATCCCGTGATGTCGAGTATGTCCATAACGTCCTCGACGACGTGGACTATTTTGAGCGCCGAATGACTCGCATTCGCGCGCTTTTGTGCGGAGAGGAGAACTCTTAGCCCTGCGGAGGAAACGTAGACAAGTTTTTCAAAGTCGAGCACGAGCAACGGTGTTTCGGGCAATTCTTTGAGTTTGCTTTCAAGGTCAGGCGCCGTGTTGGAGTCGAGTCTTCCTTCAAGAAAAACCGTAATGTTTTGATCTTGTTCTTTTGTGGTAATGTTAAGCATATATGTCTCCTGATTTTTATTCTTCTTCGTCGTCATCCATAGGTAGGACCTTTTCATAGAGGTACTTTGCAAATTCGCAACTTGAATATGCGGCAAATCTTTGATAATCGTCGGATTTTTTGCTGTCCGCAAAGTCGCAAACACTCTTGACAATAATCGGCGTAGGTTTCGGATCGTTTGCGTGGTTTGCAGCGTAGACCACCGCATACGATTCCATATCCAGCCCCGCCGTGTGTTGATACTGAGAATACACTTGCTTTTCAAGCAGTTCTTTGCTCGCGACGACGGTGCTTCCGCAAGCCATAGGACCTATCCAGGCATGGCAGGGGTTGTCCTCGGACGCAACCGCGCGCTTTAAGTACGGAATGATTTCTTCCGGAATGGATTCAGACGTAGAACGAGGCAAAAACCCGAGATTGCCATAGGTGATACTCGCCTTTTCGGGACTGACGAATTTGCCTGCGGAGTAGTTCCAAACAACGTCGGGGAGAATGACGTCGCCATACATTTGCTCTTCGATTTCCGACTTGACGATTCCCGCGGCGATACCCACCATAATGAGGTACCTCGGACGGAAAGTAAAAATCATTTTCATCGCGGTTGCGGCGGCGGCTGTCATGCCCATTTCGCTGATTTTCGCGTGCACGATAGTGCGCTCTTTGCCGTCTCGCTCGAACGTCGCGACGTCATAGATCTGCTCGTCGTTCGTGAAAGTCTTGGCTCTCCAATCATGGAAGTGCATGACGGCATTAAATTCCGTCGTCGTCACGGAGAGAAGTGCAACATCGGTTTGATATTTGTACTTTTGCATGCGATCCGCTCCTTAGAAATTAGTATATATTTTATATCATAAATATAAATATTTTGTCAACATTGTGACAATAGTGTGTGCTTCAAATTCTCAGTTTTTAATCAGCGACAAGAGCACCTTTTCACCATTTTTCAAAACTATATAAATCATATAGCCCATAGCCTTGTCGACATATTCCACTTCTTCTACGTCATTGATTTCGGTTGCAACAAATTCACCTATCGTTGTTAATAGTTGTTCCATATTTTTTCTCCTATTCTTTATTTTGGGGCTTGCAATGTTTGGATTTTCAATCAAGAAAACGATATAGGAATTATATATCTTACAATAGTAAGAAGTCAAGATATTTTCTTACTTTTGTGAGAACATATAAATATGAAAAATAACTCTTTCTCGGAAAATCTAAAGGACTTGCGCCTTGAAAAGGGTATAGGGCAGGTTGAACTCGCAAATATGATTGGCGTAAGCAAGGGCATAATCAGTTTGTGGGAGAATGGCAAGCGCGAGCCGACGCTGTCATCGCTTATCGCTTTGGCAAAAGTTTTTGACGTATCTCTCGACGTACTTGTCGGAATGGACTGACGTGCGACTTTTGTCGTTTTTTATACAGTAAAGAAATAACCGCAAAATGCGGTTATTTCTTTGTCTAAAATGATGGGATCGTTCAATAGCGAAGCGAGAGAGTTTACTCTCACGAGCGTAGCGTCAGCCATGGGACATGGGTTCGCCTTGCGGAGCAAGGGCGTGTATTACACGCAAATCCCATCGTGATGGGGTCAGTCTTTGCATAGCAAAGAACATCCCTTGTCTGCCGACGGCTTTCTCACCAAAGCCGTCGCGCATAAAAGCGTCACTTTTTTCATTATCAACGCAAATATGCAACGCATATGCATTGTCAATGAAAAAAGCAGCCCAAGGGATGGACTGCTTTGGCGGAAACGATGGGATTCGAACCCATGTGACCTTGCGGTCAACCGCATTTCGAGTGCGGCTCGTTACGACCACTTCGATACGTTTCCAAAGCGTTTTTTATGGTGCTTTTGCATTATAATATATAATTATAAATTTTGCAACCTTAAAATCTATAAATTGTAAAGTCGTTAATCAAAAGGTATAGCTAGTAAAGCCACAGTTTAGATGAAGAGCGCGAAAAAACCCGCTTGTGAAGGGTGAGCGTACTTGCGTACGTGACCCCTGAGCAAACGGGCGGAAATGCAAACAATCCAGCGAGTTGTTTTGTCTTTTGTAAAACCGCGATATTTAGATGCATAACAAGAAAAAACCCATCTGTACATGAGGTCGGGAAGATGGGGTTTGCCGAAGTTAGGCGCTAAATAGCGCGGTTTTTTACTGACCGTTGTATTTGAGGCACAGCATAGTCAAATCATCAAACTGAGGTGCGTTGAGGACAAAGTCTTTAACGGCTTTGTCAACGCCGTCAAGCACTTCCTTCGGAGTGGAGAAGTCCTGACTGTTCAAAGTGGAGAGAAGTCTTTCCGTGCCAAACAGTTGTTCGTCTGCATTGGTGGCTTCGGGTGCGCCGTCCGTATAGATGAAGAGCATAGAGCCTTTTTCGAGTTTGACTTCGTATTCTTTGTATTTTGCGCCTTCCATAGCGCCGATGACGAGACCGTGTTTGTCCTTGAAAATCTCGAATTTTCCGTTTGGATTTTTTATAATCGGGTATTCGTGCCCTGCGTTTGAGGCGGTAAGTACGCCTGTTTTTAGGTTGAGGACGCCGAGCCAAACGGTCACGATCATTTGTTCTCTGTTGCTCATGCAAATTTGGTTGTTGGTAGCCTCAAGTGCCGCCTTTGGGTCCTTGTGCATTATGGTATAGTTTTGCACGAGGATTTTTGACGCCATCATAAAGAGTGCGGCAGGCACGCCTTTGCCGGACACGTCCGCCATGACGATACCGAGAGTGTCTTCGTCGATGAAGAAGAAGTCATAAAAGTCGCCGCCGACTTCCTTTGCTGGAGTCATCGAGGCATATATGTCAAAATCTTTGCGCTCGGGGAAGGCGGGGAAGATGTTCGGAAGCATATCCGATTGTATACGCGTCGCCATGGACAGTTCCGCGTCGATGCGGGACGCGGCGGTGAGTTGTTGCTCGTACCGCTCCGTCAAATCCCTCGTGATAACGCCGAACATATTTATAGCCGCCCCGACGGTCGCGAATATGACAAACTGGACTTCTTGATATGCCGTTTGCAAGCCGATAGCGATAAGCGGAGCGATGATATACACCCAAAACGCAAATAGACTAATGAAACGAATCCTATTACTCATCATGCCATTGTGGGTTGGCATCATCCCCCTGCATATTGTGGCACAAGAGAGAGTTTATACCTTGCTTGATTGGAAATTCAAAGATGCTTCTCAAGAATTAAAGCTCAATATGAGTGAATACAAGCTAGACTTCAACCATCCTCTGCCTTATACTGATATGCAGAAAGAATGGAAGGTGGCAGCAGAACTGAAGTGCGGAACACTCGGAACGGAACAGGTGTTTGTTTGTAAGGAGGGAAAAGCGACTCATCTTCTGGGCAAAAACTCGCTGTTTGGTGACATTTCTCTAGGTTATGACAACATGCACAGGCAGTTCTTTGTAGAAGTGATTGACAAAAACGAACAGCCGCATCGTCTGTGTGCCGGTCCTACTGTCACAACGGGACA
>ONYW01000016.1 GCA_900322215.1 uncultured Eubacteriales bacterium | reverse complement strand
AAAACTCGGCATCGACATTTCTTGGCAAGAACCGAGAGTTGCCTACCGCGAGACAATCAGAAAGACTGCTTCCGCGGAAGGCAAGCACAAGAAGCAATCCGGTGGCGCAGGTCAATACGGCGACGTCTTCATCAAGTTTGAACCGGGCGCGGCGGACGGCGAATTTGAATTTGTCGACGCAGTCGTCGGCGGTGCGGTCCCACGTCAATTCATTCCTGCTGTCGAAAAGGGACTCCGTGAGGCCATCAAGCACGGCGTTCTCGCAGGCTATCCAATGGTCAACCTCAAAGCAACGCTTTATGACGGCAAGTATCACCCGGTCGACTCCAAGGAAGTCGCATTCGTCACAGCTGCAAAACTCTCCTATGCAGACGGTGTTGCAGCGGCAGGTCCTTGCTTCCTCGAGCCTATCATGGAAGCCAAGATCACGGTTCCTGACGACTACCTCGGCGATATCCTCGGCGATATGAACAAGCGTCGCGGCAGAATCCTCGGCACCGACTCCGCAGCAGGCAAGCAAGTCATCACGGCAGAAGTTCCACAAGCGGAAATGTTCCGCTATGCAACGGATCTCCGCTCTATGACGCAAGGCAGAGGCAAGTTTGAGATGCACCTCGTTCGCTATGAAGAAGTTCCGTCTTCCAACAACGACAAGATCATCGCAGACGCCAAGAAGCGCGAAGAAGAAGCAGCAAAGAAATAATTTTTGCAAAACGAGTAAAAAGCGTGTCCGACAGGGCACGCTTTTGTTTTGCGAAAATTATTTCAGTGATATTCGCCTATGGCGAGTGATATATTGCTTTGCAATGTGATATAAATCCTCAAGCGGATTTGTGATATATTTTGCTTTGCAAAGTGTTGTGGAAGAATAAATAACTCCGCCGCTGATTCAAATAATCCGCATAGCAAGCGCACGTTTAGTTAAAGGAGTGCGAGGCGAACACAAGGTTCGCATATCAGCAGCGGGGTTCTGTTCCCACTTCGTTTCAAGCAAAGTCAACCACATTAAAAGCAAATCACACCAGGATAAACCCAGTGTGATTTGTTTTACTGTGCACCAACTCTGTCTTAAGTTACCGAAGTGGGAACATAGTAGGTGGCTCCTTCAAAGTTTCCCCGTGGCACACGCCAACGCCTGCTTAGTGCTGCTGCGATCAAACTCTGACACGGTTCACAGTATGACATTGCACGGGACCTTGCTATCAACACTCCTTGCTATGCGCAACCAACCATAACAAAAGCCTCGGATGGCGTTCGACACTACTATTGCGGATTGTAGTTTACAGGGCACCGCAAGCTCCCCGTCTAGCACAGCGGACATAGTATATCACCAATTTGGCGGTTTGGCAAGGGATATTTTGTCGCAATCGCTCATTATGGCGCAAATTTTGATACAATTCTAAAAAATTGTTTGTTGATATATGCTCCTCGCGTGTGTATAATAAAGGTATGGAAAAGAGAATTTTGGTTATTGAAGATTATTCGTCCGTGAGCAACTGCTCGCTGACGGCGGCGCTTCCGATATTGTCTGCGCTTGGCTCGTATCCCGTCGGGCTTCCGACGGCGGTTTTGTCCACGCAAACGGCGGGGATAAAGGGCTATACGTTCGTCGATCTTTGCGACAATATGCTCCCGTCCTACAAGCATTGGAAAAAACTCGGCATAAAGTTCGACTGCGTGTACGTTGGTTTTCTCGGTTCTCAAAAGATTATTGACTCAACGGAGCAAATTTTGAAGCAGGAGAAAAAGGCGGGGACGCTCATCGCTATAGATCCCGCTATGGCTGAGAACGGAAAACTCTACGCGCTCTTTGACGAGGAGTACAAAAACCGCATTATCGACTTGTGCAAGAAGTATGCCGACATCGTTATGCCCAACTTTACGGAGGGTAAGATGCTCGCGGACATCAGCATAGACCTCGAACCGAACGAGCAAAATGCGCGTATGATATTGAACATCTTGAAGCACAAAGGCTATCCGTCCGTACTGCTTTCGGGCGTTATTCACCGCGGAGGACAAGGCGGAGGGCTGCTGAGCAAAGCCGGCAGAATCACTTTTGCCTATGACAAGCACTTCGACCACAACATACACGGCGCAGGCGACATCTTCTCAAGCGTGTTCATCGGCAGACTTATGCAACGCGCGTCCGGCGAGAACGCGATGAAATCCGCAGTCAAGTTCGTAAAAGACTGCATCGAGGTCTCCTTGAAAGACAAAGCCGATCTCCGCTATGGTCTTCTCATCGAAAAACTTCTCGCCAACATAAAAGAATACTAATAAACAACGTATAACACCGCATAAGCGGTGTTTTTTATTGCTGTACAATAAAACCAACAGATTTTAGTGTTTTATTTTTTCCTCAACTCACGCTACGCGTGAATATCACTCGCCAAAGGCGAATATCACTCATCGGAAGATGAATATCACTCGCGGAGCGAATATCACTGAAATAATTTTCGCCAAAACAAAAAGCGTGCCTTTTCTGACACGCTTTTTGAGTCGTTTTGCAAAAATTATTTTATGTCTCTCTTTACAAACGTGATGATGCCGACAAACGACGAGAGAAGCGTATAGGCTATCGGCATAAACAGGAGTTTCATCGCTTCGCCGACTTTCATCGACTTGTCGGATATGCAGTAGGACATTTGTTGCATCGGAAGATATGAGAGCGCTTGATAAAGTTTGTCCTCTTGGAGCGCTTCGTCGTTTCCGACAATTCCGCCGACTATGGACACAATCGCAAAGCGGACGCTGAGTATCGACACAATGACGCCGATGAGGATGTAGAATCCGAGCGATGCGCCGAGCGCTGCACCCGAAGACCTCGTGAGGAAAGCGAGCATAAGGAATATACTGCCTGCGGACAGGAGCGCTACGTATGAGAGCGCAAACGTGCGCATGAGCCTTGCAAATTGAACTCCGTCAAAAACAGGCGTGCCGTAGCCCTTGACCGCGGTGAAAATTCCGCAAACGAGAAGAGCCCCGAGCATATAGCCGAGCAGCAGCGTTGCCATGACTATAAATTTTGAAAAATAGATATGCAGTCTGCTTGCACCGCGCGCAACCGTGAGTCGTACCGTTCCGTTTGAGAAGTCCTTGCCGACGAATATGCCGATAATTATCGCAAGCATGAGTTCGAGGTTGACGAGCGATGCAAAACTGAACAGGTTGCCGTGTGCGTTTGCCATAACTTCGTCAAGACCTTTGTTTGCTGTCTTGACTTCAGCGGCGGCAGCGTCTATCTGTTCTTGCGTGCTTGAAGAATCCGCTTGGACGGCGGCGTATTTGTCGTTTGCAATTGAGATGCTCTTTTTTGCGTCGCCGACTTGCAACCAAAACACCGCAAACGAGATGAGAATAAGAGCGAGCATGATTGCCGCGCCGATATAGACGCTCTTCATTTTGCCGAGTTTGTAAAAGTCGGACGCGAGAGTGTTTGCAAAAGAATTTGTTTTTTGTTGATTATTTGTTGTCATCATCGCCGTGCAAACCTCCCATAAGTGCTATAAACGTGGATTCCAAGTCGCCTTGGCACTCCGTGATACTGTTGAATTTTACGTTTGCGTCCGTAAACATCTTTACGACTTCCGAAACCGGCTTTGACAAATCGTAAATTGCAAGCGTGTTGTATGGCAAAATCTCATAGTCGTGAGCGTGGTAGTTGTCAAGCACGACTTTGAGCGCGAGTTTGAGATCGTCAAAGGTGACCTTGATATACGGTTTGCAAAGTTCTTCGAGGTCGGATCCGCGCATTTCCTTGACAAGTTTTCCGCCTTCCATAACGCCGTAGGTCGTAGCGACGCGAGAAAGTTCCGAAAGCAGGTGAGAGGAGATGAGAATCGTCACTCCGTCCTCGCGGTTGAGGCGTTGAATGAGTTCTCTCACTTCAAAGATGCCCGTCGGATCGAGTCCGTTGACAGGCTCGTCGAGGATGAGTACGTTTGGATGACCGAGAAGTGTGATGCCTATGGCAAGTCTTTGCTTCATACCGAGGGAGAAGTTTTTGACTTTGAGGTGATCGTCGGCGTTCAGCCCGACTTTGTGAAGAATGTCCTTTATTTCACCGTCGTCAAAGCAACCGAATTGGAGAGCCACGGCTTTCATGTTTTCGTATGCGCTGACGTGTGGCATAAGGGCAGGGAAGTCAATGAGTGACCCTATCTTCTTTCTCTCATATTCGAGAGCGTCACGACTCATTGCTCCGTTTATTGCAACTGTTCCCGACGTCGGTGAGGCAAGCCCCAAGATTTCGCGAATAAGCGTCGTCTTGCCCGCGCCGTTTCTTCCGACAAGTCCGTAAATTTCTCCTTCTTTAAGGCAAAAGTTTACGTTGTCAAGAACGATTTTTTGTCCGTATTTTTTGGACAAATTTTGTGTTTCGATTACGTTCATTGTGTCTCCTTAAATTTTGCAACAACGTTGCAAAAATCATATTGAAACTATTATATCACAATTTTGCCACACTCGCAACCAAATTATTTATAGGAGAGATTTCTTGATTTTTCCCACTTTTTGCGTCTTTCAAATTCTTAAAAACACAAATCGTGTATCGCATTTTCAAAACACGATACGTATATTATTTTACAAAAATCTGTCCAAAATCGCCAAATATAACACGATAAGTGTATTTTTAATTAACAAAAAGCTTTTTTGATGCCCAAAGTTCTTGTATTCTCTTGACAAAAAATTTTTGTGTGGTAAACTCTATCATATAAGATTTGCGAATGTAGTTTAATGGCAAAACGAAAGCTTCCCAAGCTTTAGTCGTGGGTTCGATTCCCATCATTCGCTCCAATAAAAAATGATAGAGGTTTTAAAACCTCTTTTTTGTTAGCAACAACCTGTTGCGTGACACTACACGATTATAAATGTATAATGATGCTAGAGGTGAAGAAGATGGAAACTAAAGATGTTTTATATGAATTAAGAACTAAAAATGGGTTATCACAAGATGAATTAGCTGAAAAAGTATTTGTAACTAGACAAGCAGTATCACGTTGGGAAAATGGTGATACAGTTCCAAATACTGAAACATTAAAGCTATTATCAAATATATTCAATGTCTCAATTAATACACTTTTAGGATCTCCAAGAGAATTGATATGTCAATGTTGTGGTATGCCACTTAATGATGAAATAATAGGCCATGATAGTAATGGAAGCTTGAATGAGGATTATTGTAAATGGTGTTATGCTGATGGTACATACACATATAACGATATGGATTCACTTATAAGTGTTTGTATTCCACATATGGTTAAAGCTGGCTTTGAAGAAAATCAAGCTCGTGAATATATGAAACAAATGTTACCTAATTTAAAATATTGGAAGAACCACGATTATTTAAGTGATGGTGGTAAATTTGAAGCTTTTAAAAAAGAACTTATAACAGAAATTAATGACTTAAATATTAAAGGTATGCCTAAGGTAGAAAGCTTAAGTGCATTAGTAGGCTCTTATGTAAATTTAGCTTATCCACTACCTAGTGGAATAAAAGCTCAATTTTTAAATGATCAAACTACATATTTAGGTACACAGCTTGAAAGTGATAAATTCTGTTATGGAGTTGTTGCTAACGTTGATTTTATCTTAATATGTACATACGAAGAAGATGGCAATAACCCTAATTTATTACTATTTAAAAAAAGATAAAGATAAAATAGCTGCTTCAATAAGTTCATTGAATGAAAGAACTGATATTAATAAGAAATCTATTGAATTAGAAAATGCTTTAAAATAGGGGTGCTAAATTTTTACACGATTTGACCTAGGGTGTTAAAATTTTACACGATTACAAGTAGGGGTGCTAAAATTGTATTAAAACATTTCTACTTTGACATTAAGAAGCGACAGTGTTGATACGAGATTTTATAATCAAATCAGCACTTTTTTGTTATTTTAGGCAATATCTAATGGATTCAATTCCCACTATTAGTAGATTTGCCTATTTTTTATTGTATCAATTTCAGCTTAGATTTGAATTTTACACGAAAGGGTGTTTCAAAATTAAAGGATGTTTGATTATAAAATATCTTAAAATAGTAGACAAAATTAGTTCTATATAGTACAATATTTGAGAGGGTGAGAATGTATGGTTATTTGCATCAAAGACAAAATCAAAAATATTAACGCTGTCATTGGATGTAACATCGGCTGTAGATATTGTTATGCGAAAGTGGTGGCAAATCGCTTCGGGTTGACTAAGGATTTTTCTAAACCAATCGCAGATCTACATAAATTAGAAAGATTAAGAAAACCAGGAGTTTATTTTTTAACAGGCATGTCAGATTTCTACCTTTGGGAAAAGCAGTGGTTGGATAAGTCGTTTGAACTGCTAAGGGAATCTCCAAAAACAGTAGGGATATATCTTACCAAAGCTCCAAATAAAATCAAACTTGATGATGTTCCAGACAATGCTTGGATGGGTGTAACCATTACTTGTAAAAATGATTTATGGAGACTTAAATCTTTAAAAGAAAACATTAAATGCAAGAACTACCATGTCACATTTGAACCATTATTTGAAGACATAGGTGACATTGATTTATCAAATATAAGATGGATTGTAATAGGTACTGAAACAGGAAACTGCAAGGGTAAAATAGATGCCCAAAAGGGATGGGTGGATCATTTGGTTGAGGTTGCAAGAAGATATGACTGTAAAATATTTTTTAAAGAAGAACTAGTTCATAAGGTAATGGGCGAAGAAAACTCCATCCAGGAATTGACAGATGAAATGGAGGAAGCTATAAGATGAATAAGCATTATGGTGGCACTCTAATTTCACAAATCAAACAGCTTCAAGATAGAGTCTTTAATAAAATATTGAAAGAGGAAGGAATATATGAATTCAACGGACAACAAGGAAGAATCCTTTTTTCTCTATGGAAAGATGAGAAATTGTCATTGATTGAATTATCGAAAAGAACTTCGCTAGCCAAAACGACCTTATCGACGATGATAGATAGGATGAGAAAGAATGGCTTAGTGATTGTTGAAGAATCAAAGGAAGATAAAAGAAACCTAGTTATTTATTTGAGTGACAAAACACTGGCGTTGGAAGATAAGATTAATAACGCAACGAAAAGAATAACTGATATTTTTTATAAAGATTTCAGTGAAAAGGAAGCAAAAGAACTAGATAGATTATTAATCAAGATTAAGGAGAATCTAAAAAATGAATAAAGATGTCGTTATCAAAAGAATCCAAGTAAAAGACGTTATGACCAAGTCCAATTCACCGATTGGAGGATATTGTGTTAATCCATATGTTGGATGCACTCATGGCTGTAAATATTGTTATGCCTCATTCATGAAAAGATTCACTGGTCACACCGAAGAATGGGGAAGTTTTATCGATGTAAAAGAATGGGAGCCAATCAAAAATCTTGACAAATACAAAGGCGAACACATCATCATCGGAACTGTTACCGATGGTTATCTTCCTCAAGAAGCTGAATATAAAAATACAAGGAAACTTTTAGAACAATTAGTTGGAGTCGATGCTGAATTACTGATTTGCACCAAATCGGATTTAGTCACTAGGGATTTAGATTTATTAAAAAAATTTGATAAGGTAACAGTTTCTTGGTCAATTAATACTCTAGATGAAGATTTTAGAAACGATATGGACGATTCTGTTTCCATCGAAAGAAAATTAAAGGCCATGAAAGAAGTTTATGATGCAGGAATTAGAACGGTGTGTTTCATATCTCCTGTATTTCCTGGAATAACTGATTTCAAAAAGATATTCGAACTTGTGAAGAATCAGTGCGATTTGATATGGTTAGAAAACCTAAATCTAAGAGGTGGATTTAAAGGAAAAATAATGGATTACATCAAAGAGAAACATCCAGAATTATATCCTCTATACGAAGAAATATATAACAAAAAGGATAGAAGTTATTTTGAAAGATTAGAAAAAGAAGCCGAAATGCTGGCTAAGGAAAATGATTGTCCTTTTGTAGATAACGAAACCCCATATGGAAGAGCTAAACAAGGCCATCCTGTTATTGTTAATTATTTCTATCACGAGGAAGTAAGAGGGACAAACAATACAGGGAAAAGGAATAAAAATTAACTAGAATAGTATTTATACTTATTAAGTCATCAGAAATGGTGGCTTTTCTTATTACACGAAATGGTACGAAATCGTGGTAGGGGTACGAACTTTTTTGAAGGGGTACGAAATTGTATTAAATGTTATGTTTCTAGACATATAAAGACGGAGGGCTTTTGCACTCCGTTTTCTTTATAAACAGATATGTGGGAATCGAACGGGCGGAAGAGCAAACAATCCGGTGAATTGTTTGCCCGCCCAGGCGTGATAGCGCAGAACTAGGAAAAATTAAGCATAGCAATATAATTGTGCTTGCAAAGTGTTGATTATTGTATAGTTCAAGTGAAGCCCATGGCAGTGTCGAGGAGTATGGATTTACAACAAAAATTCGCATTATTCGTTCGAAAGAGTGCGAATTCGTGTGCTATTGTTGATTTTTTTATATTGATGTGATATAGTAAGAAAAGTAAGAATTTTTTATGCAGGTTTAAAATGAAAAATATCGCAGAAGACAGATTTATTGTTAGTGTCAAAGTCGGCCCTAAAGGTCAAATTACAGTTCCCAAAGAGGCCCGCGCAATGTTTGATATAAAAGAAGGTGACACTTTGATGGTCATGGGTGACAAGACACGAGGCCTTGCTCTTGTCAAAGATTCGGAGTTTTACAAATTGATGGGGGATTTTTATGCTGGCGATAAAAACTGAAAATTTGAGAAAAGAATACAAAGACGTCGTTGCCGTTGACAATCTCAATCTGGAGATTGAAGAGGGAGAACTGTTTGCACTTTTAGGCGTGAACGGAGCCGGCAAAACTACAACTATAAAGATGCTGTCCACACTTTCAAAACCCACGTCAGGAGATGCGATTGTTTTGGGACACTCTGTCCTAAAAGACGCGGATAGAATCAAGGAATTGATTGATATATCAATGCAAGAGACAGCGATTGCGCGCAAGTTGAGTGTAGAAGAAAACATAGAGTTCTATGCACGACTTTCGGGGCAAACAAAAGAAGAAATCGCTGAGACGAAAGAATACGTTTTCAAGGTGTTCGGATTTGATTCTGTTGCAAAAAAGCGTGCGGCAAAACTGTCGGGCGGTTGGCAAAGAAAACTGTCTATCGCGCTCGCGCTCGTGTCCAATCCAAAAATTTTATTTTTGGATGAGCCGACATTGGGTCTTGACGTACTTGCCAGACGCGAACTTTGGAAGACTATTGAATCTCTAAAAGGCAAGATGACGATAATTCTCACCACGCACTATATGGAAGAAGCCGAAGCCCTTGCGGATAGAATTGGAATTATGAAGGACGGGAAACTTTTGTTTGTTGGAACAAAAGACGCGTTGTTTGAAAAAACGGGCAAAGATAACGTCGAGGACGCATTTGTCGAACTCGTGTCGGGAGGTGATTTGAATGCGTAAATCGTTTTCAAGAATCTTGACATTGACGGGGCGAAATATAAAAGAGATTTTGAGGGATCCGCTATCTCTTGTTTTTACACTTGGATTTCCACTTTTGTTGGAAGTGCTATTTTATCTGATATTTCATAAAATGACCTCTCAATTTGAGATGAAATATTTGGCTCCCGGAATCGTGGTGTTTTCGCAATCATTTTTGACACTTTTCGTCGGAATATTGCTCGCAACGGACAGAAACACATCTTTTTTGACGCGACTTTATGTGTCAAGAGCAAAGTCGTTTGAATTTGTCTTGGCATATGCTTTGGCGATAGTCCCAATTGTTGCCGTGCAATCCGTGCTATTCTTTTTGGTGGGCGGAATTTTGGATGCTTCAATCTTCAGCATCGGAATTGTTTATGCCATTTTGATGAGTTTTATAACTTCTTTGTTATTTGTCGCAACAGGCATTCTACTTGGCTCGATTGTCAATGAAAAGGCTGTTGGCGGCGTTGCGTCAATAGTGATTGCAGGGCAGTCCATCCTCTCGGGAATGTGGTTTCCGCTTGACGGTCTCGGCAAAGGCGTCATCACGTTTATGAACGTTTTGCCGTTTAGAAACGCGTCGCAACTTGTGCAACACGTTATGAATGGAGTTGAGGACGCATTCTACGATTTCGGTCTGCCGCTCATAATCATTCTTGCGTATACGCTTGTCATGTTTGTGTTGGCGGTTGTCGTGTTCAGACACAAAATGAAAGCGAAATAATATTTGCAGAAAGCCGTCCAATTGGACGGCTTTTGTTTTGCCAACTTGTTGACGAAATGGCGGGAATAATGATACAATTAGCATATGAAAAAGATACTTTTGGTTGTGATCGTGACTTTGCTGCTGGTTTGCTGTTTTACGGGATGCTCGCAATCTTATGGAGCTGACGAGCAAAATAACATCGGAACAAACAGTGAAAGACAGATGGAGGGTGGAGAGAATATGGATTTGACCAAAATATGTTTTGTCGTTGACGGAACACCCATAGACGTTACGTTTTTTGACAACGTTGCGACTCGCGATCTTTTTGACGTGCTCAAAAGCGGGGAGATCGTTGTGAATATGTCGAGGTATGGCGGATTTGAACAGGTCGGCTCGCTTGGCAGGAGTGTAAAGAGCTCGGACAGTCGCACGACCACGCGCCCCGGCGATATAGTGCTGTACAGTTCAAACCAAATCGTCATGTTTTTCGGCTCTAACACCTGGAGTTATACGAGGCTCGGGCATATAGATATGACGGAGGAAGAACTCGAGTTCTTGCTCGACAAAGAGAGCGTGAGGCTCGTAATCTCGCTCGGCTGACTAAGAGTTTTGATTGCAAAACCGCCTTTGGCGGTTTTTATTTTTGGCAATATTTTTGATATCTATCCGCATTTGCTTGTCTTTTTGTAAAAAATACTTTATAATGTCAACTTAGTTTAATATCGCGTGCAAAGCGCGCGAACGTATAAAGGAAGTTTTTATGTACAAACCAGTAGACACAACTCTCAACTTCGTGGACAGAGAAAAGGAAGTCCTCGAATTTTGGAAAGAAAACCGCATCTTTGAAAAGAGCGTAGAAAAGAACGTCGGCAAGCCTGAATTCAGTTTTTTTGACGGACCGCCGACCGCAAACGGCAAACCGCATATCGGTCATATCCTCACACGCGTTATGAAGGATATCATTCCTCGTTACAAGACGATGAAAGGCTACCACGTGCTGAGAAAAGCAGGCTGGGACACTCACGGTCTTCCCGTCGAACTCGAAGTGGAAAAACTCCTCGGTATCGACGGCAAGCAGGAGATAGAGAAGTACGGCATCGAGCCGTTTATCAAAAAGTGCAAAGAGTCCGTTTGGAAGTATACGGACGAATGGCACAAGATGTCCGACCGTATCGGCTATTGGGCGGATATGGAGCATCCGTATATCACCTATGACGACAACTATATCGAGTCCGTGTGGTGGGCGCTCTCCGAGATGCACAAAAAGGGACTCATCTACAAGGGCTACAAGATCGTGCCGTACTGCCCGCGTTGCGGGACGGCGCTCTCTTCTCACGAGGTAGCTCAGGGCTACAAGGACGTCGAGGAGACTTCCGTCTTTGTCAAATTCAAGGTCAAGGGAGAGAAAGACACCTATTTCGTCGCTTGGACGACGACTCCTTGGACGCTTCCGTCCAACGTCGCTCTCTGTATGAACGGCAAGGAAGACTATGCAAAAATCAAGGTAAACGGCGAATACTTTATTCTCGCCGACGCTCTTGTAAACTCTCTCTTTGAAGAGGGTTGCTATGAAAAAGTGGACGTGAAAAAGGGCAGTGAATACGAGTACGTCGAGTACGAGCCCCTCTTCACGTATGAGACGGGCGCAAAGGAAAAGGCGCACTATATCACAAACGACGGCTACGTCACGCTCACGGACGGCACGGGTATCGTTCATATCGCTCCGGCTTTCGGTGAAGACGACAGTAAGGTTGGAAAGCGTTACGGGCTTCCGTTTGTCCAAATGGTGGACGACAGAGGCAGATTTAGAGACGCCGTTACAGACTTTGCAGGTCAATTCTGCAAGGACGCGGACAAGCACATAATCGAAAAACTCAAAGCGGAAGGCAAACTTTTCAAGGCGATGAAGTTTACGCACAGCTATCCTTTCTGCTGGCGTTGCGACACTCCGCTCCTTTACTATGCGCGCAGTTCTTGGTTTGTCAAAATGACTGCTGTGAAGGAGAATTTGCTTGCCTCAAACAACTCCGTCAACTGGATGCCCGAGACGATAAAGACGGGTCGTATGGGCAACTTCCTCGAAAACGTCATCGACTGGGGTATCTCTCGCGAGAGATATTGGGGCACTCCGCTTCCTATTTGGACGTGTGAAAAGTGCGGCAAAATACACGTCGTCGGCTCAAAGGAAGAATTGAAAAAACTCGGTCATTTAGACCATGATATCGAACTCCACAGACCGTACATCGACGAAGTCAAGTGGGAATGTGAATGCGGTGGCGAGATGGTGAGAACGCCGGAAGTCTTGGACTGCTGGTTCGACTCGGGTTCTATGCCTTTCGCGCAATGGCACTATCCTTTTGAAAACAAGGAGATTTTTGACGAAGTGTTTCCGGCAAACTTTATCTCGGAGGCTATCGACCAAACGAGAGGGTGGTTCTATACGCTTCTTGCCGTCAACACTGTACTCTTTGGCAAAGCGCCGTTCAAAAACTGTATCGTCCTCGGACACGTCAACGACAAGGACGGTATAAAGATGTCCAAACACAAGGGCAACGTCGTCGATCCGTGGACTGTCCTCGACAAGCAGGGCGCAGACGCTACGAGATGGTATTTCTACACGGCGTCCGCACCGTGGCTCCCGTCGCGTTTCTCCGCCGACAACGTCAGCGAGGCGCAACGCAAGTTTATGGGCACGCTTTGGAACACCTATGCGTTCTTCGTCCTCTATGCGGATATAGACAAATACGATCCGACCAAGTACCAACTTGACAAGCAACAGTTGAACGTCATGGACAGGTGGATTTTGTCCTCGCTCAACACGCTCATCAAGACGGTTGACGAAGGTCTCAACGAATACAAGATCACGGAGACGTCAAGAGCGATACAAGATTTTGTAGACAATCTCTCCAACTGGTACGTTCGCCGCAGTCGTGAACGTTTCTGGGGAAGCGAGATGACAAAGTCTAAGGCGGCGGCATACACGACGCTCTACACGGTGCTCGTCACGCTCTCGAAACTCCTTGCGCCGTACACGCCGTTCCTCGCGGAGAATATGTATCAAAACCTCGTCAGGACGTTTGACAAGAATGCGCCCGAGAGCGTTCACCTTTGCGATTTCCCGACGGCGGACGAAAAATATATCGACAAATTTTTGGAAGAGGGCATGCAAGACGTTCTCTCCGTCGTCGTGCTTGGACGTGCCGCAAGAAACAAGGCTAACATCAAGAACCGTCAACCGCTCAGCCGCCTTATGTACAACGGCAAGCGCGAACTGTCAAAAGAACTCCGCGACGTTGTAAAAGACGAACTCAACGTCAAGAACGTAGAACTTACGGGCGGAGACGGCGACTACGTCACGTACGAACTCAAACCGCAACTCAAGACTCTCGGTCCGAAGTACGGTGCGCTCCTTGGAAAGATAAGAGGCATTTTGCAAGAGAAGGCAATGGAAATCGTGAACGTCATCAAAAACGGCGGTCCGTTTATGGCTCTCATCGACGGAAAGAAAGTCGAACTTGCCGAAGAAGACCTTCTTATCAGCGCGAAGAACAAGGAAGGTTTCTCATCCGAGAGCGACGGCGAGACGACGGTCGTGCTCGATACCGCGCTCAGCGACGACCTTATCTTGGAGGGTATCGAGAGAGAACTCGTCAGCAAGATACAAAATCTTAGAAAGGAAGCGGGCTTTGAAGTGACGGATCACATCGTCATCGGCTACCGCGCGGAAGGGCTTGCAAAGCAAGTGCTTGAAAGAGCGGATTTCCTCTCCGACGTACTCGCGGACGATATAAAGGAAGAACTCGACGGATACACCAAAGAACTCGATATCAACGGCTACAAGGCGGCGATTTCCGTAAAGAGAGTATATGATGAGAGTAGCACCCGACTGGAAAGATTATAGCGTCATCGCCACAGGCGACGGCGAAAAACTCGAGAGATGGGGAGACCTTGTGTTGCTCCGTCCGGATCCGCAGGTCATTTGGCACGCCAAGACTCCGCTGAGAAACTATAAAAACATCTCGGCGATATACGAGCGTTCGTCCACGGGCGGCGGGGCTTGGAAGTGGTTGAAACCTATAAACACCGAATTCAAACTCGGTTGGAGAGATTTGAAGTTTTCTTTGAAACTCATGGGCTTCAAGCACACGGGACTCTTTCCCGAGCAAGCCGTCAACTGGGACAGAATGATGACGCTGATAAAGAACGCGGGTAGAAAAATCAGCGTTCTCAACCTCTTTGGCTACACGGGTGCGGCGTCCGTCGCTTGTCTCAAAGCGGGGGCTTCCGTTTGCCACGTGGACAGCGCAAAGGCTATGGTTGAACGCGCGGGTGAAAACGTCAAACTCTCAGGACTTGAAAATGCGGAAATGAGATATATCATCGACGACTGCTTCAAGTTTTGTCAGCGCGAGATAAGACGAGGAAAGCACTATGACGCCATCATCCTCGATCCGCCGTCATTCGGGCGCGGTCCGAACGGCGAAAAGTGGAAGATAGAGGAGGGAATAAGCGAACTTATGGAACTTGTTTCCGCACTCCTTAGTGACAATCCGCTCTTCGTGTGTCTCAACAGTTATACGACGGGACTTCAACCGACCGTCATGGCAAATATCTTGAAACTTGCGCTTCCCGAAAACGCCGTAATAGACGCGGACGAAATCGGACTTGCTACGGAAGAAGGACTGATTCTTCCGCAAGGTTGCACCGCATTCGCCGTGTTCAAACAGTGCGAATAGCGCGACCTGCTGTGTCAGCACATCTTTTTGCGCAGTCACGTACAATTTAGTACGCTCCTTTGCAAAAAGCTGTCCTTCCTTGCATCTCATCGCTATCGCGCAGTTTGATGTATGGTAAACAATCATTCACGACACGAATGAAAGCATAACAATCAAAACATCACAATATATTTGGTGAACAATGGACAAAAAAACTATCACTTACAAAGATCTGAATATCGTTTTTGAAGACAACCATTTGCTCGTTGTCGTAAAGCCTGTCGACGTGCCTTGTCAAGCGGACGAGAGCGGAGATCCCGATATGCTTACGCTCCTCAAACAGTACCTCGTCGAAAAGTACGACAAGCCGGGTGACGCATACCTCGGTCTCGTGCATAGACTCGACAGACCTACGGGCGGTGTTATGGTGTTTGCAAAGACGTCCAAAGCCGCGGCGCGCCTCTCCGAAGCGATAAAGAACGGGGGAGTGGACAAAAAGTATTTTGCCATTCTCGAAGGTATTCCGAGATACAAGGCGGACAAACTCACTTGTTATTTGAAGAAATTCCCTGACACAAACACGGTTAAGGTCGTCCCCGCACTCTCCGAGGGCGCGAAGTACGCCGAACTCGACTATAAGGTGCTAAACACAAAGACGGTTGAAGGAAAGGGCGATTTTGCGCTCGTATCCGTCAACCTCGTGACTGGAAGAGGTCATCAAATAAGAGTTCAAATGCAAAACATGGGCACGCCGATTCTCGGCGACAAACGCTACGGAACGGGCAGATTCCCGTCACTTCCGCTTTGCCTTTGGGCTACGGAACTCAGATTTGCGCATCCTGTCGGAGGACAAGAACTCGTCTTCCGCGTATATCCGCCGGAAGAGGCAGGGTGGAACCTTTTTGACTATACGCCATATCTTGCAGTCGCTATCAAAAACGCGTATTGATGGCTTTGCATAGGTATACGAAAAGACGACGCGGAGTCGTCTTTTTTTTTGCCAAAACTAAGAAATAACAGGTTAGAACACAGGGAAAATGCGCGCTATACGGGATTTTGATTTGTGGGCACTTCGATTTTCACCACAAATCCGCCTACTATATGTGCGACAAACCGTCCTCCTTGTGCCTCGACTTCCGCTTTCAAAGTGGTGAGTCCGTTGCCAAGGGCGATTTCGCTTGGCATAATTCCGCCGTTTGAGGCGCGCGCGGTAAACATGCCGTTTTCCGTTGAAAATTCGACAAATATCTCGCTCGCTTTTGCGTGTTTTATTGCGTTTGTCGTCGTCTCTTTTGTGAGTTTATACGCGATTTTTTTGATATTTTCGTCGCTCGGTAGGTTTCCTCTGACGTGGATTTCTACGCCTATTGCCTTGAACGAGTTCACGAGGTCTTCGACAGTCCCTACGTATTCGCTCATAGTAGACGTGATTTCAAGCGAGGAGAGAAGACTTTTCAGGTTTTTCAAATCTCCCGATTTGTCGTTCAAGATGAACATGTGAAGTACGGAGAGTTTTTGCGCGAGTTCGTCGTGCAGTTGCCCTTTGATTATCAAGAGTTCACGCTCTTTTTCTATGCTGTCTATCTCGCCGAGCGCACGGCTGAGTTCGTCGTTCGTCTTTTCGAGCAGGAAGTTGTTTTGTTCGGATTTTGCAACGAGGTTTTCCTCTTCCGTCACGTTTACGCAGGTGATTTGCGTGAGAGGAGAGTCAAAACTAAAGCGGTAGGCGCTCTCACCAACTCCTACTATAAAGGACAAATCCGAGACCTTTCTGCCGTTTTTTGCAGCGCATGCCTCGATTTCTTCCACGATTTTCGCCGCGCGCATATAAGAGGATATGTTGAGGTCGGCAAGCACGCGTTTGAGTTCGGAGTTGAGATATGTTATGCGCCCGAATATGTTGACGAAAGCGATGCCGTCCGCAGTCCTGTCGATGGCGTATTTGATGGCGAGCCTGCCCGGGGATTTGGACACCGTGTCAAGCGTATACTTGACGATGAGTACGGCGCGGATTATCACGAGCGCAAGACAGGCGGAGGAGATATATTCAAAATACGGAATAACCGACAAAAACGGAAGCGTAACGACAGCCCACACCATATCGAGGACAAAGGAAAAATCTTTTTCCTTTATCAAAATCAACGTTGCCGTCGCAAACGGGGCAATCAGTATGAGGTGGAAGTAGGTTGCAACTTCTGCGTTTATATTTTCAAGCAGAGGAGTGTGCGTGACGATAAGCGTCACAAGCGAGGCAAACAGCGCGCATACGTGCGCCACGCGCAAGCGGTTGTGCTTGCCGACTATGCCGTAGACGGCGCAAAAGAGCAGTGACGCCGCCGTCAGCATTTGAGCGATAAAAAGCACGAGTCTCAAAGAGGAGGGAAGGGATAGGATTTCAGCCATGTTTCACCTCAATAACGACTCGAAGCCCGGTATCGTGCGCTTTCGTCACAATGTTCGTGCCGGCGACAAAGAGGCGTCTTTCGTCAAGCGGTTTGCCGTCGAGTTCTACTATGCAAATGTTCTCGTTAGGCTTTGATATGACAAGCATATCGAGGTTTTGAAAAGCGTATGCGTTCGCTATCGCGTTTGCAAGTTCGTTGACGGCGAGTGCAAAAGAAAAACTTATGTCTTCGCCGTTCGTGACGATAGACGCGACTTCGCCAAAGCCTACGCTCTGTATATCGTGCGAAATGACGTTGAGCAGGAGTTTGAATGCGTCAAGAGAGAGCGATTTTTGCTCCTTTGCACCGAGCAAAAGCATACACTTTTGCTTCATATAGCCAAGAAGTAACGCGGTTTTGCCAAGTGTTTTGCGCGTCTCGTCCGTATTTTCTTCCGTCATCTCGTCGGGGAGAGTCTTGACGAGAGAGGAGAGTTCTTGCTTGGATTTGCCGATAGACTCCTCGATTTCGTTCATGACGGAGAGGCGGAAAGCCAGCGACGAGTTCTCTTTTGACACCTCGAACATATTGCTTAAAAGCCTGTTCGCCTCTTGAAGTTCGAGGTTGTCCTTTTCGATTTTTCCGCGCAGGTTCAAAATCTCCGTGAGATCCTCTTCTATGACGAGGTTGTAATTGCCGAGTTTTTCTTCCGTATAGTGGAAGTTTTGAGGTTTTTCAACGTAGCGCGGGAGAGAAAACTGTTCGCTTGCAAAAAGGGGCTTGCCGTTTTCGTCGAATATGCACATTGGAAGAGTTGACTTTGAAAAGTGCGTGACGTACCTGCCGTTGTTTTGAACGAGTCCGATGTCGAGCATAATCTCTATCGCTCCGAGCAAGAAGAGGGAGGACATGAGCGCAAAGTCTTTAAGCATCAAAGTTCCGCGCAAAAACTCCGCTCCGACTGCGTATAGGGTGAAGTAGACGGCGGCAAGCGCGATGACGGCGGCACTCGGCACAAACGAGGCAAAACTCAGTTGCCACCTCGACTTGACGATAGCTATCGTCAAAGCCGAGAGTACGCAAAGCACGATGAAAGCCATTGCGAAGTAGTGAATGATGTTGTAGGAATAACTGAGAATTTTTGCGGACGGCTCGCCCGTCGTCTTGTCAATGCCGAAAGAGTAGTTTTTGTAGACCAAGCCGTGCAAATCGTTGGTCAGCGCCATGACGACAAAAAAGAGGACCGAAACAAAAAGCGCGCAGTACAATATGCGTTTGCCTTTCAGGTGCGGCACGAAGTTTTCCACGCATAGCACGAGAAACAGCGCGGGTGTGAGCGTCATCGGGAGGTAGTAGAAATAATCCGAATATTTTGTTAGCGGAATATATGACGGAAGCCACTTTACAAAGCGGAGCAGCACCCACAAAAAGCATAGGACGTATATGAGAGTGAGGATCGTCCGCTGCCTTGTGTATTGCACGCGGTATGACATAGTGATGCCCCAAACGAGCAACAAAAAGGAGGCAAAGAGCGTGACGATATAGTCAGGTCTTCCGCCTTGCAGGTTGCCGACGGGGAAAACCGCGGCAAAAATATAGCAAATTGCAAAAGCAAGAATTGCAAAAGCGGATATGAATAGCGCGTGCCGTTTAGTCATTATCCGTAAAAATCATTCCGGTCGACACCGCATATATAGCAACGCGCGCGATAGAGGAAAAGCCGGTTTTTTGCAAAATAGAGGATATATACGCCTTTATCGACGACTTTGAAAGATAGAGAGTAGAGGCGATCTCGTCCCGTTCCTTGCCGTTGCAGTACATTCTGAGGATCTTAAATTCCATATCCGTGAGAGAAGAAAGCATCATATTTTTGATCCTGTCGTTCGTCGGATACACGCTGTATCCGGCATAAGTGTTTTTGAGGACGGATATGAGTTCTTCGGTGGAAATATTTTTGTAAACGAAAGAGTCGACGCCGACTTTCTTCGCGTGTTCCATAAACGTGATGTCGGGAAAACCCGTTATCGCCATAATTCTTACGGACGGAAATTCCGCCTTGATGTCCTTTACAAATTCAAGGAAGTTCTTGTTTTCCGTAGTGATAATATCGGACAGCACGATATCCGCCTCATTGGCGCGCAAAGCGGGCAAAATCTCGTCCGCACACGGCACGGCTGCAACGATTTCAAGCGCGTCGTCCTTGACGAGAGTAGACGCAAGTCCGTCGAGCAAAATCTTTTGGTCTTCGCACAAAACAATTCTCATATCAACCTCAATTTCTCGCATACCGCTTACGGCGATAGTTTTTTTAGATATATTAAAATAATAACAAACAAAGGTTGATAGTTCAATACTTTTGCGAAATTTTGAAGAAAATAGTTTGAAAGGGGAGATTTTAAAGTTTTTGCGTCGCAAATAGAAAACATAGCCAAAACGCACAAATCCGTTTTGACAGGCGATAATGTTAAAAATAGTGAAAAGTGAGAAGTGCATACCGCATATCACCATGCAGTATGCCAAAATATTGAGGTGAGAGTTATTGATTTTTCGTAATCAAATATTTGTCTTCAAAAAAGCGTTCTTTGATTGGAAGAATATATTGGTCGTTTCCGTACTCCCGTTCAAACCAACTCTCGGTGTAGCCTCCGATTTTGAGCAGGTGGGCAAATTCTTCTTCCGCGTCCTGAAAACGCCTGTATACGCTGCGTATGGACGTGTTCATCTCGCCTGCGAGTTCTTTGAAGGTCTGCTTTTTGAAAAGTCTGCCGATAAGCACGTGTTTCGACGTGTCCGACAGGCGTTCTAACGCAGTGGTGACGATAAAACGCATATTGACGATTTTGCGCTTTTCATCATTTATTTCCATGATTTCACCAATTAATTGCAAATTGCTCACGCCATTCTTGAGATGTACGCTTTTAAAACTGGATTTTACGAGTCTTGACAATGAAAAATCAAGCTCCTTTACGATTTTGGGTAAAGCAGAATAAGCAACAAGGGCCGTGTTGCACCAATTTTTATTCATTTTTTCCTCCGAAATTGTTGAAAATACGTCAAAACTTTGTTGACAATATCAGCATAAATGCAGGGTATGGCAAAAGTCAATATTTTATGCCAAATTTTTCACCAATTTTTTATACAGCAGTTTACAACGCGTTTTGCAGGGCAAAAGACAGCCCGAGCGCGATGAGAAAAGATATTGCCGCTTGAGTGGCTTTTCTTGCGAGCAACTGTCCGAGTTTTAGATGCGTTACGGACAAAAACGAGTACGTTTGCATGATGACGGACAGCCCTCCAAATGAGACAATACCGCAACACGTTGCGACGCCGAGCGGAAGCGAAGCGCACTTTGCGCACTCTATAGATCCTCTCGTCATTTCTATCATGCCGTATAGCAGTGAGACGGCGATTTGACTGCCGTCTCCGAAGAGGCGTTGAAAGGCTTGTCGTATGCCCGCTAAATTCATAGTGTCGACGATAAGCCCCGCAAGCACGATGTATCCGCCGAGGGTGAGCATGGACGTCGTTGACCTCGCCACGCTCTCGGACAGCGCGACGTCGATATTTTCATACGCTCCCTTTGTGCGCCCGTTTGCGGTCGCGTAATCTTTGGCGCACGATTTGTCCGAATAGGCTTTGTTATCGTCCGACTTTATGCGCTCGAGGTTTCGCCTGCGACTATACAAAAATCCGTTAAGCAACGCGCCTAAATAGTGCGATATGAGGACGATAATTCCGACCGTCACGTTGTCAAAAATCGCCGAACCAACCGTTCCGAGCATAAAGATAGGTCCCGACGTGGACGTGAACGCCGACACCCTTTGCACGTCCGCTTGGCTCACCGCGCCCATTTTGTACAGTTCGGCAAGGCAGGACGCGCCGACAGGGTAGCCGGACAGCATAGAAAGCACAAGCACGTACGCGCTCTCCTTTGGAGAGAGGTACAGTTTGCGCATAGGTTTTTCAAAGAGAACGGATAAAGTCTTTGCCGCTCCTACTCTAGTTAGCATGAGTGCGACGAAGTAGAAAGGGAAGAGACTCGGCAACACCGTCGTCGCATACAGTGAAAGCCCGCGCCTCGTAGCGTCGAGATAAAAACTCGGCTTTGCTATCATCAGTCCCGCAAACACGAGAAGCAAAACGATGGTAAATGCGCGAGCGGAAAAGATGTGAGAGAGCGCACTTTTGACATCCGTTCTTTTTCGTGCCTTTTTGACTTCAAGCGTGCGAGAGAGCGACATAAAACAATATATGAAGAGGGTTGCGAAAATATGAAAAAGACAGCCACTTTCGGGCTGTCTATATGTCAAAATATGCGGTTAGATTACCGCTTGCAAAGTTTTTGCACCTTTGCCGCCTTTTCGTCGAGGTCGATGAGAGGACGAACGGGAGAGGAGAATTCGCAGTCGCTTGCCTTGAAGAAAAAATAGCCGTCCGACTCCGCCAAAATCGGGAATAGCGCCTTTCGCTTTGACGGGCGTACGGCAAGCACTGTGCAGTACGGCTTTTCTTCATCGGCGAGGGAGACGAGTTCTTTTGTCAGTCCAAGGGTTGCGCATGCGGCAATTCGCTTGATGGTAGAGCGGGTATAGCGTTTTGAAGTAAGGCCGAGTACGTCGTCCATAGACTCAAAATCCGTCTTTGCGATACGGTTTTCCATGCCCTCGGAGATGTTTGCGATGTCTCGCAGTTGCTCGGCGGACATCGTTTGCATTGAGTAGGTCGAAATCGTATTGTACTTGTTTGGGTCGATAGTCTCGTCAAGGCTTACAAAATCGGGAACGAGTTTTGAAAAGTCCTCTCCCGCGAAAAGCATCTCGCGAATCTTTGTGGAAGAGGCGTATTTTTTCATATCGTCGGGCTTTCTCGCGACTTGGTGATACTGCACGTTGTCGCCGTATTTCGCGCCTGCTTTCATATATTCGACAGCGAGAATATTGTTTGGCGATTTGAGCATATTCGATACGTCGGGGCGCACCTTGTCGAGGGCGAGCGTGCGGGATTTCGCAACTGAATAGCCCTCCGAGAGGTAGCCTTTCAAGAGATTTGACATATCGTTCGATTCGCTTTGCAAAAACTCCGCCGCCATGCTTAGTCCTTCGAGTTCTTCCGTCTCCGTGCCGAATGAGAGGGTGTATTTGCCGAGCATGGAGAGGGTTTTTATCGCGCCTTTCGCAAAGTTTTGAGCGGAGGAGAGAGTGTAGACGGTCGGAAGTTCTATGACAAGATCCGCGCCTGCTTGTATCGCCCAATTCGCGCGCGTAAATTTGTCCGCGACGCAGAGGTCTCCGCGCTCGGTGAAACTTCCGCTCATGCAGACGACGAGAGCGTCCGCATTCGTCTCGCGCTTTGCGGTGCGGAGTTGTTTCAAGTGTCCGTTGTGGAAGGGATTGTATTCGGCAATAATTGCGGTGATGTTCACTTGTCTCTCCTGTGGATAAGTCGCGGGTTTGCCTCTTTATACAAGATTTTGTCTTGACCCGAATCGGATTTTCAAAATATTGTATTTTCAGGCGCAATTCCCTTGATTTTTCTCGCGCGACTATTTATAATTATAACCAAATATAAAATAATTGCAAATGATATTTGCATTTTGGAGTGTTTATGACAGAATTTGTTGAAAACCTTATGAAAAGAGCAAGTTTACTTGGCAAAACCATCGCCCTCGCGGAAGGATTTGACGTAAGAGCCGCAAAGGCAGCCGAAATTCTCACAAAGAAAGGCGTTTGCAAAGTCGTCCTCATCGGCAACGAGCAAGAAATCAAGGCTAAGTTCCCCGAAATCGACCTCACAGGCGTCGCTTTTGACGATCCGAAGACGAGCAAGCATATAGACGAATATGCAAGCACGCTTTTTGAACTCCGCAAAGCAAAAGGTATGACAGAGGAGCAAGCAAGACAAATCGTCACGACAAACAATATGTTCTTCGCATGCGTGGCATTAAAGCGCGGCGACGTCGACGGCGTTGTCGGCGGTGCGGTGTTCAGCTCCGCAGATGTGTCTCGCGCGGCGTTCCAAGTCATCAAAGCGGCTCCGGGCATCAGCTCTGTTTCGAGTTGCTTCGTTATGGTTCCGCCTGAAGAATTCAAATACAAAAAGTATCCTGCATACATCTTCTCCGACTGCGCGGTCATTCCGTATCCTACGGACGACCAACTCTCCGACATCGTCGTCGCAGCGGCAGACTCCGCAAAGAAGATCTGCGAAATGGAGCCGAAGATCGCAATGCTCTCCTTCTCGACAAAGGGAAGCGCAAACCACGATTCAGTCTCCAAGGTTCGCTCTGCATACGAAAAGGTGCGCGCGTCTCACCCTGAAATTTGCGTTGACGGCGAACTTCAACTCGACGCGTCCCTCGTTGACAGCGTAGCAAAGCAAAAAGCGGGCGACAGCCCTGTCGCAGGTCAAGCAAACGTCCTCGTTTTCCCGAACCTCGACGCAGGCAATATCGGCTACAAACTCGCACAACGCTTTGGCAACTGCATGGCAATAGGACCTATCATGCAAGGTTTGGCACTTCCTGTCAACGACCTCTCCCGCGGTTGCGTGGCGGAGGATATTGCGGCTGTGGCAGCTATCACCGCTCTCCAGTCAGCAAAATAATTCATTATTTTGCGACCTGCTTTGTTATCGCACTTTGCCCATCAGACCATGTACGCCTATGTACATTGGGTCTGCTGTTCAAAGTACGTTGCCTCGCAACCCATCCAAATAATCACGTTATTTGAATAGGATTTTTACAACAAACATTAGGAGATAAAAATGAAAATACTTGTTATCAACGCAGGCAGTTCATCACTCAAATATCAACTCATTGATATGGAGACGGAGGGCGTGCTTCTCAAAGGTCTCTGCGAGCGTATCACGTTCCCGGGGAGTGAACTCACCCAAAAGACAGCCGACGGCAGAACTCTCAATATCAAGCAAGATATGAAGGATCATACCGACGCAATAAACCTCGTGCTTAAAGCAATGGTTGACGAAAAATACGGAGCGATCAAGTCTACGGACGAAATTTCCGCTGTCGGTCACAGAGTCCTCCATAGCGGAGAAGATTTCAAGCACTCCGTTGTCGTCGACGACGAAGTTATCCGCATTTGCGAAAAGAATGCGGAACTCGGACCTCTCCACATGCCGGGCAATATCGCCTGCATAAAGAGTTGCCGTGAGGTTATGCCGGGCGTTCCTATGGTGTGCGTGTTCGACACGACTTTCCACAGCACGATGCCTCCAAAGGCTTATATGTACGGCATTCCGTACGAAGCGTACGACAAATACAAAATCCGCAAATACGGCTTCCACGGCACGTCTCACAAGTTCGTCAGCGAAGAGACGATCAAAATCCTCGGAAGAAAGGACGCAAAGATCATCATCTGCCACCTCGGCAACGGTTCTTCCATCTCCGCGGTCAAGGACGGCAAGTGCTTGGATACGACGATGGGCTTTACGCCTCTTGAAGGTCTCGTCATGGGCACGCGTTCGGGCGATATCGACCCTGCGGCTATCGACTTTATGAGAAAGAAACTCGGTATTCCTGCGGACGAAGTCGTACAATTCTTGAACAAGAAGTGCGGTATGCTCGGAGTGAGCGAACTCTCAAGCGACATGCGTGACCTCGAGAGCGCAATAAAGGAAGGCAACGAAAAGGCAAAACTTGCGGTCGACATTACGGCATACCGTATCAAAAAGTATATCGGTGCGTTTGCGGCAACTCTTAACGGTGTTGACGCTATCGTGTTTACGGGCGGTATCGGTGAGCACAGCGACTATATGCGCGAACTCGTCATGAGCGATATGGAATATCTTGGCGTAGACTTCGACTTCGAGGCAAACAAGGGCAGAGGCGACGGCACGAGAGAAATCTCCAAGCCGGGCAGCAAAGTCAGAGTCTTCATCTTGCCGACGAACGAAGAACTCTCCATCGCTCGCGAGACAAAGGCGCTTGCGCTTTCAAAATAACTTAGAGCGCAAGATAGGGAAGAACGCATATATTTTCGTTTTTCCGTCGCGTAGAACAAAGATTTTGACGTTTTGGGAGCAAAAATCCGCTTTTTGCTCCCAAATCCAAAAATAAAAACCGCAATATCAAAAAAGCGTTTGACAACTTATTGTTTATTTTATATAATCAATAATGCTGTTTAATAATAAGAGTGAAAACATATTCGGAGGATAGATAGATGGCAGTTCCAAAAAATAAAGTTTCAAAATCCAAAACAAATTCTCGTTTTGCAAATTGGAAAGTCAAGACGCCAGGCCTCGTAGAGTGCCCACAATGTCATGAACTTAAGAAGAGCCACCAAGTTTGCCCAAAGTGCGGCTATTATGATGGCGAACAAGTCGTTCAAAAAAACAATGACTAATCTTTGAAAAAGAGTGAGTCATCACTCTTTTTTTATATTCTTTTTTGGGGTAGTTTATGAAAATTGTTGTTGACGCGATGGGCGGAGACCTTGCTCCGCTCGAAGTTGTACTCGGTGCCGTCGACGCACTTGAAAAGGACAAAGAGGTTTGCGTCGTTCTCGTCGGTGACGAGGACAAGATAAAGTCGATTCTCGCCACCGAAAAGTATGACGAAAAACGTTTGGAGATAGTAGACGCAAAGGACGTCATCACAAACGACGATAGTCCGACTATGGCGATAAAGACAAAAAAGGAGAGCTCGCTTGTCAAGGCGTTCGATTATCTTTGCGCGAACGATGACGCAGAGGGCTTTGTGTCGGCGGGTTCGACGGGCGCGGTGCTTGTCGGCGCGTTTATGAAAGTCGGACGCATAAAGGGCGTATCTCGTCCTGCGCTTGCGCCGATTCTCCCGACCGCAAAGGGAAACGGCGTCGTGCTTTGCGACTGCGGTGCGAACGTGGATTGCAAGGCGGTGAATCTCCTGCACTTTGCGCTCATGGGCAAAGCGTACGCGACCGCTATGCTCGGTGTGGAAAACCCGAGAGTCGCACTCCTTTCAAACGGCGTCGAGGACCACAAGGGCAACGAACTATGCCACGAGGCTTTTGAACTCCTTAAAGCGGAGAAGAGTCTGAACTTTGTCGGAAACTGTGAGGCGAGAGACATTTTGACGGGTGACTACGACCTCATCGTTTGCGACGGCTTCAACGGAAATATCGCATTGAAGAGTGCGGAGGGCGCCGCAACGACGATTATCGGCGAACTCAAAAAGGGCATAATGGGGGGAGGACTCAGAGCAAAAATCGGCGGGCTCCTTTTGAAGCCGACGCTCAAAGGCGTTATGAAGAGAATGGACTACAACGCGCACGGCGGAGCGTGCTTCCTCGGCGTAAACAAAGTTGTTGTCAAGTCTCACGGTGCAAGCAAGAAGAAATCGATATGCGCAAGCATCTTGCAAGCAAAGTCGCTTGCCGTCCACAAAACACCTGAAAATATCAGACAGGCTATCTCCTCTCAAAAGGAGAACGAAGCCGTCTCCGAATGACAAAACAAATCATCTAACCGCTCAAAATGAAACAAAACGACATCAGAACAATAGAGAAGAAGATAGGATATGAGTTCAAAGACAAAGAACTCTTGGAGCACGCTTTCACGCACGCGTCCGCTTCTTCGCTCGCCACAAAAAACTATCAGTCGCTCGAATTTTTGGGAGACAGCATTCTTGATTTTGTCGTAGCAAAACGACTTATGGAGATAAACCCTGACGCACACGAGGGTACGCTCACAAAAAACCGCGCGGCAATCGTTTCAAAAGAACCGCTTGCCGACGAGATCGATCGTCTCGACCTCGCAAAGTTTTTGATAGTCGGAAAAGGCGAGAGCCTTGAAAGTATTACGTCACAGGCAAAAGTCAAGAGCGACATTTTCGAGAGCATAATCGGAGCGATTTATCTTGACGGGAAGAGCATTGCAAACTGCGAAAAGTTCGTACTTGCAAAACTCGCCGATTATTTCAGCGGAAACAATAAACACGTGAACACGCACGACTTCAAGACGGAACTCAACGAGTTTGCCTCTCGTCACGAACTTATAGTCGAGTATGCGCTCATTTCGACAAGCGGGAAACCGCACGAGCCGATTTTTGATATGGTTGTAAAAATCAACGGCTTAGATGCCGGAAAAGGCGAGGGCAAATCTAAAAAAGAAGCCGAACAAAACGCCGCAAGAGAAGCACTTGAACATATAAAGAAATGAATCTTTTCTATCAATCAATTATGGTTGAATAAAATAATAACAATAAATTTGCCTTCCAAACGGAAGGCTTTTTGTTTCATTTTTTTGTGAGTTTTCTGTTTTTGTTATCTTTCCAACAGCTGTTTGAAACATTAAACTAATAACAAAACAGGCGAAGCCTGTGAAACATTTGTGAAACATTCGTGAAACACTTGAAAAACACTTGATAAACCGTCCTTTCTATGTTAAACTTTCCTTATCATATAAGGAAGGTATAGATTTTGTTAAACTTTGTCAAAATCGAATTGCGCGGTTTCAAATCCTTTGCTGATAAGGTTGAAATCCCTTTCCAAGAGGGTGTTACCGCGATTATCGGTCCAAACGGGTGCGGAAAATCCAACGTATCGGACGCAATAAGGTGGACGCTTGGCGAGCAGAGTGCAAAGCAACTCCGCGGTAAAAACATGCAAGACGTCATCTTTGCCGGTACGGAAAAACGCAAGAGCATGTCCTACTGCGAAGTGTCGCTCACTTTCAACAACGAAGGACAGCATATTTTCCCGTCTCTTCCGTATGACGAAGTCGTCATTACGAGAAAACTCGACCGTTCGGGACTCAGCGAGTACTATATCAACAAGACTCGCTGTCGTATGAAGGATATAATCGCGCTCTTCAGAGACACGGGTATCGGCAAAGAGGGCTATTCTATTATCGGACAGGGCAGAGTTGCGGAGATTATGTCCGCAAAGCCCGACGACAGGCGCCATATCTTTGAGGAAGCGGCAGGTATATCCAAATTCCGCGCGCAAAGAAACGAGGCGGAAAACAAACTCGAAAAAACAGCCGCAAACTTGCAAACTGCAAACGACGTTATTGCGGAAATCGAGAGACAGATTAATCCTCTTCGCAAGCAGGCTGAGACCGCTCAAAAGTATTTTGAACTGAAAGAGCAACTCAAATACAACGAAGTCAACCTGTATATTTACAATTATGAGAACATTCAGTCCATAAAACAAAAGATATACGACAGACTTGCCGCCGCGGAGAAGGATTTGAAAGTCAAGGACATGCAGTACCGCGAGATAGTCTCTCGCTATGAGCGCTGTATTGTCGAAAGCAGTTCGATAGACCGCGTTTACGACGAAGATCACGCCGAACTTATGGCGCTCAAAGTCGACGCCGAAAAGGTTGCCGGCGCCGCGAACCTCGTAAAGGAGAAAATCACCAACTTGCAGGCGGAGATCGCGAGACTCAACTCGGAACTCGCTTCCGTCGACGCTCAACTCGTCGTTAGTACGGGACTTATCGCAAGCACCGAGCAAAAGAAAGAGGCTTGCCTTGCCGAATATATCAAGACGTCCAAGGAATACGAGGACTTGCAAAGCAAGTATTCATATCTTTCGCAGTCTATCGAGGGACAAGAAAACACCCTCGAAGAGAGCAACGCAAGGTACGTCAAAGCGGTAGAGGATTTGTCCGCGCTCCGCACGAATTTGAGCGGATATTCGACGGAAAAGGGTATGTGCGAAGAGCGCGCAAAGATGCTCCTTAGCCTCATAAACCAAAAGAAAGCGCGCCTTGACGAGGCGAATACCGACCTCGCGGTCTACGGCGCTAAAGTCAAATCCACAAAGGAAAAACTGAGGTCTTTAACCGAAGAGTACAACGAGACTTTGTC
>ONYW01000029.1 GCA_900322215.1 uncultured Eubacteriales bacterium | reverse complement strand
GGGCGAGAAACTCGGCTTCCTCCCCGGTGATTTGAACGAAAAGGTAGATCCATATCTCAGACCTTTGTTCGACGCGCTCCAAGAGATGATGGGGGAGGACAACTACCTCCGCCACATTGAGAGCGGAAAGATAGAGATAGCGCCTCTTGCTTATATGCGTGGCAGGACGCTGTCAAACAGTTTCATCATTCTCGACGAGGCGCAAAATACGACAAAAGAGCAGATGAAGATGTTCCTCACTCGTATGGGTGAAAACAGCCACATCGTCGTCACGGGCGACGTCACGCAAATCGACCTGCCTCACAATGTCGAGAGCGGTATGAAACACGCGCTCGAAGTGTTAAAGGACGTCGAAGGCATCAAGATAGTGCGCCTCACCGCAAAGGATGTGGTACGTCATGAGCTGGTGACGCGCATTATTAAAGCCTACGAAGAATACGAAACCGCACAGCTTGGTGAATAGCTGTGTTATCGCACTTTGTTCTGTCAATCGTGTACGCTTTAGTACACTTGGTTGCCAGCCCAAAGCACGATGCCTTGCTCTTCATCCAACCTGAGCGGTTTCTGCCGACTGCGTGAACGACCGCACAGCTTGGCGAATAGTTATGCAAAAATGAATTCTCGCACACTTCGTGTGACGATAAAATGTCACCCCCTCCCATCTTGTTTGATGTCACACAGCAATATCAAAACAGACGAAGTCTGCTCCATAAAATGGAAGTTAAATGAAACCAAAGAAAACGAATACAAACTGCTCAGTTTTGATGAGTTGCGAGGAAGTCGCGCACGCGAGCCACGCGCGTACCTGTCATACGTAACGGCGAGCGCACGTAAGACTGACAAAGCAAATCGCAAAAATGTGCAGTTTGGAGGTAAATATGATTGATGATGTAAAAGACTTATCAAGAGTAGAGAAAGAAAAGAAGATCGCTCGCAAGCAATTTGCCGATTATTTTGGCAAGACGTTTATGGCGGTCATTATCGCAACCGTCGCAAGCACGGTGTTTACGCTGTTTATCGTGAACGACTTCCTCAAAATGTTCACGCTTGACCGCGTACTCGTGACCGTCGGCATATTCGTGTCAATACTCGCGATGTTCATTATGCTTCAACTTGGCGTATACAGATACACGAAGTCCAAGGGATCGAGCATTCGCGACTACTGGCTCACGACGATTATGACGGTTATAACTTTCATTGCGTCGATGGCTGCAAGCACGCTCTTCAACAACGTATACGCGATGCCTATCGCTCTTGCGACCCTCGTGCTTATCGAACTTATCGACAGGCGTACGGCAACGCTTTCGACCGCCGTCATCGGCATACTTATGCTCATCGCGTTCCTCTTTTCGGACGGTAGCGTGGCGTTTGACATAGCGGTCGTCGTGTCGGCGATTATTTGCAATGCGGCGTGTGCTATACTCATCAACTTTATAGAGCACAGGCATTACACCCGCCTCAAATTCTTGATAGTCGCGATGTTGCTCCCGCTATGTATGCAACCGCTTGTCGTGACTCTCACGCTTGCAAACCAAGACTATACGATGAATCTTTTGTGGAACGTCGTGTGGTGCTATGGCGCAAACATCGCGGCAGCGCTCGTGTTTATGCCTCTCGTTGCTATATTTGAAGGTATCTTCAACATCGCGGACGATTTCAGGCTCAACGAACTTTGCAATCTTTCCAACCCGCTCCTCAAGCGTCTTGCAAGCGAAGCGCCGGGCACTTTCAACCACTCGCTCGTCGTCGGCAACCTCGCCGAGGCTTGCGCTTCCGCAATAGGCGAGAACCCGAATATGGCAAGATGCGCGGCATACTACCACGACATCGGCAAACTCAAAGCGCCGATATATTTCAGCGAAAACCAGTCTTCTTACAACCCGCATGACGAACTCATTCCGGAAGTCTCCGTGTCAATGATCACGTCGCATACGCTCTTCGGCGAAATCCTCGCAAAGCAAAACAGACTCCCGAAGGAGATAGTCGCTATTTGCCGCGAACACCACGGCACGTCACCTGTCGGCTACTTCTACCGCAAAGCTTTGACGCTCAAAGAAGAGGGCGACCTCGCAGTGGACAAATATACGTACGCAGGTCCGAAACCGCAGACGAAGATCGCCGCGATCATCATGATTTCGGACACGATAGAGGCGGCAATGCGCGCCTATATGCCGGATACAAAGGAAGAATACGAGGCAAGGATCAACAAACTCGTCGATGAAAAACTCGAACTTCGCCAATTTGACGAATGCCCGATCACGATGGGAGACATCGCGATAATCAAGCAAACGATCATAGAGGTGTTGCCGTCGATTTATCATAGCAGGATCAATTACGACAAGAAAAAGAAGTAAAACCGCGCTATTTGGCGAATAACTGTGTCAACATACTTTGTTCGCCCAACCGTGTACGTTTTGTACACTGGGTTGTTCGCCCAAAGCACGTTTCCTTGTTCTTCATCCAAATATCGCGGTTTTACTCGCCTGTAGTTCGAAGACGCGCGGGAGTTCCGATTTTCTCATTCGAAGACGGAACTGGAGTCGCAGAGGCGACGACCGCGTGAGTCCATCCCGAATTGTAATATCGTACGACTCGACGGCGGGGCTTTGGTTTTTATCCGCCCAAAGAGTCGTGGCATAATGAGGGAACGATAGTTTGGAGGGTGGCGACGGGTCGTCCCAAAGGTGGTGGGACCCGCTTGCGGGGTAATCACTTTGGGAAGAACCAATACGAAGGAGAAAGGTAACTTTATTTTAAGTTGCACACTAAAAACAAATCGACAAAAACAAAAACCAAACACAACACATGATAAGAATTTCGGGCGCGACTTGGCGCGAAAAAAGATTAATAAAAAGGGTTGAAAAGGCGACGTTTAAGCACTTCGGTCAGCCAAACTTTTTCGTCATCGATATGACTATCGTAGACGAGGAGACGATCAGATCTCTCAATGCGTCCGCAAGGGGAGTGGACAGAGTCACCGACGTGCTCAGTTTCCCTTGCTTTGATGGTCTTCGCCTGCCTGTAAAAGAAGAGGAATTTTCCTTTGACGACTACGACGGTAAGCGCGTTTTGCTGGGTTCTATCATGATATGCAGGAAGCGCGCCGAGGAACAGGCGAGAGAGTACGGTCACTCGTTTGAGCGCGAACTCGGATTTCTCTCCTGTCACGGCTTTTTGCATATACTCGGCTTTGACCATATAGAGCCCGAGGATGAAAAAGTGATGATCGCGCACCAAAAGGCAGTGATGGACGCTGTAAATTTGCATAGATAAGTCTTTGACTTTGCATTAAATTATGAAGACACATGAGTTATATGCACTTCGTGCGTTATATTCGCTTCGCGAGTTATATGTCGCAAGCGACGTGATATGCTGCCTTGCAGCGCCATGGATAAAACAAAATCTAATTCTTCCACAACTCACGGCTTGCCGTGAATATCACTCGCCGTAAGGCGAATATAACTCATCGCTGATGAATATAACTCACGGCTTGCCGTGAATATCACTCACAAAGTGACTAAAACTCAAAAGGAACAAAATATGTACGAAAATTTTAGAAGCGGTTTTATTTGCGTAGCAGGGCTTGCAAACGCGGGCAAGTCGACGCTCACCAACGCGCTCGTTGGCGAGAAGGTGTCTATTGTGTCCTGGAGACCGCAAACGACAAGAAACAAACTGCTCGGTATCATCAACAAGGACGATTTTCAAATGGTACTCATTGACACGCCGGGCATTCACAAGGCGCGCAACCACCTTGGCGAATATATGATGGAGGCGGTCGACAAAGGACTCAAAGACGTTGACGGCGTACTCTACGTCATCGACGGAGCAAAAGGACTCCAAAAGGAGGACTACGAGTTTTTGCAAAAGAACGCAAAGAAAGTCCCCATCGTCGTCGCTCTCAACAAAGAGGACGCGGTGACAAAGGAGACCGTGTTTGCATCTCTTGAAAAACTTAACGGTATCGAGGGACTTCAAGCGGTCGTTCCTATCTCCGCAAAGAAAGGGGAGAACCTCGAACCGCTCATGCAAGAACTCGTCTCCCTCATGCCGTTCGGCGCGCCGATGTACCCGACGGATATGTTTACGGACAGCACTATGCGCTTTATGGCGACGGAGATAATCAGAGAAAAGGCACTCTACCTCCTCGACAAAGAGGTTCCGTACGGCATAGGCGTGTATATCAACAAGTTTGAGGAGCGCGAGGACAAGCCTATTTGCGAGATAGACGCGGATATCATTGTGGAAAAACAGTCTCACAAGGCTATCGTCATCGGCAAGGGCGGAGAGATGCTCAAGCAAATCGCCACACGCGCAAGAAAAGACCTCGAAGAGATGATAGGCACACAAGTTTTTCTCACGCTCTACGTTCGAGTCAAAAACGAGTGGAGAGACAACGACCTCGTGATGAAAGAACTCGGATACGATCTAAAATCACTCAAGAAAGAATGAATTTTCACACAATGCTTCAGTTTTGCATAAAATCGCCAAAACGCAAAATACTAACTTTATGAGAAGTTATGATTTTTGGGAAATGTTTGAAAAGAGCGGCGATATAGAGTTGTACGGAATGTACCGTACTCTAAAAGAAGAGGAAACGGAAGAAAAAGATCCTGCCGTTTCGGAGGAAGAATGGAAGAAATCAAGACCAAAGCGATAGTCGTGCGCGCGGTGCCGTATCATGAGACGGACATGATTGTCACGCTCGTCTCGCCCGAATACGGAAAACTCACCGCGACGGCAAGAGGGTGCCTAAAGCAAGGCGCAAAACTCCGCTATGCCGCCGAGCCAATGAATTTCGGCGACTATATGCTGGGAGGAAAGAGCGGCAGATACATAATTGCGGAATGCTCGCAAATCGAGTCTTTTTCTTCTATTACCACGGATATTGACAAATATTATGCCGCGTCGCTGACCCTTGAAGTGCTTTCAAAACTCACGCCTGACGGCGCGCAACCAAAACTCTTTATAGACGCTTTGACCGCGCTCAACGACCTTGCCTATACGGAAAGGGACGTGGACGAAGTCATCACGGATTTTTTGCTCCTTGCGCTCAAAGACAACGGGAGCGACCTTGATTTCGCGCATTGCAACGTGTGCAAATGCGACTTGAGCGGCGACGCATATTTTGATGTAGCGGACGGAATTGTCTGCGAACATTGCAAAAATTTCGGAGCGATAAAGATAGACGCCGTATCGCGCGCCTATTTAAGCGGAGAAAAGAGGGATATTCCTCACACGCTCAAACAGCGGGCAAATATGCTCGTCTCCGACATTATATACACTTTGTTGGGAACAAGAATAGGTTCTCACTATTTTGCGGAGCAATTATGAAAAACTCGGTTTTCAAAAAAGTTGTACTCTTTTTCGTTGCGGCGGCGGTCGTTCTCACGTCCGCGTTCGCGCTTTTTGCCTGCAACAAGGAGCAAAAACCCGTGACGCTCGCAGACGTCTTTTTGACGACGTCGAGTCCTAACGAATTCACCTCGTACAAGACGGAATTCGTGTTGCCTGCGGGCTGGGAAGTCTACACGACTTCCGCGTCGTCATCGTCAGAGAGCGCGACGGCAAACAGCGACGTCGGCTATATCAAGGCAATGGACGCTTTCGTCGTCTCAAAAAACGGCATTTTGTCTATCGTCAAGTGCGGGGACAGCAGGACCTATGTTGACGGCGGTATCAAGGGAATGCTCTTCCCGGAGGGCCTCGGCATCGTCGCACTCCGCGTGAAAGACGGCATAATCGCCTGCAAGTTTTCAAACGGAGAAGCGGGCGCGTTTGACTATTTTGGCAATACGCTCGTGTCTCGCAAGCGAGTGAGCGGTGCAAAGAATACAAAACTCGACAACGTCATCAAGATTTTGGACAGCGGTTTGATCGCTATTTCCTCGTCCTATGACGTGCAGGCAAAGAGCGGTTACACATCTATCTACCGCCCGACGACGAGGGGAGAACTTTCCTCTCGAGGCGAAATTGTGTGCAGAGTCAAGAACACAAGCGGAAGTCTCGCCTACGTGAACGGCTTTGAGGGAAGATACGTGTCAGTCGTCGGCAACACGGACGGCGCGTATATGTTCGCCGTTCCCGACCATGCGGGCAATCCCGTCGCAAACCTTGACGGCGGAAACGGCTTTATCGCCAAGGAGTCAAAAGACGACTACTTTGCCGAAATCACGTATATAGGCGGAGGACGTTTCCTCGTTCACGAAGACTGGACTGTCGAGAGCAGCGAGGAGTATTCCTACTATGACGGCAACGACTACTATGTGTTCAGGCGCAAGATTTACACCGCGGACAGCGACTCTCTCTCGGATTATACGGCAAACGGTGACAAGGTGTTTTTGAACCTCACAAACAAGTATTACGATTCGTCAAAAGCGGGCATCGACGTCAAAGCGTATCTTAAAGACGGCTATATGTACGCCTCGTACGGACTGAACATCGTTGACAAGAAAGGACTTTACGACCAATACATTCTTGACGGCGATTTGAACGTCGTCATGTCCCTCACGGGCAACTTCGGCACGACGCTCGACGGTCAAGACAAGGACGAAGTCAGCGTGTTCGACCTCATAATGACGGCGACGGACGGCAACTACTACGTGCCGTATCTCCCGAGCAAAGTGGCGGTCTATAACGGCAACGGAGACAAACTCGGAGAGAATACGAGCTACAAGGTCAAGTCGCAAAATATAGCGGGCGGAGTGCTCATCGCGTGCATAGAGGATCCGGACGGCTCGGATGACGATATGTACACGCTCTTCGACTTGCAAGGCAACGAACTCACCGAGAAGTATACGCTTGAAAGCGGAAAAGTGAAGTACCGCAAATACACTCAACTTGCGGCGTTCAGAGGTTTCTATTCTATCGCAAGACGTCCGAACGAGGACGGTGTGGCGACCTATTATCTCATCGGTCGCGACGGAGTCGAAGTCACCGAACTCTCGGACGGTAGCGTTCCGTTTGCGGATATAGCGACCACGTCTTCAAAGACAGCCATTTTCAAGATAGGTTGCTACATGTACAAGAAGACGACGTCAAAGGACGGCAAAGATGTGACTCTCTACGGCATCAAGAGTTTCAACGCAAACGCGGAGAAGAGTGTCCTCATAGAGGCGACAATGGAGACGGGTGCGGTGCTGTATGCTCCGTCATCTTCTCCCGCCGACGTATTCGTGTTTGAAAAAATTACAGGACAAGACGGCACGGTCACGTATACCGTGCACAGGCTTATATAATGCAAACAAAGATTGTTAAGGCAAAAGACGGAATAGAGGAGGGCGCAAGTCTCATAAAGAGCGGCGAACTCGTGGTTTTCCCGACCGAGACGGTGTACGGACTCGGCGCAAACGCATACGACGAAAGCGCGGTTGCCAAGATTTTTTCCGCAAAGGGAAGACCGCAGGACAACCCGCTCATCGTGCATATCTCCTCGCTTGAACAGGTCAGGGACATCGCTGAGAGTGTCCCCGACGTTTTTTATGAACTGGCAAACAGATTTATGCCGGGACCTATCACGCTTATTCTAAAAAAGAGCGACAAAATCCCGTATATCGTGACGGCGGGCGGAGAGACGGTCGGCATTCGTATGCCGAAAAACGTTTGGACAAGAGAACTTATTTCAAAGAGTTTTCCGCTTGCCGCACCGTCCGCAAACAAGTCAAAACATATCTCTCCGACGACCGCAAAGCACGTCTATGACGATTTGCAGGGAGAAGTCGCTTTGATTCTTGACGACGGTGCATGCGAAGTAGGCATCGAATCGACGGTTTTAGACCTCACGACTGACGTGCCGACGGTGCTGCGCCCCGGTGCGGTGACGACGGAAATGCTTGCCGAAATCCTCGGAGAAGTCAGCGAAAACGGCAAGGTGATAAAGATAGCAAAAGCCCCCGGAATGAAGTACACTCACTATGCGCCTAAGGTGAAGACGGTGTGCGCCGTCTCCATAGACCACGCGGTCGAGGAGTATGACAAAGAAAAGTCGGAGGGTATGCGACCTGTCATCGTCGCGCGCGATATCTACCGCGACAAAGTTGAAGAGCGCGACCAAATCTCGCTCGGCGTGACCGTAGAGGACTATTGTAGAAACATCTATTCCGCGCTCCACACGGCGGAGGAGAACTTTGACGTCATAATCGTCGAAGAACTCGAACAAAAGGGACTCGGCGCGTCCATAATGAACAGAGTCGAAAAAGCCGCGGGCGGGAAGAAAGTATGAAAGCGCTGTTCGTTTGCACGGGAAATATGTGCCGCAGTCCTATGGCAATGTTTATGTTGCGTGCGGAACTCTCGTCTCGTAAGGTGAACGGCATAGAGGTGGACAGCGCAGGCACTATGCGCCACGAAAAGCCTATGACTCCGCTTGCAAAGAGCGTGCTTGACAAGCATAAAGTCGCACGAGAGGAATATATCTCAAAGTTTGCGGACAAGCCTCTCTATGACGGCTCGGACTATATCTTTGTCATGACGGAAGCGCACAAGATTATGCTTTCGGCTCTCTACGGAAGATCGGAAAAAGTCTTGCAACTATCCGACTTTTTAGGACACGAAGTGGCGGATCCCTACGGTCTTGGCGAGGACGCCTACGAGACTGCTTTTTGCGACTTGTCCTTGGCAATTCCAAAGATCGCCGACTTTTTGCAAAAACAATTATAATAGCAAATATAACGTTTTACAAACATAAAAACGGCATTTTAAGTGCCGTTTTTGAAATTTTAACATAGATTTTACAATGTCTTCAACAACTCGTGAAAGTCCTCTATATGCACCTGCTCGTCAAGGATAATCCTTTCAAGCAGAGTCTTGACTTGCGGACTTGAAAGGTTCAGAATCGTCCGCTCATAGTTTCGTATCGCGTTTTCCTCGGCAAGTATGTTTTGTTGCAAAAACTTTTTCGGGTCTATCGTATAGTTTACAAAACTACCGTTCCAATAACTCCTCGCGCCCATGACGGGAAAACCGCCGAGTTTTGTGATAGTCACGCCGAGCAGTTCGTGGTGGTACATTTCGCACCGTGCGATACCCTCCAAGCAGGCGCGAAGTTCGGGCTTGCCTTGTGATATATACGACTGAAAAGCATAACTGAGAATAGACGTCAGTTCGCTGACCGTTCCCGCATAACTCGGGAGCAGCATCTTTGCCTCTTGCAAGTTTTCACAAACGGTGATTTCGGGATATGGCAAATCGCTTGCGTATTTTAAGTTCATAACACCTCCGATTTTTGCCACTATATTCTTTACACGCCTTTTGTGATACACAAAATATACATATTTTCAAAATACGCTTGCCAAAAGCCTCTCGTTATGCTAAAATCATTGAGTACAAAATCTTGGAGGTCCAATATGTTGGATTCATTGAACGCTTTGCTTATCGCCGCGGAAACGGGCATTAAGTATGAGACAAGACAAGCAGTTTTGCTCGCATTTGCTATCATCATGGTGGTGGCTTCTATCGCAATTATTGTCGTTATTATGATGCAAAAGGGCACGGCGGACAACGTCAGCGCTGTTACGGGTGCTTCTCAACAAGATTCATTCTATGGCAAGAACAAGTCGAAGGACAAAGAGGGTATTCTCAAAAAGATTACACTCGGTCTCTTTGTTTTCATCTTGGTCTGCGCGGTTATCTGCTTCATCGTCGGCATCGTTGACTAATTATTGTTGAATCAAATTGCGGGCATCCCTTGCGGATGCCTTTTGTTTTCTATGGACAGCCATAGCAAAGTTTAGCAACAAAAACAAGTTGAAAAATCAACGTTATTGTGTATAATAAGAAGTATGGAAAAACTCGTTGCAACAAACAAAAAAGCATATCATGATTATTTTGTCGAGGACACCTACGAGGCGGGCGTCGTTCTTGTTGGTTGCGAAGTTAAGTCAATAAGGAACGGCGGTATAAATCTCCGCGATTCATTTGTCATAATCAAAAACGGCGAAGTGTTTATGCTAAACGTCCATATTGCCCCATACAAGATGGGGAGCTATTTCAACGTGGACTCAAAACGCACGAGAAAACTCCTGTTAAACAAAAGCGAAATCAATAAACTAAGGGGCAAGGTTGAGCAAAAAGGATACACACTCGTTCCTCTAAAAGTCTACTTTAAGGACTCGCTTGTAAAAATCGAAATAGGTCTCTGCAAGGGCAAGGAACTACACGACAAGCGCGCCGCCATAAAGGAAAAAGAAGAAAACCGAAACGTTCAGCGCATTCTAAAAGAATACAACAGATAAAATCGTCCGTGAGGGCGGTTTTTTTATAACCGCAAAAATATGATGATTTTTTATTTTGGGTATTGAAAGTTAACAATTTAACTGTTATACTTATATACGGTATTTATATACTAACAAATTTTAAGGTGGAAATTATGAGTAAACAAGAAGACGCCGCGCAAGGCGGCGAACCAAAGGTAACAATTTGGCACAAGATGTTCGGCTCAAAACCCGGTGACGGGGAGATGCAACCCAAAGAAGGTTTCGCATTTTCTCTCGCAGGCTTTGGTCAAAACCTCATTTGCACGGTTATCGGTTCTTACCTTACCGTGTTTATGACGGACGCAATTGGCTACTCCGCGCTCGCAGTCGCATTCCTTATGCTCTTTGCGAGAATCTTCGACGCGGCGAACGATCCTATCATGGGCTCTATCGTCGATAGAACGCGAACAAAGTGGGGCAAGTGCCGTCCGTACCTCGCCTGGATGCCGATTCCGATTGCCGTCATGACGATCATTTGCTTCCTGCCCGTATATCCGAACAACTGGGGCGGATTTGCGGCACTTGCAGTCATCTACGTGCTTTGGAGCGTCGTCTACACGGTCGCTGACGTTCCGTATTGGGGACTTTCAACCGCAATGTCCAACGATACGTACCGTCGCGGCAACCTTCTCACTATCGCTCGTCTTTTCTGCACGTTCGGCGCGGGTATCGTCACGGTCTTCACTCCGATCATCACGGACAATTTGACGGCGGAGGGAAGAACTCTCCTTCAAAAACTCATCGAGACAAACGCTCCCGCCGCGGAAATCGCCGCGCAAAAGGCGTCTATCAGCCACGACCTCACTTGGATATACTTTATAATAGCGATCGTTTGCTGCGTGGTTGCTATTCCGCTTTTCTTCATCGGTTTCAAAAACACGAAGGAAAGAAATCAGTCCACCGCGGAGGCTCCGTCTCTAAAACACAACCTTGGACTGCTTTTCAAGAATAAACCTCTCATGCTCATAGTGCTCTCGGGTATCGGCGGTGCGGCAAGAATGCTGTTCACCTACACGGGCGGTCTCTACTTTGCAAAATACGTCATGAACAGAGAGTCCATGTATGCGCTCTTCACAATGGCGGTCGTGCCGGGCGGACTCATCGCTTCGCTACTCGTTCCGTACTTCACAAAGAAGTTCGGCAAGCGCAACACCTACATTTGGTCGCACGTCATAGGCGGTGTGTTTATGCTCATCGCATACATCGTCGGCATTGCGGTCGACCACGGCAACTATACGAGTATTGCGACTGTCATCGTCCTTATGATAGCGCTCGTCGTCGCGGGTGTTCCGACGGGTATCGGCAATATCGTAACCTACGCTATGATCGGCGACACCGTCGAATATCTCGAACTCAAAACAGGCGAGAGAGCAGAGGGCATTTGCTTTGCAATGCAGACGTTCATCTCAAAAATCGGTATGGCAGTCGGCGCGTTTATCGGCGTTCTTGCCTACTATATGGCGGGCGTTGAGGCAAACAACGTTGCCTCCGTCACAGCGGCGTCAAAGGACACTATGTGGACTATGCTCGTGCTCGTTGCGGCAATATCCTTCTTCCTTACGGTAATTCCGCTCTTCTTCTACAAGTTCAACGAGAAGGAACAACAAGAAGCGGTCGCGGAGATCAAGCGTAGAAAGGCTATCGCAAACGGCGAAAACCCCGACAATGAAGACTTGGCGGAAAACGGTTATGCTCCCGAAACGTTCGAGTTCCCGAACGCAGACGCAGTCGCAGTCCCGCCGGCACATACAGAAGAGACGCCGGTTGAAGAAGTCTTTGAAGAAGAATCTTCCGACGACGCGCCGAAAGACGAAGAATAAACGCAATTTGCCAAAAGGCAAATTGTGATGAATATTCATTACATTCAATGAATCTTTGCTGACGCTCAATGAATTTTCGCACACTTTTCATTTGTGTGCTCAATGAATCCTCGCGGTTAAAACCGCTCAATTGCGGAAGAATAGAATTTCATTTCATCCATAATTGAGGTGATTTAATCACCGAAGATTCATTGAAGAGATTTATCTCTGAAGATTCATTGAACAGAGTGAAGATTCATTGAGCAAAGCGAAGATTCATTTTGATTGCTCTGCAATCAATAATATACTTATGAGTGACGTAAACAACTTAAATTTCATATTTGCCTCCGTCAAGAAGGTGTCGAGAGCGTACGCGGATTTCTTGTCGAAAGAGCTTGAAGACTACAACCTGTCTCCCAACGAGATAGTTGTTTTGTCAAGTCTTGACTCGGTGTCTACGGCAAGCGACATCGCGCACGACAGCGACGTATCGAAGGCTCTCGTCTCGCGTAGCGTTGCGTCCTTAAAGGAAAAAGGTCTCATCAAGGTCTCTATCTCAGAAGTCGACAAGCGCGAGCAAAAACTCGTGCTGACCGAGCAGGGAGCGAGAATCTCCGAACTTATCGACCTCCTCAACGAGCAGTTTGCAAGAAAGGCGTTTGGCTCCTTTCAGGAGAACGAAAAGCGTGTACTTGTGACGCTTATGAAAATCATTGTGGCAAACGTACAAGCCTAAAACCATCGCAAGATGGTTTTTTGATCCCAAAAGGAAACTATGAAACGAAACGACAAATTTGACAAAATTCTCTTCAGCGGAGAATGGTATTATTGCAACGACCTTGAACTTCTCATGTACCAAGAGCGTTGCATAAACTATATGAACAAGTTCAACAAGACGAAAGCATCTCCGCTCGGACTTGTCAGGCGCATGAAAATGCTCAAAAAGATGTTTGGCGCAATCGGCGACGAGTCATACGTCGAACCGCCGATACACGCAAACTTCGGAGGCAAAAACGTCTTTATAGGCAGGCACTTTTATTCCAACTTCAACTTGACGCTTGTCGACGACGGAAAAATCACGATAGGCAACGACGTGCTCATCGGTCCGAACGTGACGATAGCGACTCCGCTTCATCCGCTCGATCCAGAGCATCGCCTCAAAAAGGAGAACCAACGCAATTTGCCTGTCACTATCGGCAACAACGTATGGATAGCCTCGGGCGCAATGATTTTGCCGGGCGTGACGATAGGTGACGGTGCAGTCGTGGCGGCAGGTGCAGTCGTCACCCACGACGTACCGCCAAACGTCCTCGTCGCGGGCGTTCCCGCAAAGATCATAAAGGATTTGTCAAAGGAACAAGAATAGTCAAACTTGTATAAAACTTGGTTTTCATTAAACAAAATTCAAACAAAAAACGGATTCGTATCGAATCCGTTTTTACTTTATTGAAGTTGTCTTGCGCTTGCGACGAAGGAGCAGGCTGTTTGGAGTGAAATAGACGATGAGAGGTTTGATTTTGAACAAAAATCCCGACGTGTTGCCCTTGAAATTCGCCTTGCACATGGCAAGCGACTGCTTGAAACTCGGTTTTCCGCCTATATACAAAACGGGGAGAAAGAGCGGTTTTTTGCCGTTTTCCATGAGGTAAACAAAAAACATTCCTGTCAGCACTTCGCTTATAAAAAATCTCTCGTCCCTGTGCGCAGTCAACTTTTCGTATTCGTCCATCACGCCGAAAATGAACTCGCAGTAGTCAAAGAAGTCTTGACGGAAGAGAATAAACATGTTGTAGAAAAACGCCGCCTTGCCGTGCGCATACTTGTCCGCCGCAGGTTTTATGTTCGGGAATAGACGGGCGACTATGTCGAGAGCAAGGTCTATATCGTCCTTGTGGTGTGCGGAGCAGTAGTTGTCATAGACGGATTTGCGAACGTTTGGCATGGGTGCGACAAAGTCGCAAGAGGAGAGGAGAGGATCCAAGTTCTCCGCCTTTATGTCTTGCAAGATATGCTCGCCCGTATCGCGCTGTTCGTAGTAGGCATATTTGCGCTCTTCAAAGATGAAAAAACGCCTGTAATGGCAAAGCCCGATACGGTCGGGATTGCCGAGTTCGGAATAGTGCTTCCAAGCGTAGTACACCGCCGTCAATTCGTTGTAGGTCGGGTTTTTGACGGAGATATTGTCGCCTGCGTCGTCGCGGAGAATGTCCTTGCTCCACGCCGTATTGCCTGCAAGCGCCGCGCCCGTGTGAATAGGAACAAAAACGTCGTCTTTGACTATCTGCGCTTCTTTGTGATATGCGACGAGGATTTTTGTCATAACTCTCTCCTTTCAGGCGTTTTTATGGCGATGGATTTGTAAAACTCTTCCAAGCGTTTTGTTTCGCTCGTGATGTCAAAGCTCGAGCCGACGAGCGTGTCGTGAACGTTCTCGCGAGGGCGTTCGTCAAACGCTTTTTGCATGGCGTTTGCCCAAACGGTTGCGGACTTTATGTTGAGAAAACCGTAGACTCCGCCCATATCGACCTCTTTTGTAATTTCGCTTGACAAGAGGCAGTGGAGATTCATTGCCTGCGCCTCGACGGCGACAAGCGGAAGCCCCTCGTATCTCGACGGAAGCAGGAAACAGTCGAATGCCGAATAGTATTTTTGCACGTCGTTTACTTCGCTTAAAATGGAAACTCTGTCTCTAAGACCGTATTTGTCTATTTTTTTGATTATAGCGGACTTTTCATCGCCGTCGCCGACAATGAGCAGTTTTCCGTGCGGATTTTTGCTTGCGTAGAGCGCGAAAGCGTCTATCAAAAACTTGTAGTTCTTTTGATATACGAGCCTGCCTATAGTGCCGAACACAAACTCGTCGCCGAGTCCGAGCGTCTTTCTCGTTCTTTCTCGAAGTTCCGTGTCAGGCTGAAATCTGTCAAGTTCTATAGCGTTGTGCAAGAGGAACGCGTCCTTTGCCGCCTTTTTGCCGTACAGCCAGCGAATAGAATATTCACTGCATCCGGCAAGATGCGTGGCAAACATCTTTGAGAACGGGCGCAGGCAGTCTTTGACTATCTTCGTTTTTTCGCCCCTGTGCGTAGTTGAGTGCGAATGGCACACGCGCACTTTGCACTTCGCCATTTTCGCCGCACAAAGCGATACGACGGAGAGGGTGGTGAGGTGCGCGTGGATTATGTCATACCCCTTGTCCTTCAAAAGTTTTTTGAGAGCATGGACGTGAGAGAGCGGACGTATCGCCTTCGGAATATAATAGACGTTTCCGCCAAGAGAGCGGATTTCTTCATCGAACTTGGACGGTCCGTAGGAATAAAAATCGAATACAAAAGCGTCTCTATCTATATGTCGATAGAAGTTTAGGATGCAACTTATCACTCCACCCGTCGTGGCGTTGCCGACTATTTGTGCGATTTTTATTTTTTCCATAAGATTAGTGTATCACAAGATATTAAGAATAGCAAATTAAGATATTTAAATATTTAATAATTGTCCTATTATTGTTTCGATATAGAAAAAGCCAGTGGTTTTCCACTGGCTGAGTTTTTCAAAATAATGCTCGTTAGGCTTCTTGCGCTTTTTCCTCTTTTGCTTTCAAAACGAGAGAGAAGACGAGTGCCGCAAGTGCCGCGCCTGCAAGAGGTCCGACGATGAAGATCCAAATCTCTTTGAGTGCTTCGAGGTTGCCGACAAACGCTTGTGCGATAGCGGGACCGATAGAACGTGCAGGGTTGACCGACGTGCCCGTGAGGTTGATGCCAAGGAGGTGGATAAGCGTGAGTGTGAGACCTATCATAAGACCTGCGACTCTGCCGTTTTCCGTCTTGGACGTTACGCCGAGGATCGCGAGCACAAACACGAACGTAAGGACGATTTCAACTGCGAGTGCCACAAAGAGGGAGCCGACTTCGCCGTATGCGTTTACAAGCACAGGTTGTGCGACGTTTCCGCCGAGGTTTTCAAAGGATCCCGTGAAGAGGGCGAGGAGAAGTGCGCCGACAAATGCGCCGAGGATTTGCGCGCAAATATAGCCCAAGAAATCTTTTAGGTTCATTTTCTTCGTGAGGAGCATACCGAGGGAGACCGCAGGGTTGACGTGGCAACCGGAGACGTTTCCGATAGAGTATGCCATAGCGACGATGGAAAGACCGAATGCAAGAGATGTTGCAACGATACCGCCGGTTGTATCACAACCGACGAGAACTGCCGTTCCGCATCCGAAGAGTACGAGAACGAGTGTGCCGATAAATTCAGCAATATACTTTTTCATAAAAACTCCTTTCGCTTTTTGCGATATTTTTTTTGCCACACATATTTTACTCTCAAAAGAATGAAAGTCAACATTATTTATGTCATAAATAATTGTTTTTTATACAAATAAAATACAAACGTAAAAGATTTTTTGGAAAAATTAAAAAACAATTAAAAAACTTTTTTGGTTTTTAAACTTCCTTTTAAGCCTTGACTTTTATGATGTAGGCAAGAAAACAAAGTGAGGTGACTCCTATGAAAACCAAAACCAAGAAATTTTTAACGTTTATACTTGCAGTATTGTGTATCGTGACGCTCGCGGTCTCGTTTGTAGCGTGCGATGCGGCAAATACGACAACGGAAACAACAGTCCAAACGGAGCAACAACAAGCGGACGGCACAACGCCACCGGCGATGCCTGACGGCACGACTCCGCCAAGCGGCGGGCAAGGCGGATTCCCGGGCGGTCAACAGGGCGGATTCCCGGGCGGACAACAGGGTGGATTCCCCGGCGGACAACAGGGCGGCAACAACGCCTCGGCAAGCACGGACAAGGTGGGCGAGGCGACCTACTTTACAGATGTTTCGCAGTATGTTCTCGGAATATCCATGCAGCCTCAGCTTAGCTCCGAGACCTGCTCCAAGGCAATGAAAAACCGCAATTACATCTTCAGCGGCGAATATGTCA